>NZ_AP024412.1:1571538-1885846 GCF_016865445.1 Mariniplasma anaerobium | reverse complement strand
CAATCTGCTTTTTAACCAATTGTGGATAAATTGGGGGATTAAACACTTTTATAAGGCTTTTTATAAAAGTTATCCAGTTATCCACAATGTGTATAAAATGTGATTAAGTTATCCACATCAAAACATTTAGTATATATATAAAAGTAGTTCAATAAATAGGCTATATTTAGGGGTAAAATAAATATATATTCAAAATGCGTTTTTTTTGTTGACAAAGCCACCAACATTTTATATAATAATAAAGCATGGTTTCGCAAGAAAGGTGGTTTTAATTGTGAAAAGAACATATCAACCAAATAAGCAAAAACGTCAAAAGACTCATGGCTTTAGAGCTAGAATGGCAACAGCTGGTGGCCGTCGCGTACTTGCAAGACGCAGATTAAAAGGCCGCGCAGAATTAACTGTATAAACCTAAATTATTTTAAAACACTTGGACTACTCGATTAAAATAATAACTTTATGTTATTTTTTGAGTGGTTCTTTTTTTAAATAATTTATCTAAAATCGAATGAAAAAAAAATATCGTATTAAGAAATATAGCGAAATTGATGCGGTGTATAGAAAACGAGATGCAAAAAACGACAGTTATTTTGCAGTATATCAAGCGAATGATCCTGAAGCTAAAAATTTTAGATTTGCAATGTCTATTGGAACAAAATATGGCAATGCAGTTCAAAGAAATTTAATTAAAAGAAGAGTTCGTATGATTGTTAGCGATTTGCAAGATCAATTTATTATAAATAAATTGTTTTTAATTGTTATAAGACCAAAAGCTAAGCAACTTGACTATCAAGAGATAAAAAGTAAGTTGACATTGCTATTAAAAAAATCTAAATTAATGGAGAATAAAAATGCAAAAACACTATAAAAAAATCGTATTTATAGCTATGGCATTATTCCTTGTTATCACACTTGCATCATGTGGTGGTAGTGATGCAGTCGGAAAAGTCATTGTTAATAATCCATATGGTGAAAACGGCGAAAAGCTAGTTTTCGATTATGAAGATCGAAATTCCATCTCATTTAAAGGTGATAATGGACTTTCTTATTGGCTATTGAATGAATCAGGTGCAACTTCTGATGAACCAGTAGCATATGAAGGACTTCTTCCTTCTAATGCATCACCAGATGAAATCGGAATTGAAGGCGGCATCCAAACCTTTACATTTACCGTTGAAGGCGAAGAAGTTTCATTTAGAATCTATATTAAACCTGAAACTGTAGTTGTAGATAATGATATTGCAATGGTTGTCTTTAGATTTCCATCAGAAGCTATCCTATATAATATGGGGCAAAGTTTTGATCCAACAGGTATCGAAGCTTATGCAGTAGAAAATGATGGAGATGTTATCGTTATTTCTGAAACAATGAGCGCGGAAGCGTATGCAGCTTTATTTGATGATCTTGGATATGACCCAATGGGCGTTGACGGATTTAAAGATAAAGTTAGTTATCCAGTTTCTTTCACATATGAAGGCTACAGTGAATCATTTGAAGTCTATGTTGCGGGTGGTGAAAAACCAATCTCAACTGAAGATGCAGGATTCTTTGATTATGTATTAGTTATTCCAGTAGCGTTCATTATGCAATTTTTCGCATCATTATTAGGTAATTCATTTGCATTAGGTATTTTATTTACAACTTTAATTGTAAGAACTCTTGCATGGCCAATTTATGCGAAAAGTAATGATATGACAATGAAGATGAACTTAGCTCAACCAGATATGCAACGTGTACAACAAAAATATGCGAATAAAAAAGATCCACAATCACAACAAATGCAGCAAATGGAAATGATGCAAGTTTATAAAAAACATGGTATCAATGTATTTGGATGTTTAATGCCATTTTTACAAATGCCTATCTTTATTGCAATGTACGGCGTTGTTAGACGTATATCTCTAGAAGGTGGTATGTATGCTAGCTCAGTTTCAAACACTAAATTTTTAGGTGTTAACTTAGCAAATACAAACGATGGTATTACAGCACTTATATTAGCTGCTATCGTTGGTGCTACAATGTTTACTCTACAAAAAATTTCAATGAAGAAACCAAGTTATGCTAAGAACACATATAAGCACAATGCAAACCCACAAGGCGCTCAAACCGAAAAAACAATGAAGTTTGTAAGCTACTTTATGGTTATCATGATGATGTTCATATCATATCAAAGTAATGCGTTAGCGTTATATTGGGTATTTGGTAATATTTATTCATTAAGTCAAACAATATTTAACAGAAGATTAAATGAGAAAAAGCATGCTAGACTACAAGAAAAACAATTGTTGGGGTGAGGATATGTTAAAGAAAATAGAGATTGAATCAAAAACTTTACAAGAAGCTGAAAAGATCGCAGTTGAAAGCTTAAGAATACAATTAGATAAAATTAAATTTACTGTTTTAAAAGAGAAAAAAGGATTACTTGGTATAGGTTCATCAACATTATATGAAGCTACACCTAATATCAACTTAGCTATCGAAGGTAAAATTTATCTAGAAAGCATCTTACAAACACTTGAAATTGGATCTAGAATGGAAGTTAGAACAGTTGATGATGGTAATGAAATTTATTATACAATTGATAGTGATGAAAATGCTCTACTTATTGGTAGAGAAGGAAAAACACTATTATCTATGCAATATATGCTAAGAAATTACCTAAACACTTTTACTGAAGGACATTTAATTGTCGGCTTAGATATAGGTGGGTATCATGAAAACAGAAAAAGACAACTAGAAATTCTTGCTACAAAGACAGCTAAAGAAGTTGCTCAAACTAAAATTGCTGTTAAATTAGATCCTATGAATTCATATGATCGTCGCATTGTTCACACAAAACTAAGTGAGTGGAGAGACGTCATTACTGAATCAGAAGGCGAAGGCGAAAACAGAAGATTGGTTATTAAACCAAAACTATAAATATTAATATTAAAAGCCTTACATATTAACCTATTTGTATAAAACAACAGGTTAAGTAAGGCTTTTTTTGTATGCTTTTTTATCTTTAATATGATATAATAAAAACACTATCAAACGGATGTGAACGCGATGAAAAAACTCTTTTTTATGGGTAAGACAAGAAATAAAAAAAAGAAGAAAAAAATAAGAGTTATAACCTTTGTTAAAGGGTTTATTTTGTTATTAATCGGGGCAGGTATATTCACAGTTGGTAAAGCAGTCACAAAAGATATTTTAGTTAGAAATGAGATTAATGATTTTAAAGATAGAGCAGTTTTTGAATATGAGGAAGACTTTGCATATCAAACAGGAGTTATTCAAACGAGGAGATATTATAAAGTTCCACGTGAAACATTATATGAAACATCAGATACTAGGTCAGTTTTTAATGATGACTCTAGAAAATATTTAGGTCAAGCAGGTGATATCTTCTTATCACAAAGATCACCATTTGTGGGTGAATTCTTTGTTGATCCATTTATATCTTATTATTTTGGTGGACATGCAGCTATAAAAACCGAAAACAATCAGTTTATTGAGGCTGTAGGCTTTCCTGATGATGATGAAAGTATCATGGATATCATTAGACATCCAGGAGATGAACCACATGATTTCAGTGTAACCATTAATAGAACATCATCTAATTACTGGTTATATCCTTACTATAGATCTGAAGGAACTGTAGAGTATCCATATTTTGGATCTTACTATCGCGACAAATTTATTGGTGTGCGAGTTAAAGACGTTGATTCAGAACAAATCCAAGGTGCTATTGATTTTGCAGATGATAAAGTTGACGTAAATTTATATAACTTTTTATTCTTTCTTGATATGTCATATAAGTATTATTGTACTGATTTAGTATCAAGAGCATATCAAGATGTTATGGTTGAACCTGAAGAACAAACAAATTACGCAAAAGCATTAAATGATGATGGATTTATTACATCAGTAAACGACATCGTATTGAGTAGAGAAACCTACATGATATTTTATGTAGAGATTATAGATGAAATTGTTAATATTTACTATTTAGAAGACATGTAAAGGGAGTGAGAATATGGAAGATTATATTATTATAGGGTTGATTATCATCCTTATTGGGATGTTTGTGTATCTTTTTATTTTAATGAATAAAAAAGTTGATCAACAAAATCCTATATCAGTCGAAAAAGATATTCATGGGTATTTTGATATAAAATTACTTAAAGAATTTGGTGATTTAAATGAAAAATTAGCCAAAGAATTTGGAGAATTTAAAACAAATGTTGCAACTTTAGTTGGACATTCTAATCAACAAAGTCAAAAAGATTTAAATGAATTTAAAGACTATATGATGGCTAAAATTGACAAACAATTAAAAGAAATTAATGATAAAGTCGAACAAAGACTAGGCCAAGGATTTGAGAAAACAACAGAGATATTTACGAACGTGATTGAAAGATTAGCAAAAATTGATGAAGCTCAAAAGAAAATTGAAACACTTTCTCAAGAAGTAGTTAGTTTGAATGGTTTATTAACAGATAAAAAAACGAGAGGTATTTTTGGAGAAGTTCAACTTTATCAACTTCTTAGTGCTGTTATGGGTGATAATCAAGCACTTTATGAAAAACAAAAAACACTTTCTAATGGATATATTGCTGATGCGATGATACACGCACCTGAACCTTTAGGTAATCTTGTAATAGATTCAAAATTTCCTTTAGATAATTATAGAAAAATGATGGATAAAAAATTAGGGGCTCAAGATAGACTTTTTGCTGAAAAAGAGTTTAAAAAGGATGTTAAAGTCCATATTAATGCAATAAAAGATAAGTATATTATTCCTATAGAAACATCTGAACAAGCAGTAATGTTTATTCCTGCAGAAGCTATTTTTGCAGAGTTAACATCATATCATCAAGACATTATGGAATATGCTCAAAAAAATCAAGTTTGGATTGTCTCACCAACGACACTTTTATCCACTTTAACAATGATTCAAACTATCGTTAAAAACATGGAAAGAGACGAACAAACATCAATTATTTTAGATGAATTAAGAAAACTTGGTGAAGAATTTAAACGATATGATGAACGTTGGGACAAATTAAATCGAGCAATTATAAGTGTTTCAAAAAATGCAGATCTTGTCAATAAAACCGGTCAAAAAATCAGCAAGAAATTTATACATATTGCGGATGCAAAATTTGATTTAATCGAGACTGATGACGAAGATGAAGATGAAGATGAAATTGAGGATATTGATGAAATCTAAGCTCATTTTTATATTATTATAAATAATATAAAGATTTCAAATGAACTAAGATGGTGTTTTATTTACTCATTTTCAAGTTAATAGATATTTTGTAAGGATTGACAAAATGATTTTATACATATATAATGATAGAGAAATCGATGATGAGAAAGTAAATTATATACCCTTTATTAAGCGAGCTGGAGATGGTGTGAGTCTAGTTAAAATATATAATGAAAAACACTCTGAGTGATAGAAGAAATCTTAAAAGAGAGTAGACCTATTCGTAGACCTTGCGTTAAAAGGAATTTAAGTGCTAGACATCTTGTCTAGAACTAAGGTGGTACCGCGTAAATTATACGTCCTTAGATTATTTTTAAGGACGTTTTTATTTTTATAAAGAGAGAGGTATAACATGGAAACAACAGTAAAAAATATATTTAGAAATAAAGAAACTTTTGAAAATAAAGAAATCACATTATATGGATGGGTTAGAAATAATAGAGCACAAAAAGAATTTGGATTCATAAATTTTCATGATGGAACTTTTTTTGAAAGTATCCAAGTGGTTTATGAAGAACAAAAGCTAGATAATTTTAGTGATGTTCAAAAATTTAGAGTTGGTAGTTCTTTAGAGGTTAAAGGTGTTTTAGTATTAACACCACAAGCAAAACAACCTTTTGAGATCATAGCAACCTCAATTATGCTTTTAGGAGATTCGCCAGAAGACTATCCTATACAACCTAAGAGACATACAAGAGAGTTTTTAAGAGAAGTCGCTCATTTAAGAGTGAGAACTAATCTTTTTCATGCAGTTTTTAGATTAAGAAGCGTTGCGGCTTTTGCAGTTCATGAATTTTTCCAAAATCAAGGGTTTATTTACACACATACACCTATCATTACGGGTAATGATGGTGAAGGAGCAGGTCAAATGTTTAATGTGACCACACTTGATCTAAATCATTTACCTAAAAATGATGATGGCGAAATTGATTATAAAAAGGATTTCTTTGCGAAAAGAACAAATCTAACTGTTACAGGACAACTAGAAGCTGAAGCTTATGCGCTAGCTTTTAAAAACGTATATACTTTTGGACCTACTTTTAGAGCAGAAAACTCAAATACACAAAGACATGCTTCAGAGTTTTGGATGATTGAACCTGAAATGGCATTTGCAGACCTTGAAAAAGATATGGATAATGCTGAAAAAATGGTCAAATACGTTATCCAATATGTATTTGATAAATTGCCTGAAGAAATGGAATTTTTTAATAAATTTGTAGAAAAAGGATTGAAAGAGAAATTGTTAAATGTTTTAAACCAACCATTTGCTAAAGTATCTCATCATAAAGCCATTGAAATACTTAAAAATGCAAATGAAAAATTTGAAAATCAACCAGAATTTGGCAAAGATATAAGTACAGAGCATGAAAAATATTTAACAGAAAAACATTTCAAATCTCCAGTGTTTGTTACAGATTGGCCAAAGGATATAAAAGCATTTTATATGCGTTTAAATGATGATCAAGAAACAGTAGCTGCAATGGATTTATTAGTACCTGGTTCTGGTGAATTAATTGGTGGTTCTCAAAGAGAAGAACGTCTAGATGTTTTAGAAAGACGAATGGAAGAAATGCATGTTCCTAAAGAAGACTTAAATTGGTATCTTGACTTAAGAAAATTTGGGGGATGTAAACATGCAGGATACGGTATGGGATTTGAAAGATTAGTCATGTATCTATCAGGAGTTGAAAACATTAGAGATGTTATTCCATTCCCTAGAACACCTAAACATTGTGAATTTTAAAGTCGTATAAAAACATAAAAAATAGATGATAAGCACTTTTGTGCTTATTTCAGGCTGTAGACAAAGTATCATATCTTCGGATATGGTATTTTTTTTACAAAAGTGATAAAATACAAATGTGAGGACCAGTTTAAAATGTGCGGCTTAGACTGCTTAAAAACGCGTGAGCTATTAAGGTTCTAAAAGGCGTTCTGAGTCCTCCTCTTTTTTTATGTCTCTAAAAAATCACTTTTACCTATATATAAATATATAGGTAAGTGGTAAAATATATGTATAAGGTGGTGCTTATATATGTTAAATAGAGATCAAAAAAACAACACCAAGAATCTACAAGTCGTTGATATTGATTCACTTGTCCCACAAAATCATTTAGTCCGCAAGGTGGATAAAGTGATGCAGTTTGATTTTATCTATGATATTGTCGAGCATTTATATTCAGATGATATGGGCAGACCTTCAATTGATCCAGTCGTTTTATTTAAAATTGTCTTTATTCAATATTTATTTAACATTCGTTCGATGAGACGTACGATTGAAGAAATCGAAGTAAACGTTGCATATCGTTGGTTTTTAGGATATGATTTTTCCGATGACATTCCTCATTTCTCAACATTTGGAAAAAATTACGTTAGACGATTTAAAGACACAGATATATTTGAAGAAATTTTCAACACCATTTTATATCAAGCAATGAACTTAAAGTTAGTCAAGATGGATAACATCTTTGTCGATTCAACACATATTAAAGCATATGCCAATAAAAGACGTGTTAATGATATCTTAATCAATGATTCAACACATAAATATGTTAAACAGCTCCATGAAGAAATTAATGAACTTAGACTAAAAGAAGGTAAGAAAATCATTGATTATGATAGCCCAAAGAAAGCAATCATCAGTTTAACTGATCCAGATTGCGGGATGTTTCATAAAGGTGAAAAAGAACGACAATTAGCCTACAGCAATCAAGTGATCAGCGATGAGAACGGTTGGGTTTTATCCTCTGAGATGTTTGCAGGAAACCTTCATGATAGTATAACAGTGTTAGATACAGTAGTTAACTATCTAGATACCCATAAGGAAGTTAAAGTGGCAGTCATGGACTCTGGATATGATAATCCAATTCTTCTCAATGAAATATATAAGCGAAAAGTCCTACCTGTATTGCCATATAAACGGCCTAAAGGAAAAGATGGTTCTATAGGTCTAAATGGAGAACGGCACCTTACAAAGGATAGATTCGATTATATTGAAATGCATGACTATTATATATGTCCAAATGAAAAGATACTAACTTATAGAGGCACCAATAAACTAGGATACCGTGAATACAAGACACGTGTTAAAGATTGTATAGGATGCCCATTTAAAGCACAGTGTACAAATCAAAAAACAAGAAGTTTAACAAGACATCAATTAGAGTATGTAAATCCTTTAATCAAAGAAACGAGACTCTCAGAGATTGGAAGGGAGCTTTATCCCAAAAGAAAATCATCAGTTGAAAGAGTTTTTGGGATTTCAAAGATGAATCACTGTCTAGGTGTTACCTATTTAAGGGGACGTCAAAAGAATGAAGATCGAAGCTTCATGATTTTTAGTATGTATAATTTGAAAAAGTTAGCCGCATTAATGTGGACATAGCTTTACTTTATTATTGATATCGAGCAAATAGAGATCTTTTTTTTATATTTATCCACAAAAAACAAAAAAAGGGCGATTCATAACGAAAACTCGTTTTTGAAAAGTCCTTTTGTCTACAGTCTGTGATAAGCACTTTTGTGCTTATTTTTCTTTTTTATACAAGAAATACTACTGTTTTCATTGACAATTAAGGGGTTACATACTATAATCAAACTACCCCTAAAAGCGCTTTCACGCTAGGTGAAAGAAAAGAATAAGTAAATTCACGAAATTGACACCAAAACTCCATTGATATTTGAAGGGTATTATTATATAATAAAGGTGTTGAGGTGAGTAATTTATGTGTGAATCACAAAATGCTTTTCAAACCATTAATATGAAAGCGAAGAATTCCGTTTTTTTCATATACGAAACGTAAGTACTTTTGGGATATCGAGAGTGCTTTTATTTTTAGCTTAAATAAAAAAATTACAATAAGGAGTATGAATTTTACATGGAGATTAGATTAGAGAATTTAACGAAAGTCTTTACTGACAAATCAGGAAATCAGACAAGAGCAGTAGACCAGTTAACAATTACAATTCCATCAGGTAAACTTGTTGGTTTACTAGGACCTTCTGGATGTGGTAAATCTACCACTTTATTTATGATAGCGGGACTTCATCCGGTTACTGAAGGTAAGATTTTCTTTGGTGAAGATGATGTTACTAGACTTGCACCAGAAAAAAGAGGAATCGGCTTAGTTTTTCAAAACTACGCACTTTATCCACACATGACAATACGTCAAAACATTATGTTTCCACTTGAAAATTTAAACATCAAGCGACAAGAAGCAGAAAAATTAGTTGTTGAAATGGCTGAATTGGTTGGTATTAGAGATCAATTAGATAAAAAACCTTCACAACTATCAGGCGGGCAACAACAAAGAGTTGCAATCGCAAGAGCATTGGTTAAAAAACCAAGAGTTTTACTTCTTGATGAACCACTATCAAACTTAGATGCTCGATTAAGACTTCAAACAAGAGAAGAAATTAAACGTATTCAAAGAGAAACTGGAATTACAACTATCTTTGTTACACATGACCAAGAAGAAGCTATGAGTATTAGTGATCAAATGGTTGTTCTTAATTTCGGAATGCAACAACAAATGGATGAACCTCAAGTTATGTATAACAAACCTGACAATATCTTTGTTGCTAAGTTTTTAGGAAATCCACCAATCAATATTATTGAAGGTGAAATTAAAAAAGGCAAAATTGTCTTATCAGACGGTACAGTCCTTGCAGATACAAAAATCAAAGATGGAAAATATGATTTAGGAATAAGACCAGAAGACTTTAAAGTAGACGATCAAGGCTTTGTTGTTGATACAACACATATAGACCATACAGGTAGAGATACTATGATTCGTTTCATGATTGGTGACAAGCCATTAAGAGCGCTTGTTGAATCAGAATCAGTCGAAGGTAAAAAAACGATCAAACTTATGGTTAAAGCACATAAAGTTCATGTTTTTGATAAAGAAACAGGACTCGTTCTATCATGAAAGAGTTTATTAGAGAATTAAAATGGTCTATTAGGTCTAAAACACATTATATGGCAGTGAGACTAAATGATTTTCTAGAGAAACATCATTTAAGATTCTTTGCGCATATGCCTGGTTGGTTTAAAGCAATCTTCTTCTTACTACCAGCACTACTGGTATTAGGAGTATTTACATTTTATCCAATTATTAATTCATTTTTAGTTTCATTTTACAGTGGGTACAATATTGTAACCGGAGAATTCGATGGATACACACTTATTGGTAATTATGTTACAGTATTAAGCGAATCTGGATTTAGACAAGCTATATTAAATACTGCAATTATCGTATTTGTAAGTGTACCAATCGCAATTGTAGCAGCTTTATTCATTGCTGTTGCGATGAATTCGATTAAACCACTTAAAGGATTTTTCCAAAACATGTTTTTCTTACCTTATGTAACAAATTCAATTGCGATTGGTTTAGTTTTCGCATTTATGTTTAAAGGAAATACGAATGATTTATTTAATTTAGGATTAGCAAACCAAGTTGTTACCTGGTTTGGAGGAACCCCAGTTCCATGGGTAGGTGTTGGTGCGACTTATTGGTCTGCAATGGCAGTTATTCTAATTCATGGTGTTTGGGCAGGGTTAGCATTTAAAATTATTGTATTCTTATCAAGTATACAAGGTATTGATAAACAATATTATCAAGCAGCACAAATTGATGGTGCTTCTAGATCTAAATCATTTAGAAGAATTACAGTACCGTTGATTTCACCGATGATATTCTATATTTTAGTAACATCCATTATTGGTACATTTAAGACTTACTCTTCTATTGTAGCGATTATTGGTACATCTGGTGTGATTACAACAGGTGCAAATGGACAGGTTAACTTGAAGACTATCGTATTCTTTATATATGAATACTTACAAGAAACAGGAAGAAATGGTGCGTTAAGTGAAGCTGCAGCTGCAGCGATCCTATTATTCTTAATTATTATGGTATTTACTGTCATTCAATTAAGAGTAGGTAAAAAACGTGTTCATTATTGATTAGGAGGATAATATGAAAAGAATAACAAAAAGCATTAAGAAATTACAACTCATAGCTAACCTAATCGATATTGTGTATGTGGTATTCGCATTTATTTTAGTTAGTTATCTGTTTGTCTTATTAATTGAACCAGGAGCTATTACAGAACAAGTTGATCCAGGGACAATATATACAATTTTCGGATTAGAATTCCTGCAAGCAGGCGTTAATACAATCATTGCACTTTTATTAGGATATTTATTAGTTTTTACTCCAATGGCTTTTCAAAATATGAGAAGATATTTCTCAAAAGAAGCAATTGAAGTTGATGAATGGTCTTATCGGACTCAACATTTATACGCTGTAATGAGTTTAGTTACTTTAAATCCATTTTCTGCAGTATTAAGATACGAAATTGGATTCCAAATGAAAGAACTTGTTAAAGGTTATCGTTTAAAGCAAACATTAATCAATGCATGGGATAAATTAAAGATGTTTTTCTCAGGAGAAACATTTAGAATTGCTAAAGAAAGAAAAGAAAGAAGAGATGAACAATCTGAAAGTCAACAAGACTTAGAAAAAATAAGTCAAAGAGACTTTATATTAAAGATTGTTAGAATGGTTGGGACTTATACCTTCTTAACTTTAATGGCATTATTTATATTCATTCCGTTTTATTGGATGATTCTAACAGCTTTAAAGACCAACGAAGAGCTTACTACTGCTTTAAATCCAAGATTTGTTATAGGACTTGGAGAAATGCAATGGGTAAACTTCAAACTAGCAATTACAAGATTTGATTTTGGTACTTATATTTGGAATACAATTAGAGTTGGTGTTATAACAATGTTAGGGACAGTTACAACAACAATTTTAGCGGCATTCGCATTTGCAAGATTAAATTTCAAAGGTAGAGAGTTTATATTTTCAATTCTTTTACTAACAATGATGATTCCTGGAGAATTATATACAATTACAAACTATGTTACAGTTTCAAGACTAGGTTGGATTGATACGATAGCAGCATTGATCTTTCCATTTATGGTAAGTGTATTCTATATCTTCTTCTTAAGACAATCATTTAAACAAATTCCAGATACACTTTATCAAGCAGCAAGAGTAGATGGATGTGGAGATTTCAAATATTTAACTCGCGTTATGATTCCAATTGCAAAACCAACAATCATCACAATTATCATTTTAAGTGCCATTGGTGCATGGGATGCATATATTTGGCCACAATTAGTTACAAGATCACAAGATAATTGGTTGATCTCAGTAGCACTTCGTGGAACAAGTTTTACAACTGATTCAGGAGCAAGTGATGCTAGACCGGTTTATAACATTCAATTAGCCGCAACAGCGTTAGTTACAGTTCCATTAATTATTTTATTCTTCTCACTTAAGAAATTTATTATTTCAGGTGTAGGAAGAAGCGGTACAAAAGGATAAATATATCTAAAAAAGATATAGAAAATATATAAGACAAAAAATTATTAGGAGGAAAGTAATGAAAAAAATAGTATTTTCGATTTTAGTAATACTTGGAGTTATGACTTTATCAGCTTGTGCGACTAAAAGAAATCAAGCTCCAGTAATCACTGTTACAAATCCTACTCAAGTGATTCAACAAGGTGACGCGTTTACACCACTTGAAGGCGTAACAGCTACAGATGAAGAAGATGGTGACATCTCTAGAGCAATCGTAGTGACAGGATATGAAACAGGTGACAATGACGTTGCTGGTACATATGTTATTACATTAACAGTTGAAGATAGCGCAGGCGCAACTGCTTCTGCAACTATTAATTTAACAGTTCAAGGTGATGCAAGCGTAGAGCCACCAGTATTATATGGTGTAGTTGCACAACAACTATATTACATAGGTTCTGGTTCTTATGATCCACTTGCTGGTATAACTGCACAAACACCTGATGGTGAAGATATCACTGCAGATATCGTTGTAAGTGGTGCTTATCTATTAGATGCAGCTGGAACTTACACAATCAACATCAGAATTACTTATGATGGCGTAAGAGCTAGTGCAGCAATTCTATTAACAGTTGTAGATAGTGGTATTCCAACTACATTTACTGAAACTGTAGAAATCGAATTATGGCATGCAATGGGTGAAGATAAAGCAAACTTAATCCGTGGATATGCAACTGACTTTATGGCTATGTATCCTAATGTAACAGTTACTATACCAGAAGGTACTGGTAATTATGATACATTAAAGAGTAATATGATTAATGCAATTACAGCTGGTGACTATCCAAACTTAGTTCAAGGTTATCCAGATCATGTTGCAGAATATTTAAATGGTGATGCAGTACTTAACTTAAATCCTTATATCTATTCAGAAACTTGGGGATTAAATGGTGATGACGCATTAGACGATATTATCGCATCTTACTTAGAAGAAAATACACAATATGATGCAAATGGTACATATTATTCTCTTCCATTTAATAAATCAACTGAAGTAATGATTTATAATAAGACTGTTTTTGATGATTTAGGACTAGACGTTCCTGAAACATGGCAAGATATCATTGCTATAGCTCCTCAATTAGAAGCAGAAGGTCAAGCAATCGCAAGACAAAAAGTTTTAGATGCGAATCCAGGTCAAACTGCAGCACAACTAGCAACTGAAATCGCAGCAGCTCAAGCGTTAATCGTTCCTGCAGCATATGACTCAACAGGAAATGCATTCATTACATTTGCTAGACAATTCGGTGGTGAATACACTGCATTAAACTTCTCTACATTCGAAGGTGAATTCCTATGGCATCAAAATGCTAATACATTTGCTGCTATGACATTCTTAAAGAATAATAATACAGTATTTACATTACCTGAGTTCTGGGATCAAGATTATGCTTCAACTCCATTTGTTAACCAACAAACATTTATAACTATTGGTTCTTCAGCTGGCGTTACATATAATGTTCCAAGTAGTGGTTTTGAAATTGGTGTTGCACCAGTTCCTTATAATGTAAATATGCTAGATGAAAAAGCAGTTATTCAACAAGGTACGAATGTTTCATTAATGGATACAGGATCAGATCAAGAAAAACTAGCTTCATGGTTATTCTTAAAATACTTAATTTCTAAAGATGTAACAACTGATTGGGCAATTGAAACTGGATATCTTCCTGTAAGAACAAGTGCTTATACATCTACAGAATATCAAGCATTCTTAAACAATCCATCAACAACTGATAATAAAGCAGCAGCTATCGCAATGGCAGCTAATGCAGCTTATCAACAATCAGGATACATGTTCTTTGATCCAGCATTTATCGGTTCTTCAAGAGCTCGTACTCAAGTTGGTTCAGCATTAGAACGTATTATGCTAGGTGATGGAAACATTCAAGAAGCACTTAATGAAGCTTATAATGAAGCTCAAAAAGGTGCGTAATTAACTAAGGTTTTAAGGTTGCCAGTCAGTTCATTGACTGGCAACATCATATTTTATAAATTTTGAAAGTCTACAAAGACATCAAAAAAATAAACAAAAAAAAACGGAGGATTCAAATGAAATCAAAAAGATTTAATTTATCTAAAGTTCTGTTAACGTTTATGTTTATGATGCTTTCTGCAGTAGTTTTGGTTGCTTGTGGTGACACAGACCAAGATTTAGTAGATCAAGCATTAGAAACGATTGCCGTTACGTATTCAAGTGGCGACACACAGGACTCAGTTACTAAGAACTTAATTTTACCTGAAACAATTGGTGAAATATCAGTATCTTGGGCATCAGGAAATACAGCTGTTATTAGTAACGCAGGCGTTGTTACTAGACCAGCAGTAGATACTGAAGTTGTATTAACTGCTACATTAACTTTAGGCGATGTTTCAGAAACTTATTCTGTTACAGTTACAGTTATAGCTGCAGTTGTAGTTATTGATCCACTAGATGCACTTGATGCTATTGTGATCACAGGTACAACATTAGAAATGGTTGGTTCAGTTTATGAAACAACAACTGACATCGTTCTTCCTGCAACTGCATTAGGACTAAACATTACTTGGACAACATCAAATGCGACTTATGTTGCAATAAATGGTTCAGTAACTAGACCTAATTTCGGAATTGCTGACCAAGTTGTTACATTAACTGCAACAATTGGTGGTGAAGAAGCTACATTCTTAATTAAAGTTTTAGCATTCACTGAAAAACCAGTATCACAAATCTTAGATGAAGCTAAAACAGCTTTATATTAGATGGTATTAGTGGTGGTGTCGCAACTGATATCACATTACCTGTTACAGTAGGTTCTGAAGGCGTAGTTGTTACATGGTCATCAGATAACACTGCAGCTATCGCTAATGATGGTACAGTTACTCGTCCAGCAATGGGATTAGATGATGTTACAGTTATTTTAACTGCTACATTAACTAAAGATACTCAAAGCGTTACAAAAGAATTTACAGTATTAGTTTTAGCAAATGTTGAACCAACATTATATGCAAGTATTGCTGATGTATTAGCAACTGCTGTTGCTGGCGATTTTGTTAAAGTTGAAGACGTTACAGTAGTTGGATTAACTGCAGATACATATTTATTTGCTGATTCAACTGGTATCTTAGCTGTTTATAACGGCGCTGCTCCTACAGTTACTGTAGGTATGGTATATGACGTTTATGGTCTATTTGATGTTTATAACGGTTCTCCACAATTAAACAACACATCAGACTCTACAATGCCAGCTGTTGCAACTCTCTCTGAAGGTGATGTTACAGTATTAACTCCAACAGTTGTTGATGATATTGCTGCATTTGTACCTGATACAGCACCTACATATGGCGCAAGCAATTTATTTGTGTATGAATATGTTGAAATTACTGCACTAGTTAAAATTCAAGGTGATGGTAATTATGAAACTTTCTTTGTAAACACTGATTATAGTGGAGCAAACATTAACTCTGATGCTAACTCACCTTATACAGATAATGCAATTATGATTTATTACAAATCTAATAAAGCTGCATTTAATGCATTTGATGGAAAAGTAGTATCATTTAATGCTTTCATGTTCTCTTATAGAAATGATAGAACAATATTCACACTAGTATTTACTGGCGAAGCTGAAGATATCACTTATATCGCTTCTGATGCTGAAGCAGTTCAAATGGCTAAAGATGAATTAGAACCAATGTTTGAATATGAATATATTGAAGCAGATACATTAGATCTTCTTGCAACATCTACTCAAGGTGCAACAATTGCTTGGGCTTCAGATTCTCTATTAGTTGATGCAACTACAGGCGCATTAATAATGCCTGTTACTGGTCAAGAAGATGTTACATTAACTGCTACAATTACTAAGGGTACTGAAGTTGGAACATTCACTGTTATGTTTAAAGTTGGTGAACTTCCAAACTCTACAATCTTAGAAGCAGTACAGTTAGGCACTGGTCATTTAGTTGAAGTTACAGGTATTGTTACTTCTGCTGAATATCAAAATACTTACTTTATTCAAGATGATACAGCTGGTATAGCAATTTATACAAGCTGGGGCGATTTAGAAACATTCTTACAAACTAATTTTGGTAAAGAAATTACTATTATTGGTGAAAGAGCAGAATATAAAGGCTTAATCCAATTATCAAGTATTTATTCATATGAATTAGTTGGTGATGCAACAGCTCCAATCGTTGCACTTAACGTTGATACTCATGGCCTAGATTCAGATTCATTAGAACCATTCCAAGGTCAATTAGTTGAAATGACTGGTTTAATTGTTGTTGGTGTTGACACAGATTCTTATGGAAATACTTATGTTGACCTAATTGATGGTACATCAGGTATGGAAATTTCAATGAAACAAGATTCAAGAGTAACACTTTCTACTGAAGCTGCTGCTTTATTAGCTTCTCTAGCAGTTGGAGATGTTGTAGCTATTACAAATCCACTTGCTTGGAATAATGCTCCTTATCTATATTTCACTGATACTACAATGATTACTGAAAGTGCATTGACTGATGCAGCTGCTGTTATAGCTACAAAAGCTTCACTTATGGTAGACGTTGATCAACCTGTTATTGCAGATGAAACATTAACTTTACTAGATGCTTATCTAGGAACTGCAATTGCTTGGACTTCTGATAATACAGCAGTTATTTCAGATGCTGGCGTTATCGTTGTTCCTACTGATATGAAACAAGTTACAGTTACTTTAACTGCAACAATTACTAAAGGCACTGAAACTGATACAGTTATGTTTGAAATATTAGTTGGTAATATCGTTCCAATAAGTGCAGCAATCGATGCTGAAATAGATGATGTTGTTATCGTTCAAGGTGTTGTTACAGCTGATGAATATTACAGAACTTATTTCATTCAAGATTTAACTGGTGGTATTGCTGTTTATACATTCGATACTGACATTCAAGATTTATTTGAAGCTAATGTAGGTAAAGAAGTTGTCGTTACAGGTACACGTGCTGTATACAATGGACTTAGACAAATATCTCCTACTGAAGTTGTAGCACTTACTACAGGTACACTTCCTGCAGCAACTAATGTTGATGCAGTAATGTTAACTGAAACTGATATGTTAATGTATCAAGGTATGTTAGTAGAATTAAACAATCTATTAGTTACTGATGTATATGCTGACAGCTATGATAATATTACAGTTACATTATCAAGACCTGCTGAAGGTAATTCAGTAAAAATTAAATTTGATTCAAGAGGCACATTAACTACAGCAGCACAAACTGCTTTAGAAGCAATAGTTGTTGGTGACGTTTTAAATGTTACAGCTGTTATGGCTTGGGCTAATGGACCTTTCATGTATTATACAAGTTCAACAATCTTAGGTGTTGGTACATTAACTGACGCTGACAAAGCTGCAATGGATTTAGCTGCTATAGAATTAGTAGAAACAATCACAGAAGCAGGAACTCTTGTTCTTCCCGTATTAGGAACTGAAGAAGGTTCAGTAATCGCTTGGGCTTCATCAAATGATGCAATAATCAACGCAGCTACTGGTGCAGTAGTTTTACCAGCTGAATTAACTGAAATAATTACTTTAACAGCAACAGCAACATTAAATGGAGCTGAAGCAACAGCAATGTTCTATGTTAAAGTTGGCGTTCCTTCAACAATATCTGGCGCTTCAGATTTATTCTTCTCAGAATATATCGAAGGTGGCTCAAATAATAAAGCATTAGAAATCTTTAATGGTACTGGTGCTGATGTTGATTTATCATTATACACAATCAATCAATATTCAAATGGTGCAGTAACTCCAAACAATACAGTTACTTTAACTGGTACACTTCTTAATGGTGATGTATATGTAATTTACAATTCTAGTTCAGTACAAGCAATCATTGATGAAGGCGATCTTGTATCAAGCGTTACTTATTTTAATGGCGACGATGCAGTAGAACTTGTTAAATCAGGTATTGTGATTGATGTTATTGGTCTAGTTGGAGAAGATCCAGGTAGTGAATGGACAGTGGGAACAGGCTCAACAGCTAACCATACACTTGTTCGTGATGAAACAGTTACTAGCCCAAATACAGTGTTTACACCTAGTGAATGGGTATCAAATCCTCAAGATACATTTACTTTCATAGGATCACATACAATGTTAGAACCTACTGTAGCTATGGATTTATTCATTTCTGAATATATCGAAGGTTCAAGTAGTAATAAAGCATTAGAATTATACAATCCAACTGATGGTGTTCTTGACTTAACTGCTTATACATTAGAATTATATTCAAATGGTTCTACAGAAGTTTCAGTTTCTTATACTTTAACTGGAACACTTGCAGCTGGTGAAGTGTTTATCATCGCAAACGCAAGTGCAGTTCAAGCAATATTAGACCTTGCTGATGTAGCTCAATCATATCCAAGTGTTCCAAATTGGAATGGTGATGATGCAGTTGTATTAAGAAAAAATGGTGTTGTCATTGATATTATTCTTTCAATTGGACATACTAATAATCAAAATGATGCTGAAAATTTAACATGGGTAAGAAATGCTAATATTACTTCACCTAATGCAGTATTTACATTGGCTGAATGGACTGAATATCCTAGTGATACATTCACATATTTAGGATCTCACACAGTTTCATAATTTTTAATAAAGCATAAATTTTATATAAAGCGGTTCCGTTCTTTAACGGAGCCGCTTTTTTTAATAGTTTTAGAAAAACATATCTTTTTATACTTAAGTATAAAGAAACTTAGAATACTATAATAAATTGTTTAATTATGATATAATATCTTTGCACATTACAAGTAGGAGATGTATATAAAATGATAAAAAAAGTACTATTAATTTTTGTAACTATATTAACAAGTTTAACAATAGTTGCATGTAAAACAGATGAAGAATTAGGTTTACCAGATTTAGCAGGAAAATCAAAACAAGAAGTTGTTAATGTTTTTTCTGATTTAGGAGTACAAGGCGTATTTGAAGATGTTATAAATATTGATATAACAGAAGGTTATTTTGTTTCATATGGTGAAGGCTTTGAAGTCGGGCAAACTTATGAAGCGGGAGATCAAATAACTGTTAATTTTGCATTATTTGCAAATATTTTACCGGATTTAACAGGAAAAACACAAGCACAGATATATGCAAGTTTATCTAAAATCAATGTCATTGTTGAAATTTTAACAGTAGAAACAAATGATGTTGAACCTGGATATTTTGTAGAATATGGTGATCAATTAGTAGCTGGCGACATCTTAAACGATGATGCGGTTGTAGTTGTCTATATTGCTGAAGAATTAATTATACCTGAATTAGGGTTAATCATTTCTAAATATTTTGAAGGTTCTGATGAATCCAAAATGGTTGAGTTATATAATACAACTGATGAAGCAATTGATTTATCAAATTTTAGTTTAACAATTTATAGAAGAGTTGTAACTGATACAGTTGAGACTTCAATAGAATTAACTGGAACACTAGCATCACATGAAACATTCATTATCGTAAATCCAAGTAGTCGTGCTGAAATATTAGCTTTAGCTGATATGACAACTGCAGATCTTTCATTTAATGGTAGAGAAGCAATTGCACTAACATACTACAACGATGTTGATACTGATGTTTTAGGAACTGTTGGTGGTGGGCTTTTATATGCAAATGATAAAACATTTGTAAGAGACATGTCAGTAGTCGAAGGTAATACAACATTTAATATTGCAGATTGGGGCATTTATGCTGTTGATAACTTTACAATGTTTGGAACACACCCAGTTGCATATCCTGAAACATTTACTTTAGAAGCTGAATATTTATTACTTGATTATTTCACCGAAGCTGGTGGCGTTGTAGAAGTAGAATTCATTTATAACAATGATGGTGATACTGCTTATTTCACTCCAGGTTTTGAAGGTGCTGATCGCGTTAGATTTATTGGAATAGATACATTAGAAACAGGCTCAGGAGATTTAGCAACACAAGCACAACAATATGTTGCTAGTTTATTAGAAAATGCAACAACCGTGTATATTCAACATGATCCTACATCAGGTATACGTGAAACATATGGTAGACATTTAGGCCTTGTATGGGCTGATGGAGTCTTGGTTAACTATATGGTTGTTAAGATGGGATATAGTCAAAATAACTATTCTGATGAAGATCAACAATTAGTATTTAATGGCATTTCATTAGACCAATGGTTCCAGAATGCAGAAAGCTATGCAAAAGCAAATAATCTAGGTATGTGGGCTTAAGATGAAGCTCGTTAATAGAATTATGTTTGGACTCATCATTACTGTAGGACTGATGTTAGTCTATAGCATAACAGATGAATATTATCGATCTAGAGAAATTGTAGATATTGCAGCTGAAAAATTAGAAAACCAAGAATATCAAGATTTAATTTCTGCTGCTTATTATGATGAAACACCGGTCTTTGAACAAACAGTTACACAAAATGATAAAGAATTTTTAGTTCTCATATATCAAGCTGCCCATATTACTGATACAACTAATGGATTACTAGTATTAGAAGGATTTCAATTATTAGTTGTTCAAAAAAGCGGGGAAATGTTACCTGAATATTTTGATGTTTTAGTAAGTGCTGATTCAGATGTAGAGGTTTCATACACAGGGTTTAATTTATATAATCTTGGATTATATTCTGCATTTGATCCAGATACACAAGGTTCACTTTTTCTAAGAAATTATTTTGAAAAAGATGACGTCTTTCAGACGATCACACATATTACTTTTTCCAAAGATGAAGTAGAAATCTTTGATATAGAAGTTGAACTTACTGAATCGCTTTACACATTAAAAACACCATTAGATAATTACATAAATGAATATGATGAAGTACCATTAACTGATATTGATGGAGTTAGTTATAATGCACCTATTATTATTAATGTAAGAGATAAAGTGACACGAAATGTGGTCATCTATCTTGTAGTTGTATTAACTAGTTACTATCTCTTGTTCATTAGACAAAGAAAAACATTGGGAAGAGATAAAATGTCAGAGGGATTGAAAAAAGATGTAGATAAGCTAAATAACGCTAAAGATAGCGATATATCAGCTTAAACAATAGAAAATAAAGCGGTTATATAATCGCTTTTTCTCTCTTTTTATGATATACTATTATAATCCGTAAAAGAAAGGAATTTGTATGAATATTAAAAAAGAAATACTAAAGAAAATAGAAGAATATAACAAAATTATCATCCATAGACACTCTAGACCAGACATGGATGCAATCGGTAGTCAATATGGACTTTATTTATTATTAAAGGAAAATTATCCTCAAAAAGAGGTTTATGTCGTTGGAGATTTAAATCAGATGAGTTATAAAGCTCAAATGGATGAAATTTCTGATGATATGTATAAAGATGCTTTAGTCATTATCACCGATGTTTCAGTAACAAGAATGATTAGTGATGATCGATATCCATTAGGCAAAGAAATCGTGATTATAGACCATCACCAAAATGATACAGATGTAGAAAATGTCTCTATATTTTATAAAGATCCTACATTTGCTTCAGCAGCTGAGATGATCGTAGATTTGGCAAGAGAATTTGAGTTTAAAATAACTCAAGAGGCAGCAACTTATC
This sequence comes from Mariniplasma anaerobium, assembly GCF_016865445.1. Classification (GTDB taxonomy): domain Bacteria; phylum Bacillota_I; class Bacilli_A; order Acholeplasmatales; family Acholeplasmataceae; genus Mariniplasma; species Mariniplasma anaerobium. The sequence continues at coordinate 1,863,558 of NZ_AP024412.1, read as the reverse complement.
TCTATGGAGGTATGGTTACTGATACAGGAAGATTCTTATATTTAAATAATCCAAGTAAAACTTTTGAACTTGCATCATATATTACAAGTTTTAATCCTGACATCCAACCATTTTATGATTTCATATATACAGAACCACTTCAAAAAAGAAAGACTAAACAAATTTTTCAAAACTTTGAGTTAACAGATCATAATGTGGCTTATCGAAAAAATGATCAAAAAGTAATTGAAGAAAGTGGACTTGATTTTCATTCTATCTCAAGAGGTATGGTCAATCAGATGGCAGGTATCATAGAAGTTCCTATTTGGGCTAATTTCACTGAAGATGTAGAACATAACGTCATCGTAGGGGAGTTTAGATCAAGAGGTATAGTGATTGTTGATATCGCCAAAAAATATGGCGGTGGAGGACATAATCATGCTTGTGGAGCGAGTTTAAAAGATTGGAATGAAGTAGAAGATATATTAAAAGATTTTGACGAAAGGGTAGTAGAAAATGAAAAGAATATTAAATAAAATTAAACAAGCAGAAACAATTATCATTCATGGACATAAACGTCCAGATGGAGATTGCTATGGCGCACAATTTGGATTAAAAGACATTATTAAAACGACATTCCCAGAAAAACATGTTTATGTTGTTGGACAAACTTCAGATTTTGTAGATTTTGTAGGTAAAGTAGATACAATTACTGATGACAAATATGCAAATGCATTGGTTATCGTCGTAGATACTGCAACAGCTGAACGTATTAGTGACCCTAGATATGAAATGGGTAGTTATTTGATTAAAATTGATCATCATATTCCAGTAGATGATTATGGCGACTTAAGATGGGTAGATACATCTTTTCCATCATGTGCACAAATGATCGCATATTTTTATCATACATTTAAGAATGAATTGAAATTAACGAAACAAGGCGCAATCGCACTTTATACGGGTATCGTCACAGATACAGGTAGATTTAGATATAGAGGCGTTTCTAAAGTTACACATCAACTTGCAGGTATGCTTTTAGAAAAAGGCGTAGATGTTGAATTCATTGATCAATCACTAAGTAAAGAAACATTAGCTATGGTCGCTTTAAAAGGCTATGTTTATTCAAATTATGTTGCTTGTGATGGATTTATCTATATTAAGATGACAAGAGATGTGATTAATAAATTTGGTATTACTGATGAACAAGCTGCATCTCTAGTTAATTCTTTATCAGGTATTGAAGGATTTCCTGTTTGGGCATTATTTATTGAATATCCAGATGAAATAAGAATCCGTTTAAGATCAAATGGCCCAACAATTAATACATTAGCTAATAAATACGAAGGTGGAGGCCACGCAAAGGCTTCAGGATGTAGAATTAAGAGTTGGAAAGAACTTGATGCATTTGTTAAAGATGCGGAAGAAGTCGTAAAAGAATATAAAAATGAGGCTTAATAATGATCAAAGAGTGTCAAACAATCATCGTAGAAACACCTAAACGAGATTTACTTGAAATTGAAAAAAGTTTAATTACAACTTATAAAAAAGAATTATTTAAGCCATTTGTTAAGACAATTAATGAATATGATTTGATAGCTCCTGGTGATAAAATTGCTGTAGGTATATCAGGTGGCAAAGATAGTTTAGTTTTAGCTAAGTTATTTCAAGAATTGCAAAAACATAATAAAATACCTTTTGAAGTAGTTTTCCTATCCATGGATCCAGGATTTAGAGACGTTAATAGAGAGTTACTTGAAACAAACTGTAAATATCTAAATATTGATTTAGAAATTAGAAATTCACAAATATTTGAGGTTGTTGGCAAAATTGCAAAACAAAATCCTTGTTATATGTGCGCAAGAATGAGAAGAGGATTCTTATACAATGCAGCAAAAGAACTTGGATGTAATAAACTAGCTTTAGGTCATCATTTTGATGATGTCATTGAAACAACATTATTAAATATGTTTTATGGTGGTCAATTTAAAACAATGGTTCCTAAAATACAGTCAGATAACTTTGAAGGTATTGAACTTATTAGACCTATGATGCAAGTTAAAGAAAGAGATATCATTAGATGGATTAAATATAGTGGTATACAATCTATGAACTGTGGTTGCACAGTTGTTGCAGAAAAAACAAGTTCAAAAAGAAGAGAAATCAAGGAATTAATTGAATCTTTAAGAAAGATACATCCTGATATTGATCAATCCATTTATACGTCAGCAACTAATGTTAATTTAGATGCAATTTTGGGATATAATAAAAATAATGAAAAAATACATTTTAATCAAATGTATAAAGAAAGGGAGAAAAAAATATGATTTTAGAATTAGAACTTGGTATGACATTTAACGATATCCTATTAAAAATTTTATTACCGCTATTTTTAACTTACATCATTTCTGCTTTTGTTGGATTTGAAAGACAAAATGTAGGTAAAGCTGCAGGACTTTCATCTCATATTTTGGTTGCACTTGGAAGTGCAGGTATCGCTATTATGCAAAGATTAATGTTTGAACAACAAATTCTTCTCGCTCAAAGCGGCCTAAACATAGATCCTGAACAACAAAGAGTTATCGCACAAGTTGTTACTGGTATTGGTTTTGTAGGCGCTGGGGTAATCATTAAGGATCAAGCTCATGTTGTACGAGGTATAACCACAGCAGCAACCATTTGGGTTACTGCGATGGTAGGTTTAATCTTAGGTAGTGGATATATTCTTGTTGGGTCAATTTTAGGTGTATTAATGATCGTTTTAGTCTTGGCTAGAGACTTTTATAGAGGATTTAATCCATTTAAACCACATCACAAACAAGAGCCCAACGATAGAGAAATAAAATAATGCATTTAGAATCAATTGCTGCAATATCTACCGCTTTTGGAACTGCAGGCATATCAGTTATTAGAATCTCTGGAGAATCTGCAATTTTAGAATTTAATAAAATTTTTAAAGGTAGAGATTTAAATAAAGTAAAAAGTCATACCGTCCATTATGGACATATCATTAATAATGATGGCAGTCATTTAGATGAAGTTATGGTTACTGTATTGAGAGCTCCTAAAACATTTACTGCTGAAAACACAGTTGAAGTGAATTGTCATGGAGGTATTTTAATCACGCAAAAAGTCTTAGAACGTATCTTGGAACTAGATATTAGATTAGCTAATCCAGGAGAGTTTAGTGAACGTGCATATTTAAACGGTAGAATTGATTTAGTTGAAGCAGAATCGATTATGGACCTCATCCATGCTAAAAGTGAGAAAGCAATGAAGATTGCTAATTTAGGCGTTCAAAAAGAAACATCAAAACTCATAAGAAATTTAAGAGATAAACTTTTAACAATCATCGCTCACATAGAAGTAAATATTGACTATCCTGAATATGATGATGCAATCGTTATGAGCAAAGAAATCATTAAACCAAAAACACTTGATTTAATCAATGAAATTGATTTAATTTTAAGAGAATCACAAAAAAATCAAATCATTCGAGATGGTGTAAAAACCGCAATAGTTGGTAAACCAAATGTTGGAAAATCAAGTCTATTAAATGCACTATTAGATGAAGAAAGAGCAATCGTTACAGAAATCGAAGGAACAACTAGAGACACGATTGAAGCTTATATCAACGTTAGTGGTGTTACATTAAAATTAATGGATACAGCAGGTATCAGAGACACAGAAGATGTTGTAGAGAAAATAGGGGTAAATCGCTCTAAAAAGGCAATTACCGAAGCTGAACTTGTGTTACTTGTTCTTGATAGAAGTAAAGCTTTAACCAAAGAAGATCAAACCTTATTAGCACTAACGAAAGATCAAAGAAGAATTATTATTGGTAATAAAGCAGACCTTCCTAAAGCACTACAACTTGAAGAAGTATTAAGTATATCTACACTTACTAAAGAAGGTTTAAAAGATTTAGAAAAAGCGATCTTAAAACTCTTGTCATTAGAAGATATTGAATCTAGAGATTTTAACTATTTATCTAATGTAAGACATATACAAAAAGTCAAAGAAGCAAAACAATCTTTATTAAATGTTTTAGCATCTATAGAAATTGATATGCCTGTTGATGTTTATGCTATAGATTTAACCCAAGCATGGAAGTCATTAGGAGAGATTTTAGGTGAATATTATCAAGATGATTTACTAAATGAATTGTTCTCAAAATTTTGCTTAGGAAAGTAAGTGTTTAACATATTTATATGTTATAATAAAAAAGATAGAAAGGATCAGTGAATGATATGGCATATGTAGCATTATATAGAGCGTATAGACCTAAAGCCTTTGATGAGGTTGCAGGACAAAAAGTTATTATAAGAACTTTACAAAATGCACTTATGCATGATAAAATTCAGCATGCGTATCTTTTTAGTGGTCCAAGAGGAACAGGTAAAACATCTATTGCAAAAATATTTGCAAAAGCTGTTAATTGCTTAAGTCCTGTACATGGAAGTCCATGTAACTCATGTGATGTATGCAAAGGCATAGATCGCGGAGATATTCCCGATGTTATAGAAATCGATGCAGCATCAAATAATGGTGTTGATGAAATAAGAGAATTAAGAGATAAAGTTAAATACATGCCTTCTGTTGGTAAGTTTAAAGTTTACATCATTGATGAAGTCCACATGCTTACGCCGGGCGCATTCAACGCACTTCTTAAAACTCTAGAAGAACCACCAAAACATGTTATCTTTATTCTAGCAACAACAGAAGTTCATAAAATACCACCTACGATATTATCTAGATGTCAACGATTTGATTTCAAAAATATTGAAATCAGAGATATGGTTGAAAAATTAGATGAAATTGTTAAAAAAGAACAAATCTCAATTACTAAAGATGCGATCATTGCAATAGCTGAAAACGCTGAAGGTGGTTTGAGAGATGCGATTAGTTTATTAGATCAAGCAATATCTTATGCAGAAGAAGAAATTACTGAAGAAGATGTTCATCAAGTCTCAGGTAGTGTTTCTAAAAAAGCACTAACTGATATATTACTTGCGATCATTCATAAAGAAATATCAAAAGCAATAGTCATTTTAAAAGATCTACTTGCAGACGGTAAAGAAATCAGTCGTATTGTTACTGATTTAATCTTAGCTTTAAGAGATATACTACTAGAAAAAACAATTGAAGTTGATATTCCAAAATATAAAGATATAGTTAATATTTTTCCAATTGAAAAAGTTTATTTTTATCTTGATGTTTTAAATAAGTGCCAACAAGACATGAAATGGACACATCAAAAGAGAGCTTATGTAGAATTGGCTTTAATCAAAATGATGGAACATCAAAATCTTAAACAAATAGATTTTGAAGCAACCATTCTTGATTTAAAACAATCTATTCAAGAGTTAAAAGAAGTCAATAAAAATCAACCTGTTGTAGCACAACAAACTACATTAGAACCTCTTGTTACAGTTAAAGACGTACAAAAGATATTAAACAATGGGGATAAAGACAAAAAACAAACACTAATTTCTGGATGGTCATATTTAAAAAATTATCCAAAAGATCATTTAAAAATGGCTGCATATCTTTTATATCAAGGTGAATTAGAAGCTGTCTCTGATTATATGTTAGTCGTTTATGATGATATTAATATTTGTAAACAAATGTATGATCCAGAAGTTGTAGAGCAAGTTTTAGAAATTATTAATAATAAGAATAAATTAATTAAAGGATATTATGCTATTTTAAAATCTGATTGGTTAGTAATTAAAGAAATATATAGTGATCTATATATAAAAAAAGGTCAAAAAAAGCCTAAATTACCACCACATGATTTTAAATTATATAAAGATCTTATTAAAGAAGAAAAAGAGTCAGAAACAATTAGTCTAGCAAAAGATTATTTTGGTGACAAAGTAAAAATAAAGGAGTAAAATAATGAATCCAAACATGTTAAACAAATTAAAGAAAATTCAAAAACAAATGATGGAAGCACAAGAAGCTCTAGAAAGAAAAGAATTCTTTGGTAAAGCAAGTGGTGTTACTGTTATTATGCAAGGAACAAGACAAGTTATTGATGTACAAATAAATCCTGAGATTTTAGAAGAAGTAGAACTACTTCAAGATGCAATCTTATTGGCTGTCAATGATGCTTTAAAACAAATTGATAAAGAACAAGAAGAAACTATGGGACAATTCTCTGGTGGTATGGGTGGATTTGGTTTCTAATGATTCCAAACATCTTAAAGAAAATCATGGAAGATTTTCAAAACCTACCTGGAATTGGTGAGAAAACAGCTGAACGTTTAGCTTTGTTTTTGATATCAGATATGGACAACGATCAAATTGAAGCATTTAGTGATCATTTGAAGAGATTAAAATATGAAATAAAAACATGTCCAGTTTGTCATATGTTAACTGATAAAGATATATGTGATGTATGTTCAGATCACGATAGAGATCAAGAAACTATTATGGTAGTCGCAGACGCTAAAGATGTATTTATTTTAGAAAAAATGCAATCTTATCAAGGTACATATCATGTATTAGGCGGACTCATTGATTTTTCTAGAGGCATTACGGATAAAGATTTGAATATTGATACATTATCAGAACGCATTAAACACACTAAAGAGTTGATTATTGCAACTAATGGTACAGTTGAAGGTGAAATGACCGCAAAATTTTTAAAATCTTTATTTGAGGATCAAGATTTAAAGATCACAAGATTAGCATCTGGCCTACCTGTAGGTGCTGACTTAAAATATGCAGATGAATTAACACTAAGCAAAGCAGTAGAAAATAGATTGAAATACTAGGAGGTATGTCATGACAAATTTAGCTATATGGGATACATTGAAAGGTTTTTTTCTAGGTCTATACGATAAGTTCAATGATTTTTTAGCAAACACTTTAGATATAGATGGTAGGTTAATTGATTTGTATCAAGAGTTTATTGTACCGCTTCCTGAGGTTATAAAAATAGTAGGTATTGTATTTACTGCTATTATCATTGTCTTAGGTGTATTATCTTTTGTTAAAAAAATGTTAAAACTTTTTGTAGTTTTAGCTGTTATTTTAGCAATTGTACTCATTCTTACAAGATTATAATAGAAATAACTTGCAAAATAAGGGTGAATCGTTTACAATATATACGGTTTTAGGAGGAAGAAATGAACGATAATTATAAAACAATGGCTATGATTGATGTTGCAGAGCAATTAATAAGAGATCATAAAGGGCCAATGGCAATTCAAGAGTTGGTAAAACAAATCAGAGAAATCAAAGAAATGTCTGCTGATGATATTGACCGCTTGACTCAACTATATATGGATATCACAACAAGTGCTAAATTCGTATATTGTGGTGAAGACAAATGGGATTTAAAAGAGCGAAACTTAGAACTTTGGGATAAAGATGGTTATGCATTTGTTACCATGGATGAAGTTGAAGAAGACGAAGAAGAAGATCTTGACTTTACAGAATTCACTTTAGAAGAAGTTGAAGAAGAAAAAGCAAAAACAGCTGATGATGAAGAAGAAGATGAAGAAGAAGTAAAAGATAAAGAAGAAGTTGAAGAATTAAAAGAAGAGAAAAAATATATCGAAGCACCACTACCTATTAAATCTACTGATGATGATAATGGGGATGATGAAGTTGAATTTGATTATGATGAAGATGATTATAATGAAATTATGGACGACTATGAAGATATGTACGACGAAGAATAAAAAACAAAGAGTGTGTGAAAACACACTCTTTTTAACCTATTTATAGAAGGGAATGAACGCTATGCCAGCATGGTATGAATGGATTGGATATATAGCATCACTAATTGTTTTAATATCTCTAGTGATGAGCAGTCTTAAAAAATTAAGATGGATAAATATGGTAGGATCTATAATATTTGCAATATATGGACTATTAATTGGATCATATCCGGTTGCAATTATGAATTTAGGTATTGTTATAGTTAACATTTACTATTTGATACAAATGTATGGACAAAAAGATTTATTTAAACTTATTCCAATATTGGATAATACGTATTTAACACATTTTATGGAAGTATACAAAAAAGATATGAGTCATTTTATTGATTTAGGATATGATATTACAAAAACTGGATTGATTAAGTATTATGTCATTAGAAATACAGTACCCGCAGGATTATTTATAGGGAAACCAGTAGAAGATAACATGATAGAAATATTAGTTGATTATACAACTCCTGCATATAGAGATTTTAAAACTGCAGATTTTCTTTTTGAAGATCAAAGAGAAGTGTTTCTTAAAAAAGGATACAAAGTCTTTTTAAGTAAACCAGGTCATGAAAAACATCAAGCATATTTAGAAAAAATTGGATTTAAACCAGCAACATATCTCAATGAAGCTTATTATAAGAAAGAAATATAATTTTTAGATTGTTACTTATTTTTATTTTTGATATAATAAACAAGGGCACATATAAGAGCCTCCTAAATTAGGAGTCTCTTTTTTATTTTTTTATAGGAGGAAAAATATGACTAAATATATATTTGTCACAGGTGGTGTTGTATCAAGTTTAGGTAAAGGCATAACAGCATCAGCGATTGGGCAATTACTCAAAAGTAGAGGATTAAAAGTCTTTATGCAAAAGTTTGATCCTTATATAAACGTAGATCCTGGAACCATGAGCCCTTTACAACACGGTGAAGTTTTTGTGACCGATGATGGTGCTGAAACAGATTTAGATTTAGGTCATTATGAGCGTTTCATTGATGAGAATCTAAATAGACATTCTAGCATTACAACAGGAAAGATTTATCAATCTGTTTTAAAGAGAGAAAGAAGAGGCGATTATCTAGGCGCTACAGTACAAGTTATTCCTCATATTACAGACCAGATCAAGAAAAAACTAAAAGATGTTGCTAAACATACTAAACCAGATATTGTTATAACTGAGATTGGTGGAACAGTAGGAGATATCGAATCCCTTCCGTTCTTAGAGGCTATTAGACAAGCTAGACGTGATTTTGGATATAACAATACGTTATATATACATAATACTTTAGTCCCTTATTTAAAAGCAGCTAATGAAATAAAAACAAAACCTACACAACACAGTGTGAAAGAATTAATGAGCTTAGGTATCCATCCGGATATGATTGTTTTGAGAAGTGAAAAAAAGATTGATCAAGCTGTAAAAAATAAGATCGCAATGTTTTGTGATGTAGATGAAGCCTCTGTTTTTGAATCAAGAGATGTAGATGTATTATATGAAGTTATTACAGAAATGTATGAACAAAAAATAGATTCACAGATACTAGAACACTTCCAAATAAATAATAAAAAACAAGCAGATGTCAGTGCATGGTATGAATTAATAGATCGTATTAAACATTTGGAAGGGTCGGTTAATATCGCATTAGTAGGCAAATATGTAAAACTTCATGATGCATATCTATCGGTATCTGAAAGTTTAAAACATGCTGGATATTTTCATAAAATAAAAGTGAATATTAAATGGGTAGATGCAGAAAAAGTGAATAAATTAAATATTGAATCAGCAGTAAAAGACTGTCAAGGCATATTAGTTCCTGGTGGTTTTGGAGCGCGTGCAACTGAAGGTAAACTTGCAGCAATAACTTATGCAAGAGAACATAACATTCCATTTTTTGGTATTTGTTATGGGATGCAACTTGCGGTTGTAGAGTATGCAAAAAATGTATTAAATATTCTTGATGCTAATTCTACTGAAATTGATCCTGACACAAAAGATCCTGTCATCTCTTTACAGCGAGGTAGATTATCTGATGAAGATTTGGGTGGGACTTTAAGATTAGGATTGTATGAATGTGAATTGAAACAAGGTTCAAAAGCATTTAAAGCTTATGATAAAAATATCATCAAAGAAAGACATAGACATAGATATGAATTTAACAATGCTTATTTAGATGTCTTTGAGCAAAGTGATATGATAATATCAGGGTTTAATGGGAAACATCATTTAGTTGAAATGATAGAACTTAAAGATCATCCATGGTTTATTGCTGTTCAATTCCATCCTGAATTTTTATCAAGACCACTTAGACCACATCCGTTATTTAGAGATTTCATTGAAGCGACAATTAACCATAATTGATAAAATAAGGCAATAACAACGTTTACACAATAGTTATTCATTGTAAAAGGTATGTATTTGTAATATAATATAGGTGATAAAAAACAAGGAGGAATTAAATATGTTAGTATCAGCAAAAGAAATGTTAATTAAAGCGCACAAGGGTGGTTATGGTGTTGCTCAAATTAATATAAATAATTTAGAATGGACAAAAACTGTTTTACAAACAGTAAATGATTTAAAATCACCAGTTATTTTAGGTGTATCAGAAGGTGCAGCTAAATATATGGGTGGTTACAAAACAGTTGTGGCATTAGTTAAAGCATTAGATGAATTTTATAATGTAACTGTTCCAGTAGCAATTCACTTAGATCATGGAACTTATAAAGGTTCTTTTGAAGCTTTAGAAGCAGGGTTTACATCAATTATGTTTGATGGTTCTCATTATGATTTTGAAGAAAATTTAGCTAAAACAAAAGAAGTAGTTGCAGCATGTCATTTAAAGGGCGTTTCAGTTGAAGCTGAAGTTGGTTCAATTGGTGGAGAAGAAGATGGCGTTATAGGAATGGGCGAATTCGCTGATCCTGAAGAATGTCGTATTATTTCTGAAACAGGCATAGATTTTTTAGCAGCAGGAATTGGTAATATTCATGGTTCTTATCCAGCAAAATGGCCAGGATTAAACTTTGAAGTATTAAAAAATGTTCAAGATGTAACTGATGGAAAACCTTTAGTTTTACATGGTGGAACTGGTATTCCAGCTGAACAAGTTAAAAAAGCTATTTCATTAGGTGTATCAAAAATTAATGTAAACACAGATCTTCAATTAGTATTTGCAGCAGCAACTCGTAAATATATTGAAGAAGGAAAAGATTTAGTAGGAAAAGGTTTTGATCCTAGAAAATTATTAGCTCCTGGTTGTGATGCAATTAAAAAAGTAGTTACTGATAAAGTTGAAATGTTTGGATCAAAAAACAAAGCATAATTATTGTTGAGGTGAAATCATGCGTGATGAATTAAAGTATCATGAGTATGCAAATTGGAAAATGGAATATTATGACTTATTGACATATTTAACTGAAAATAATTCAGATTTAATGATACGTTTTAAGCACGTCTTGGATGTAACTGATTATTTATATAATAAGCTAATTGATTCTACAGACTATTCTGAAGATGAAGATCAAATATTTGAAACAGGATTTTATTATTTATTTGATCAAATTGATAAGATTACTCAATTATTAAAACCATATCAAAATGAATTTTCAGCTTTAGAGAAGAAAGCAAAAGAGATTAACTTATTATTAAGTGCGATTGACTTTCAAAATGAATTGGCTAGCATTGAAGATTACGATGAATCTGATATGGCTGATTTGATTGATTTTGAACAAGATATTACAAAAAAATTGGAGAAAAAAGAAGATATTTCGGAAGACATGTTTAAAAGATTAGATCGTATGACTTTTAAGATATTCCAAAAATTAAATGTTGAATATTTTCCAATTAATGACATATTTTTGCAAATCGCCGATGAGTTAGGTATTTTATAAAAATTAAGAGACAATTTTGTCTCTTTTTTTATATACAATTTTGTCTAAATTAGTTATAATATAAATAAATGGAGGGATCAAACATGAAAAAATTAATAAGTTTAGGTTTATTTTTTATTGCACTTTTTGTTTTAAGTGCATGTGGTGGGGATACTTTAGGAGAATTTCCTGAAGTTAATGAGAGTAAAAAAGTGGATATGACAGCAGAAGAGATGAATACATTGCTTTCAACTGTTGATATGGAAGTTCAGATGGAAGAAGCAATGTTGCTTTCAATTGATTTAGATATGAGTTTAGATCAAGAATATATTAATCCATTTACAAGGATAAAAGAATATGACATGTCTGTTGATTTAGTATTATCATCAAAAACTTATATTTCATTAAGTGACCAAATTGACGAAGTCGCAGTAATCTCTAATAATACAATTGAATTAAGTAATACAGTTGATTATGTTTCAACTGCAATGACAGATGAAGAAGAAACAGTAGAAGGCGATTTAGATGTATATTTTGCAAATCAATTTTTATACTATAATGCAGATATGACAACATCTGGAGATACAGAGTTAATTGAAAATGGCAAATACAAAATGAATTTAGGCATTACTCAAAGTATATGGGATGAATTATTTGTGTCTCCTGAAGATCTTGCTGGTGACTATCTAGATATAGGTGTTAATCCTGATGAACTTCTTGATACCATTGAAATGATGGATTATTTAATAGAAGCTGGTATGATTTCTTCTTATAAAGATGGATCAACATATACATTTATGATTAACATTACAAAAGAAAAACTTTTAAGCAATCTTAACAGTCTCCTAGATGCTACAACGGACACAACAGGATGGACTGAAGCAGATTATTTTGAATATAGTTTTGATCTACAAAGAAGTATTAATGAATTTGACAAATTAGAATTATCAGTAATTTATGTAATTGAAGACGATAAGTTACAAAAATTTGGTATTGATATGGATGTTGAATTAAATCAAGGCGGTATGATGATTAATATATCTGGACAAATAGTTGTAGACATGAATGTTGAATTGCCTGATTTACCAAAAGATTTAGATGAATATGATTTGACAGATTCACCTCTGGGTGCTCTTGGATTTTAATATATAACCCATAACTTAAGGACTAAGGCATTAAGTTTTAGTCCTTTTTCTTTATTTATATAATAGGTTTTAAATGAAAATTTTGTTATGATATAAGTAGGAGATATAAGCATATGAAAAATTATTTATTTTTTGGAGATAGTGTAACTGAAGCAGGTAGAGATAAATCAAATCCTAGTGATTTAGGACATGGGTTTGTCTATTTTCTTAGTCAAGAGTTTAGAGAAATCAAATTTATTAATAAAGGAATTGGTGGACAAAGAGTTAAAGATTTGATTAATCGTCTAGATATTGACGTCATTAACTTAAATCCAAATGTTTGTTTTATCTTAATTGGAGTTAACGATGCATGGTTGCCTTATCGTTTGAATCAAGGATCTTCTATACATACATTTAGAAATAGTTTAGATGTGCTTATTAAAACGATTATAGAAAAATCAGATCATACGGAAATTGTTTTAATAAAGCCATATGCAATAGCTATCCAAAAGAGTAATGAGAACATGATTATAGATTTAGCAGCATTTAGAAATGATTATGATCTTATAGGTAAAAAATATAATCTGCCTGTAATAGATATAAAAGAAACTATAGAAAAACAGTTAAAAGTTGTTCCAGCTGATACACTTTTTTATGATGGAATTCATCCTACAAAACTAGGACACCAAATAATTGGAAAAATAATTGAAGACTATATAAGAGGTAACTTACATGATCTATGATGCAATTATAATTGGTGGAGGTCCTGCTGGATTAATGGCAGCAAACCAATTTGAAAAAGAAAAAATAAATTTTTTGCTTTTAGAAAAAAATGAAAAGTGTGGGAAAAAATTACTACTGACTGGTGGAAGAAGATGTAATGTAACTAACCATTTATCAGTTAGAGATTTTATTGATACACTTACATTTAAACATAAGAGATTTTTATATCCAGCATTAGAAACTTTTGGATCACAACAAGTGATATCATTTTTTGATGCACAAGGGCTTGAATTAGTTTTAGAAAACGACTTCAAATATTTCCCTAAAACAGAAAAGAGTTTAAGTGTCTTAGAAGCCTTAACTAAAGATATTAAAGATCATCATATCAAATATAATCAAAGTGTTAAGGAAATTCATAAGAAAGGTATGCTCTATAGAGTAATAGCTAAGGAAGATGAATATTTTGCAAAAAATGTAATTGTTGCGACTGGTTCTAATAGTTTTCCTTCTACTGGAAGTAGTGGAGATGGATTAGTTTTTGCAAAATATTTAGGTATAAATTATTTTGAGTTTTCTCCAGCTGAAACGCATGTTTATTCAAATCAAATTAAAGATGAGTTTATTGAACTTCAAGGCGTATCATTAGTTCAAAAAACAGTAAAAATCAAACAATTGAAAAAATCGTATAAAGGTGATTTGCTTTTCACTCATTTTGGATTAAGTGGACCAGTGATCATGCATCTTGCTGAATTCATTGATCAAGATATTAAACTAAACCATCAATCTATTATAGAATTCTCTTTTGTTGATATGAATTTTGAACAACTTATGGAGAAAATTTCATCTCATAACGATAAACAACTTCATAAAGTATTAGAGATGTATGCAACAAAAAGAATTGTAGAAGTTCTATTAAAGTATTTAAATATAGAATCCAAAAAGATTATAGAGATTAAAAAGAAAGATTTAAATAAAGTTTGTCAATTGTTTACAGCATTTGAAGTTGTGATTGACAAAGTTGAAGATAAAGAGAAAGCATACGTTAATAAAGGCGGCATTGATACGAAAGCATTAGATCCTAAGTCAATGCAAGTCAAAGCAAGTAAAGGATTATATTTCATAGGTGAAGTTACTGACTTACATGGACCTATTGGAGGATATAATATCACCATCGCTTTATCGACTGGATACCTTTCCGCTCAACATATTATTCATAATAGATGAAAAATTTTTTTTAATTGTGATAAAACAGGCAAATAAGAAGATTAACAATTGATATTTAACAATTTTTTATGTAAGATAATGTTGGAAGTAAGGTGAAGAAATGCATGCATTTAAATTTAATGTAAAACCAAATATAAAATCAAAACTAGATGTGGATTTTGTTCCAGCGATTCTTGCGAATATCAATTTTGAAAAACATGTTAAACAAAGCAAGAATTATGAGGAAGTAGAAATAGGCATCCAAAGACAACAAAAGAGTTTATCTGTTTACAAAACAGTAGTGTTTAATGAAGAACATGAAGATTATCTCGAAAATATGTTTTATCTCGAAAGACTTGTAAAAAGTTTGTTATGGATAAAAGGTGGATATATCATTTTCTTTAAAGGACCTTATAAATTAGGTGAGTATTTACAAGATGCTTTTTCCAGAAAAGGGAAAAGATCATTTGATGTATTATTCATGGAACGTATTTATGAACATGATTTTGAAGTTATTATATTAGATGAAAATCAAGAACTTGTTGAAAATGAATCAGCAAAACCTGTGGGTAGACATCTTGATGGATATCGTATAGGATTTGATGCAGGTGGATCTGACAGAAAAGTTTCAGCTGTTGTAAACGGAAAAACAATTTTTAGTGAAGAAATTATTTGGCATCCTAAAACTAATAGTGATCCAATGTATCATATCAACGGTATTAAAGATTCAATCTTAAGAGCGGCATCAAAGATGCCTCAAGTTGATGGCATTGGCGTTTCAAGTGCTGGTGTTTACATTGATAATCAAGCAATGGTCGCATCACTCTTTAGACAAGTCAATGACGAAGATTACCAAAAATATATTAAAAATATTTATATAGATATTGCTAAAGATATGGGAGATATTCCTGTTGAGGTTGCTAATGATGGTGATGTAACAGCACTTGCAGGTGCAATGAGTTTAAATGATCATCAAGTGTTAGGTTTAGCGATGGGTACATCACAAGCCCTGGGTTATATAGATAAAAATGGGCATATTACAGGATGGTTAAACGAACCGGCATTTGTTCCTGTAGATTATAATTTAGATGCATCTATAGATGAGTGGAGTAACGATTTTGGATGTGGAGTAAAATATTTTTCACAAGATGCGGTTATTAAATTAGCACCTGCTGCTGGCATAGAACTGGATGAATCTCTTTCTCCAGCAGAAAAACTTAAAAAAGTTCAAGACCTACTTCAAGAAAACCATCAAGGTGCAATTGACATTTTCAACACTATTGGTATATACCTAGGATATGCAATTGCATATTATGCTAAGTTCTATGATATAAAGCATGTTTTAGTGCTTGGTAGAGTGACATCGTCATTAGGTGGGGAACTAATCATTAAGATGACTAAAGAGGTCTTAAAACAAGAATTTGAATCTTTATATCATCAAATTAATATACAATTACCCGATGAGAAATCAAGAAGAGTTGGCCAATCGATTGCGGCGGCTAGTCTTCCAAAAATAAAGTGAGAGAAGGATATATATGAAATTATTAAAAGAAACAGCTGAATTTTTTGTCTTTGACCAAAAACCAGTCCAAGAGGCAGTGAGAAGAACAACACATATGAGTATAGCTGCACATCAAGATGATATTGAAATTATGGCTTATGATGGCATATTGAAATGTTTTAATAAACCAAACAATTGGTTCTTTGGCGTTGTGGTTACTAATGGTTCAGGATCCGCAAGAGATAAAGAATATAAAGACTATACAGATCAAGAAATGATAGAGGTTAGAAAACTAGAACAAAAAAAGGCTGCATTTATTGGTGAATTTGGAGCGCTAGCTTTACTAGATCATCCTAGTAAAGAAGTTAAAGATCCTAAAAATACTGAAATCATTGATGAATTATTAAGTTTATTAAATGAAGCAAAACCAGAGGTTTTATATACCCATAATTTAGCTGATAAACATGATACTCATATTGGTGTTACTACTAAAGTTATAAAAGCAGTTAGAAAAATGGATAAAAAAGATAGACCTAAGCATGTTTATGGATGTGAAGTATGGAGAAATTTAGATTGGGTTGTTGATCATGAAAAAGTGAGTTTTGATGTAAGTGATCATCCAAACCTAGCTTCTAGCTTAGTTGAAGTGTTTGATTCACAAATTGTTGGTGGGAAAAGATATGATCTTGCGACAATCGGTAGAAGATTAGCTAATGCTACATATAGTGAGTCTCATTTTATTGATAAAGCAAACCAAGTGAGCTTAGCTATGGACTTAACACCATTAATAGAAAATGAAAATTTAGACATCTCTCAATATGTTCTAGATTATATTGATAGATTTAAAAAAGATGTTTCTGATAGAATTGCTAAAATGTTATAGAAACGATAGTTACTTAATTATTTAAGTAGCTATTTTTTTAAGTATTAAAAGTTTTTTTCAGTCAATTAAGTATAAAATGAAAATAGCTAAGAATCATAGAGAGAAGGAAAAAAATGAAAATATTAAAGGTACTACTGATTTTTTCAATGCTATTTTCTTTTGCTGGATGTACACCTGAAGAAGTAATAGATCCAATCGATCCATTAATTTGTGGTGACAACCAAGTAGAAGAAAACGGAGTTTGTGTCATTGTTGACCAAGATTTAGAAGATATCAAATTAGCGCTTATTGCAACAAGAGAATTATCAAATTACCAAATTGATGTCGAAGTTTATTATTCAGAAAATACGATCGAACATAATTATGAAATGACATTAAGTTTTGATGATAATCTTGCGTTATTCGAAATGGAAGATGAAATGATTTATTATGAATATTTAGATAACTCAATGAATCAGTATATGAAACAAGGAGATAGTTACCTTTTAGAAACAATTGATAAAGCATCTGGATATGGATTTTATCAATCATTAGAACCTAGTTGGTTTTCTAAAATTGATGATTACTATCTTTTAGGCAATCAATACCTAAGTGAAGTTACTGAACTGATCCAATCGGATTTTCCTGATGGTGAGGTAAATAATTTTAAAGTTGGGCTTATTTTGGGAAGACTTGATTATTTTATGTTTGATATGATTCTAGAAGAACAAACATATAATATCTTATTTTCATTTTCATCAATTGATTTAGTATCAATTGAATTACCAACGGTTTAAGGAGGAAGATGAAATGAAAAAAATATTTATATTTATCTTACTAATGGTTATATCTCTTGGCATATTTGATGCACCTAGTGCACATGCATATTTTAGAATTAATGAAGATACTAAAATAACAGAATATAAAGAAGGTATAAGACATACTAAAATTATTGGTTCTATTAATGATGATGGAGTAGAAACCAATCAAGTTATGAATTATGTAAGTGCAAATGTTATGCAGAATTCTGATATCAATATCGTCGTTGGTGATAACTATAGCTTACATCAAGACGAAAACGATAAATGGAATATGTCTAATATTTTAGGACTTATTGAAAATGTTCATTCTAGATATGATAATTTTGAAGTACTTGCTGGAGTTAATGGAGATTTTTATGATATCAATGATACAGGTAGACCTATAGCTGCACATATAAGAAACTTTGAAGTTGTATCTAGAGGAGATGCGAATAGACCTCTAGTAGGATTTAAAGATAATGGTGAAGTCGTGTTTGGGAAACCTGATTTTGATGGATACGAGTTATTAGTTTTTAATGATGAAGGTCAATTAAAAAATAAACTTGATGTTGATCATATCAATTCAGATCCTCAAAACAATGATGAAATTAGTGTTTATTTTGATAATTATTTAAGTGCTCTTCCTGATGAGTATAATAAAGTTCACATTGATTCTATAGAAACTAAAATTACTGAATCATATGGTAATTATTTTGGTAAAGGATCTATAAGTCAATTACCAACTAGTGAGGATATTGAAGAAAACCAATTTGTCATAGTTGGATATGAATTCAACAGTGATCAATTGATTACTGAATCAGATTATGTAGTTGTTCAAGCAAATGTTATCAACACATTCGAAGACGTGAGATTCGCATTAGGAACCGATAGTCAGCCACTTGTGATTGATGGACAAGCTAATACAGGTTTAAATGGTGGAGCTGCTTGGAATTATGTAGCACCTAGAACAGCTGTTGGTATAAAAGCAGATGGAACAGTATTTTTTATGGTTGTTGATGGTAGAAATAAACCGATGGGAATGGAAGGTGTTACACTTCCTGCACTTGGAGAAATCATGGCATATTATGGAGCTGAAGATGCATTTAATTTAGATGGTGGTGGATCATCTACATTGGCACTTATTGATGACGAAGCAGATGAAGGATATGTTATTCTAAACACACCATCTGATGGAAGATTAAGATCAATTAGTAATGGAGTATTCTTTGTGAAAGGTGAATTTGATCCGATTCCAGTTCCAATTCCTGAATGGCCAGATACTAGAGATCAATTAAACATGCCTACAAACATATTTGTTGATCAAGATGGCATCTTAAGATTTAATGCCATACCAGGTAGTATTTCTTATAGTGTTGTTATTGATGGAAGAGAAACAATAGTTGAAAGTAATCAATTAGAACTTGATTTAGCAGTTGGTATGCATGAAATCTCTGTTAGAGCAAAAGGTGGAGCTGATTTTATATCATCAACCTATAGTCAATCAATTTTATATCAAGTTTATCCACATGATATTAATTTATTAATAGATATGATTAAAGATTTTACAAAATCTGAATTAAATGACTAAACAAATGAATATATTTTCCTAATCCTGAAAAAACATATACATTCTTGTATATGTTCTTTTTAGTTTTACATATCTATGATATGTTATTTATGTATAAAAATATTTTTGAGGTGTAATCATGAGAATAATAACATGCATCAAGCAAGTTCCTGCTTCATCTAATGTTGAAGTTGATCCAAAAACGGGAGTTTTAATTAGAGACGGGAATAATGTAAAAATGAATCCATATGATTTGTATGCTCTTGAAGCTGCTTTTCATATTAAAGAAAACAATCAAGATGTCAATATACATGCGATAACCATGGGGCCGCCTAGCGCGACTACTGTGTTAAGTGAAGCTTTATATATGGGCGCAGACGATGCGACTTTAATTACAGATAGAAGATTTGCTGGTGCTGATGTTCTAGCGACATCATATACACTAAGCCAGTTAGTTAAACATATTAAAGATTATGATTTAATTATATGTGGAAAACAAACGACAGATGGTGATACTGCGCAAGTCGGACCTGAAATCGCAGAATTTTTGCATATACCTCATGTACCTTATGTTAAAAAAATTGTTGAAGTAAAAGAAAAATCAATTATTGTAGTAAGTGGATATGATTTATATGATGAAAAGGTAGAGATTGACTATCCATGTTTAATTACTGTAGAAAAAGACAGTTACGTTCCAAGACTACCTTCATTTAAAAGAAAAGAAAAATTGTTATCATACAAAATACCAATGATGGCATTAAAAGATTTAGAAGATAAGGATCCAGAGCATTATGGATTAAGTGGGTCTCCTACACAGGTGGAAGAAATATTTCCTCCGAATAAATCAATGAAATCAGAAATTTTTGAAGGCAATGCAAAGACATTATCTAAAAAAATATTTGAGATTTTAAAAGAAAGTAGATATGTTTAGGTGATACTATGGCGTATATTAAAGTAAATCAAGAGAAAGTAACTAAAGATGTTGCAAAACAATTAATAGATATGTGTCCATTTAACGCATTTGATTATCAAGATGCTTATTTGTCTATAAATGCATCTTGTAAAATATGCAAGATGTGTGTCAAAAAAGGACCTTTAGGAGTATGTGAATTAATAGATAATCCAAAGCCTAAGATTGATAAATCTAAATATAATGGTATAGCAGTATTTATTGAACAACATCAAAATATAGCACATCCTGTAAGTTGGGAACTTATTGGAAAAGCCAAAGAACTATCTAAGAAAAGCAAAGAAGAAGTATTTGCGGTAGTTTGTGGCAATGACGTTTCAAATATCGTTGATCAAGCTTTAAGTTATGGTGTTGATAAAGTTTATGTTTATCAAGATGAAGCATTTAAAGATTTTAATGTTGAATTATATACCAATGTTGCAGAAGCGTTTTTTAATAAATATCAAAATAACGTTATTCTATTTGGTGGGACACCACTGGGAAGAAGTTTTGCACCAAAAGTAGCAGCAAGACTTAAAACAGGATTAACTGCAGATTGTACAATGCTTGATATGACTGAAACCAAAGATTTGCTTCAAATTAGACCTGCATTTGGTGGGAATATTATGGCTAAGATACACACGCCTAATGATAGACCTCAAATGGCAACTATAAGATATAAAATGTTTGATCAAGCAGATGTTGTGAAACCCCATGGTAAGGCTATTTATGAAGATACAATATCTATTTTAAAAGACACTAGTATCTCAATCTTAGATCATTATGCTAAACCTAGAGTTAATGATATAAGCGATGCTGAAGTAATCATTGCTGTAGGGCGTGCATTTAAGAAACAAAAAGACTTAGAGTTAATTGAACCACTTAGAAAAAAATTAAATGCTGAAATTGCTTGTACCAGACCTATGATAGAGAATGGTTGGTTTGATGCTAAAAAACAAATCGGATTATCAGGACGTACAGTTAAACCTAAATTAATTATCAATTTAGGTATAAGTGGAGCAGTTCAATATATAGAAGGTATGAAAGATAGTGAGCTTATCATTACCGTTAATAAGGATAAACATAATAAACTATTTAATATAAGCCATTATGCAATTGTTGGTGATATATATGAAGTATTACCAGAACTCAATAAATTAGTGGATGAAATATTGGAGGCTAAAAATGGAATATAAACAAATTGATAGTAAAGATTTAAAAACATTATCTTCATTTGTTGACCAAGATAGATTTTATGCAGGTGATGAAATTGAAAAGGATTTTTCTCATGATGAATTAGGAACAGTCAGTGCTTTTCCAGATGTTCATATCATGGTTATAAATAAAGAAGAAGTTTCTAAAATCATGGCTTATGCCTATAAAGAATGTATTGCTGTAACAGTTAGAGGTGCAGGTACTGGACTAGTTGGAGCTTGTGTACCTATCTATGGTGGCATACTATTAGATACTTCAAAAATGAATAAGATTATAGAACTTGATCAAACAAATCTTACGCTAAGAGTTGAACCAGGCGTATTGCTACTTGATATCTATGAAAACGTTGAAAAAGAAGGATTGTTTTATGCTCCTGATCCAGGTGAAAAAACAGCAACGATAGGCGGAAATATCTCCACAAATGCTGGAGGTATGCGTGCAATCAAATACGGTGTAACTAGAGATTGGATTAGAGGATTAGAAGTAGTTCTTCCAGATGGATCTATTGAAAAATTTGGTGGTAAGGTTGTTAAAAATTCAACTGGATATGGCTTAAAAGATTTAGTCATTGGTAGTGAAGGAACTTTAGCCATTATCGTTGAAGCAACTTTAAAACTTATTCCAAAACCGTTAAAGACTGTAAGTTTATTAGTGCCATTTGAAAATAGAGAAGATGCGATTGCTGCTGCACCAAGATTAATTATGGATCATGTGTTACCTGTCGCAGTAGAGTTTTTAGAAAAGCAATCTCTACAATATAGTGAAGAATTTTTAGGTAAAAAAATACCACATAATAACTTTGAAGCATATTTATTATTAAGTTATGATGGAAATAATGAAGCTGCCATTGATCAAGATATTGATATTGCTAGCAAACTTTGTATTGAAAAATATAATGCGATTGATGTCTTTTTGGTAGATACAGAAGAAAGACGCAGTAGTGTTTGGAATGTTAGAGGTGGATTTTTAGAAGCTATCAAATCATCATCAGATGAAATTGATGAATGTGATGTTGTTTTGCCTAGATCAAAAATTAGTGAATTTTTGAAATATGTTAGACAACTTAGTGATGAACTAGATATTAGAATTCCTTATTTTGGACATGTTGGTGATGGAAATCTTCATATTTATTTTTGCAAAGACTCAATGCCTAAAGACCTTTGGGAAGACAAAATATCAAAAGGATTTAAACTTATGTATGATAAAGCCTTTAGTTTTGGTGGATTGGTTTCTGGAGAACATGGTATAGGATATGCTAAAAGAGAGTATATGAAGACTTTATTAGGTGAAAATCAATTAAGAATAATGAGGGGTATCAAACAAAGTTTTGATCCTAAAAATATTTTAAATCCAGGTAAAGTGATTTAAAGAACTAAGTTACAATCATTTCTTTTTATAATTAGCGTTGTGAGTTTAAAAAAATGTGTTAAAATGATATAATAAATATGAAAGCACTTACAATGATTTTTAAGAAAAAGCTGAGGTGATTGATATTAGTGTCATGTTAAATATGCTTAAATATAAAGAAGATTTAAGTATGGCTGAAAGAGCAGTATTAGATTATTTAATTGAAAACAAATCAGTATTAAAAGACTTTAGTGTTGAAAAAATTGCTGAAGCCGCATATACTTCACCGGCATCTGTCGTTAGAATGTGTAAAAAATTAGGATATAAAGGTTTTAAGGACTTTAAAATTGATTTTATTTTAGCAAATGCTAAAGTTGAAGTGCCTGAAAACAAAGAATATTTTGATGTTGTTTTAACTAAAGATTCACATTGTGGCCAATCAGCAATTGAAAACAATATTAAAGTATTAGAAGATACACTTAAGCTTTATGATGAAGAAACAGTTACTAAAGCAGCTGAACTTATCATGGGAGCAAGAAAAATATTGATTTTTGGTAAAGGCTCGTCATTTCTAGTTTGTAAAGATTTAGAAATGAAATTAAGAAGAATTAATAAGTTTTGTATTGCCCAAGGTGAGTCGCATGATCAACTTGTAGATGCAACATTTATTAGCCAAAAAGATGTGATTATATTTGTTTCCAATTCAGGAAAGACAAAAGAGATTATAAGTGCTGCATTACTTGCAAAAGAAAATAAAGCAAATATTATAAGTATTACAAAGATTGGTAGTTCTATGTTAGCTGATTTATCTGATGTTGTATTATATACATCTTCACTAGAAGGGGAATTCAGAAGTGCAGCAATGACTTCAAGAATTTCACAAATGTGTATGATTGATGCATTATTTGCTAGATGTGCTTATGTAGATATTGATCGTTCAGTTAGAACTTTAGAAATGACATATAAAACATTTAAGAAATTTAAACGATAAACACCTTCAATTTGAAGGTGTTTTTTATGAAAAAAGGACGCTTTTTATATAGAAAATGTTTTTTCATAGTAAGGCTTGTTTTTTTTAATCTTGAAAAAAACAACCTAAACTTAAGCGCTTCCTTTTTTTATTGTGTTTTTGCTTTATAATGAAGGTGAAAAGGTGTGAAAATGAAAAAATTAGCGATTGGTTTAATGAGTGGGACATCTTTAGATGGTATAGATATCATCTTAGCTGAAATATCGGGTGTTTCTTTGGAAACAAAAGTAAAAGTCCTCAAAGAGAAAACATATCCATTTAAAGATAGTGTTGTCCAAAAGATAAAAGATGCAATGGATGATCAGTTGTCCTCATCAAAGTTAATAAGTAGTTTAAACGTAGAGCTTGGTTATGTATTTGGCGAAGCTATTTTAACTTTTTATAAAGACGAAAACATTGATTTTAAAGATATTAGTTTTATCGCATCTCATGGACAAACCATCTATCATATTCCAAATGATGAAGATCAGTTATTTAGATCATCATTACAGTTAGGCGAGGGTTCAATTATTAGTGAACTCTGTAAGACTACAGTGATCTCTAATTTTAGATTAGCAGATATTGCAAGTGGTGGTCAAGGCGCACCATTGGTCCCTTATGCGGATTACATATTATTTTCTGATTTGCATATCTCAAGAGCAATTCATAATATTGGTGGAATTGCTAATATGACATTTATACCAAAACTGGCAACTTTAGATGATGTGATTGCCTTTGATAGTGGGCCTGGAAATATGATGATTGATAAAGCTTGTCAATTGTTATATCAAAAGCGTTATGATGATCAAGGTGATATCTCCAGATCAGGAAAGATCATTAAAGAGATGTATGATCACATGATGAAACATCCATATTATAAGTTAAACTATCCAAAATCAACTGGTAGAGAAGCTTTTGGTGATAAATATACGCTAGATTTATTAAATCAATTTTATATGCATGAACCAAAAGATATCATGCATACTTTATCAATGGTTGTTATAGATTCAATTGTTGATAGTTATAAAAAAATCATAAAAAAGCCTATAGATGAACTTATTTTATGTGGCGGGGGAGCTCTTAATTTATTTATTAAAGAAGAGATAGCAAAAAAAATGAAAGAAACAAAAGTATCTGTATTAGAAGATTATGGATATAGCAGTCAATATAAAGAAGCATTAGCTTTTATAATTTTAGGAAATCAAACACTTAATCATTTGCCTTCAAATGTTAAATCAGCAACAGGAGCAAAAGATTATAAAATATTAGGACAAATCAACTATTATCGTTAACGCACATTGGATTAAATAAATCTAAATGAAAGTTGGATATTACTATGAGTAAGGAAGTTAAAATTGTTGTTATAGGTGGAGGATCATCATACACACCATTTTTAGTTCAAAACTTATTAGAAAGAAAAGATGAATTTACAGTTAGCGAGTTATGGCTAGTAGATATCAAAGAACAAGAACATCGTTTGAACATCGTTTTTGATTTTTCACAAGCGTTAGTTAAAAAAAGCCATGAAAATATAAAACTATTTAAATCTATCAATAGAAAAGAAGCATTGATAGATGCAGATTTTGTTATTACTCAAATGAATGTTGGTATGCATGAACAAAATCTAATGGACGAAAAGATTTGTTATGAAAATCATATGTATGCTAATGAATTTTTTGGAGTAGGTAGTGTTTTTAAAGCATTAAGAACTATGCCATTGATGTATCAAATCATTGATGAGATGAATGAAGAATGTGAACACGCTTGGATGATTAATTTAACTCAACCTATGGGTCTAATTAGCGAAGCGGTCATAAGATATGCTGAATTTGATAAATATATTGGTATATCTCACGTGCCATTAGATATGCAAACATGTTTTTCTAATATTTTAGAAACTAAGCCAAATCAACTTATTACTTATGTTGCTGGATTGAGTCCAATTTCTTTTATGACCAATGTATTTTGTAATCAAAAAGATAGATATAAAGATCTTATTGAAACCATAGTCAGACAAGAAGCTATGTGTTTTTGGTCAAAAGAACTTTTAAGAGATTTAGAAGTATTTCCTAGTCCTGATTTGAAATATGTTTATAAACAAAAAAACGTTTTAGATGATTTTGTTTTTAATTTTGAAAATCATCAAACTGATACTTTGTTAAATATAAAAATTGAAGCACAATTGTTTGAACACTATAAAAAACTAGATATTGATTCAGCAATGGCTTTATTAAAGACCAGAACAGGTATTGAACAATCTATTAAAGCAGTAACTTTAATAAGTTCAATGATTCAAGATAAAAGGGATTATCAAATTGTAAATACAATTAATAATGGGCACATAGCAGACCTACCTGAAAGCTCAGCTATTGAAATCACATCTAGAATTACAAAAGATGGGCCAATGCCGATACATATTTTTAGAATATCTAATCAAGTAAAGGGCTTATTACAACATATTAAATCATTTGAAGAATTGATTGCAGATGCTATTTATGAAAAGGATCTTAATAAAGTACTTCTAGCACTTAAAGTACATCCTTTAATGTATGATAATGAAGATATCAAAACAAGCTTTGATAAATTTATAGAACTAAATGAAAGTTATTTGACTTATTATAAAAAGGGGAAATAAAATGAAACTATACAAGTTTAAAGATAAAAGTGTTCCAATTAATTACTATAATACGAATAAACAAGTAAGTATCCCTAAACGCTACAAAGATAAAGCTTTTAAAGCGATGTGGATATCTAACGTATTAAATATAGATATGCCTACTACAGAGGATATAGAAGCTTACAAACAAAAAATCATTGAAATATTTGAAACTTGCAAAAGTTTTAATTTAAATGCAATATTTTTTCAAGTAAGAACAACTAATGATGCATTTTATAAATCTAAATTAAATCCATATAGTAGATATTTTACTGGTCAAGAAGGAAAAGAGCCTCCTTTTGATGTTTTGAAATGGATTATCGAGCAAGCAAGATTATATCATATAGAGTTTCATGCGTGGTGTAATCCATATAGAGTGTCTATGGTATCTAAATTATCAAAATTTGAGTATTTAGAGCAATGTGATGATTTAAACTTTGCAAAACAGCACCCAGATATGGTTGTAACCGATCATAGAGGGCAACTTATTTTAAATCCTGCACGAAATGAGGTAAAATCATTTATATTGGAATCAATGATTGAACTTGCTAGTAACTATGATATCGATGGCATTCATTTTGATGATTATTTTTATCCATATGGTGGATTAATCGAAAGTGATAATGATATCAAAGAATTCGAACAAAGAAAAGATATTGATCAATCTTTAGGAGACTTTAGAAGAGCTCAAGTTACCGATGTGATTAAAGATATGCATATTGAATTAAAAAAAGTGAATCCAAAATTAAGATTTGGAGTTTCTCCATTTGGCATTTGGAGAAACAAAAGTGAAGAACATTTTGGCTCAAACACTGATCCAAAATGTAGTCAAAGTTATAGTAATGAATATGCAGATAGTTATACATGGGTTAAAAAAGGTTATATAGATTATATAGTCCCACAAATCTATTGGGAATTTGGACATCCGATTGCACCATTTGCAGATATCGTCAATTTTTGGGTAGATGCAGTTAAAGGCACACATATAGATTTATATATCGGTCATGGACTTTATCGTTTAGGCAATGAAGGTGAATTTGAAAATCCTGATGAAATCGTCAATCAATTAAAATATGTATCAGCATTTAAAGAAGTAGGCGGACATGTGTTTTTTACATGCCATACATTCACAGATTCTGGAAAAACAGAACAAGGTGTAAAAAGAGTAAAAGATTTATTTATAGGAGGAAGGCATAAATGAAAAAAACTATAAGTGCAATACTTATCTTAATAGCTTTATCTATACTAGGCATTGGAATTAAAACAAATGCAGATGGCCCATTACAGGATTTAACTGTAAATGGAACACCTATCTATCACTATGGAACTAGTGATAGAGTGCAGACTCCACAAACTTATGTGGAAAAAACAAGTGAATTTAGAGGCGTATGGGTTGCAACTGTTTATAATTTAAACATGCCTCAACATTCAAACGAGGCTCAATATAAAGCTGCTTATGATGCTTTATTAGATAAAGTTGAAGCTTCGCACATGAACGCAATCTTATTTCAAGTTAGACCTAGAAACGATGCGTTTTATGCTAGTGCATATGCACCATTTAGTAGATATCTAACTGGAACTGAAGGTGGAGATCCAGGCTGGGATGTCATGGAATATCTAGTTAGTGAAGCACATGCTAGAGGTATCCAATTTCATGCATGGATGAATCCATATAGAGTAACAACAAACGCAAATGAAACCTTAGACTCACTTTATATTGATAATTTTGCAAGACAAAATCCAGAATTGGTTATTGCTGATAAAGAGGGAAAACTTATATTAAATCCTGGTGAACCAGCAGTTGTACAATATATAAAAAATGTTGTTTCTGAAATTATGGATTTATATGATGTAGATGGTATTCATTTTGATGATTATTTTTATCCATATGCAGGTGTTGATACGGATGGCGTAACTTATAATACGTATAAAGAAGTTAATGAAACATTAGCTGATTTTAGAAGAGAAAATGTAAATGATGCAATTCGTGGTGTTAAAGAAGTAGTTGACGCACATAATTTAGCTGAAGGCACAGATGTTAGATTTGGCGTTTCTCCTTTAGGACTTTGGAAAGTTGGCGAACCTGATGGAGCAAATGTTGCACCAGGATCATCACAAACTTATTATTCACAATACGCAGATACTAAAAAATGGGTAGATGAAGGTTGGGTTCATTATATGAATCCACAAATCTACTGGAATTTTAATCATAGTCTAGCCCCTTATGCAGATGTAGTTGATTGGTGGGTTGAGACAGTAAGAGGAACAGGTGTAGATTTAATTATTGGACATGGTATTTATAAAATAGAATATCCTACAACTGAATTTTATGAACAAATGAAGTACAATCAAAAATATCCTGAAATAAAAGGATCAATGCTATATAGTGCAGCATTTTTGCAAACAGCACATATGGATTATGTTGTTAATAACGCTTGGACAACAACACCTTTAAATATGTGGGCTACAAGTGATGTAGATTCACCAACATATGATATTACTGGAACATTTGATGATGGAGCATATAGATCTGATGTTGAAGTAAGTCTATCAGCAGCAGATGATGTTTACTATCATTTAGGTGATTTTAATTGGACACCTTACACAACACCATTAGAATTTAGTGAGCAAGGTAATCATGTTATTTACATAAAAGCAATTAACGCAAGCTTGCAAGAAAGTTTAGTTTCCAGTATTTCAATTGAGATCAATAAAATTAACTCAGATGTACCTACACTTGCAATTGCAGGCGATATGCTTGGAGATGATTATGTTATTGGATCTGTTGTGACATTAAGTTCTGATACATATCCAATATGGGTCGCTATAAATAAAGGATCTATTGGAGCATGGGAATTATATGATGGACCAATTACATTAAATGAAACAGGAAGATATTTCTTCCAAATTAAAACAATTAATGATTTTGGAATCGAATCGGCATTGTACACTCAAAGTATAGATGTCGCTCAAGAAGTTTTTGATGATCCTATCATATCTTTAACTGGAGTAGGAACTGATCCATATTATCAAAGTGTAGAAACTACACTTACAAGTGATGCACCTTCGATGTCTTATAAGATAAATGATGGCGATTGGATAGCGTATACAAGTCCATTTACCATAGATCAAGAGGGTAGTTATCAAATATCAGTTAGAAATGAAGATGGCTTGAAACATGTGGTTTCAAGAGAAGTCATTATAGATCAAACGATACCAAACGAACCTGTGATAACAATCACAGGAGAAAAAGAAGGTTTATACTATATCGAAGAAACAACAGTAACATTATCTTCATTAGATGATACAGATACTATATATTATAGACTTCATAATGGAACAAGCTGGTCTACATGGAAAGTATACAACCAAAGTATAGAATTTATATTTGAAGGTAATTTTACATTAGAATATTATGCTCAAGATCAAGCATTAAATACTTCTGAAGTATTAGACGAACGTCTTAGATTAGCTTTGCCTCCAACTGAAAACAATAGATTTGTTGTTAGAGAAGGAGAAGTAGTCAATTATTTTCAAACAGATACACCAATTGAGTTGCCGACAACATACACAGAAAAAACTGAAGAAATAAGAGCAGTATGGGTAGCAACTGTTGCAAATATTGATATTGGTATGCATGTTTCAGAAGCTTCTTATAAAACAGAAATTATTACAATGTTAAATAGATTAGAAGCTTTAAATTTTAATGTGATGTTTTTCCAAGTTAGACCGATGAATGATGCATTTTATGATAGTGATTATGCACCATGGAGTCGATATATCATGGGAGCTGAAGGTAGCGATCCAGGTTGGGATATATTTGGATTCATTATAGAAGAAGCACATAAACGTGGCATTGAAGTACATGCATGGTTAAATCCATATCGTGTATCAAATGAAACAGGAACCAAAGCATCACAATTAAACGCCTTACACGATGATAACTTTGCAAAACAAAATCCTGATTTAGTGATTGCTGGAGCGGATGGTAAACTCATCCTTAATCCTGGTGAAGCACGCGTTAGGGCATATCTTACAAATGTTGTTAGTGAGTTAATGAGTAAATATGATATTGATGGTATTCATTTTGATGATTATTTTTATCTAAGTAATATAGTCGCATCAGAAGATCAAGACGTATATAACAGAACAAAAAATGTAGGTGAAGAACTATACGATTGGAGAAGAAGAAACGTCGATATGATGATTGAAAACTTATCTAATGTGATTAGTACTTGGAATGAAAATCAAAATACAAATATCAAATTTGGAATTAGTCCATCAGGCATCTGGAAATCAAAATATGATTACAGTGGAAACATTAGACCAGGTGGCGAATTAGGATCACATACATCTTCAACATTCGAAAGTTATAACTATGCATATGCAGATACTAGAAAATGGGTTATGGAAGGATGGTTAGATTACATCATGCCACAACTTTATTGGCAATTTGATCATAGTAGTGCACCATTTGCTGATTTAGTAGATTGGTGGGCAGAACTTACAGAAGCATCAGGTGTTGATTTAATTATCGGGATAGGATTTTATAGATATACAGATAATACATGGGATGATCCAAATGAATTAACAGAACAATTAAGATATATTTCTCAATACGATAGTATTATTGGTAGTTCTTTCTTCTCATATAAAACATTAAATAATTTAAATGCAAACGTTGTTAGTTCATTAGAAAGAATGGCAACAACTTATTGGACAGAATATCCATCATTCCCTTGGGAAAGTGATGTGGTTAAACAAGCTGAACCTGTTGATCAACCAATATCTAGCATCACTGGCGATATCGTTAGTGGTTCAAAATATGAAGATAGTGTAACCATCACTTTAGTTTCAGATGATGATATCTATTATAAAATAGGAAATGGAACTTGGATTTTATATTCGACTCCTATTACATTTGATCAAGTTGGTGTCTATTCACTTTCATTTAAAGCTGTTGATGATCAAGGCATAGAAAGCACGATTAGTGTTTTAAATGTAGAGGTTATTGATACAACATGCGCTGCTGGATATGAATATGTCAACGGATCATGTGCTTTGATTGAAGAAGAGGAAGTTGATCCTCCAAAGACTGGATGTTTTTCAGCAATTAGTACAAGTAGTGCAATCTTTATAACATTTGCTTTAGTACTAGGAACATCTTTAGTTGTTATGGTTAGAAAAAAAGAAAAAGTGATTTAATATGATTACTCAAGAGATAAAAAAAGTGCTCGAGGAAGGTGTTTCCAAGAAACACTTTCCAGGCGCACACTTTTCAGTAATTTATAAAAATAAAGAACCTTTAGTTGATTATGTAGGATATAAAAGTACTTATCCTAAATTAGAACCTTTAAAAGGTGATGAAATCTATGATATCGCATCTTTAACAAAAGTTGTATCTACAACAACGTTAATCATGAAGTTAATTGAAGATAAAAAATTAACATTAGATACAAAAGCATCAGATATTCTTACATGGTTTCAAATAGAAGATATAACAGTTTATGATCTTTTAACACATAGCTCAGGATTGCCTGCAGATATAGCTCGTGCATTTAAACTAAGAAATAAAGAAGAAGTGCTTTTTAATATTAAAAGTGCTAAAATAATATATAAGAAGCACACACATATTTGCTATTCAGATATTGGATTCATATTGTTAGGATTAATGATTGAAGAAATTACAAAAAAATCATTAGATGAAAATGGTTATGAACTTATCTTTAAACCACTTGGTATGAAAGATACGTCTTATCATCCAGATGCAATAAGATGTGCACCAACAGAAAAACGAGATGATGAAGTCTATCAAGGCTTATTACAAGGGAAAGTTCACGATGAAAAAGCATTCGCTTTAGGCGAAGCAGGACATGCAGGGCTTTTTTCAACTGCTTATGATTTATCATTATTTATTAAAGCAATATTAGAAAACAATTTCGTTTTAAAAAAAGAAACCCTAGATATGTTGTTTCTAGTTAGAGAAGAACATCCTTCTTTAAAGGGGAGTTTATTGAAAAGAGCATTAGGATGGGACAAACCTACTAAAGGTAGTTCAGCTGGTGACTTTGTAGATTTTGAACAAACCATATTACATACAGGCTTTACTGGATGCAATATGTTTATAGATAGAAAAAATGGGATAGGCTTTGTATTATTATCTAATGCAGTTCATCCTAAAAGAGAATTAAATCAAATTATTGGATATAGAAATCAATTATCTAATATGATATATAAAAAAAGTGGAGGAAAATGAAAATGCTTAAAAGAGGAGTTTTGAGTTTATCGTTTTTACTTGTATTGTTTGTCTTGTTTTCTTGTGGCAAAGAAATCTCTTTATCTGCTGATGACTTATCAGTAACAGTTAAAGTAGGAGAGACTTATCAAATAGAAGTAGATACAAATGATGATTTAGTTTTATATGAATCTAGTGATGAAAGTGTTTTAACAATTTCAACTAGTGGATTAGTCAGTGCATTAAAAGTAGGGAATGCAGATGTTAAGGTCACTTCAAAAGCAGATGCTAATGTATTTATTACAATATCTGTGACAGTTGAAACTAACATTGAAATTACAGCTACAACCAATGCATATACTCTTACAGTGGGCCAATCTGTTGAAATTATGTATACATCAAATGATGATGTAACACTTACATCAGATGATGAAGACGTTTTTACAGTTGAAAACGATATGGTTACTGGTGTTGGTGAAGGTCAAGCAACATTAACCATTACATCTGATACGGATGCTACGGTTATTTTAGAAATTTCAATTACTGTAAGAAAATCAATTACATTATCAGTTGACCAATCAAATGTAGAAATATGGGTTGGTAAAACTGAACAAATAAGCTACACTTCAAATGATGATGTAGAATTTAGTGTTTCAGATGATTCAATTGCAACTGTTTCACAATCAGGATTAATTACTGGACTTGATAATGGATTAGTTACAATCGATGTCGTTTCTACATATGATCAAAGCGTGAAAGAAACTATTACCCTAAGAGTTTATAACCCAGCAGAAACCTTAATCATTACAGGTAGTCAAATGATTAATGTAAACAACGTGATGGTTTTAAATGCTGATGTTGGACCTGATGATGCATATGAGTATGTTACTTGGTCATCAAGTGATGAAGATGTTGCAACAATCAGTGAAACTGGTATATTTATGGCATTATCTTCAGGTGTTGTTACCATTACGGCTACTTCAATTTATGATGAAACTTTATCAAGTGAGATTGTTATTGAAGTCGTTAATTACTTAGTCGTAGATGAAACTACAACTACAGGATCAACTTTAACTTATATGGGGTTAGATTTAACATATGATGTAGATTTATTTTCTACAATATCTGCAGCTGAAGCTAGCGCAGTTGAAGGATCTACAATTTATGTTTTAGCAGGTACATATCAAGAAGATATTACAATATCAACTGCTAACCTAATCATTGATGGAACCGATGTGGCAATTATTGATGGACTCATTCAAGTTAATAGTAATCATGTAAAATTGATGAATCTTAATTTTAGTGGACAAGCTCAAATCACAAATGCACTTAATGTTAACGGATTTGAATTTATGAATAATCAGGCATCAAATTTAACTGTTGATCAAAACTTTCTTGATCTTGATACAATTTCAGATGTTGTCATTAATCATAATACATTTACAAATACTTTAGGCGCAGCAATATCTATTCAAAACTACTTAGGTGGTTTAATAGAAGTAAATAACAATACAATTAGTCAAGCAAGTGTTGGTATTAGATTAATCGCAAGAGATAATTATGATAGCGAAACAAAAGTTCACATTGAAAGAAATCAAATAAGCAATGTTGCAATCGGACTTGAAATAGAAACTCTATCTTCAAACGATATTCAAGATCGTGTAAGATTTAATTCAGTTAGTGCATATACAAATTTAGCTGTGAAAGCTAATGCAGATCATAAAGTAGACTTTACTTTAAATTATTGGGGAGCTGAAACTCCTGTATATGCTGATTTTGAAAATGTTTCAAATTATGACTTAAGAGGA
The DNA here is from genome assembly GCF_016865445.1 of Mariniplasma anaerobium. Taxonomy (GTDB): domain Bacteria; phylum Bacillota_I; class Bacilli_A; order Acholeplasmatales; family Acholeplasmataceae; genus Mariniplasma; species Mariniplasma anaerobium. The sequence goes on along the minus strand of NZ_AP024412.1, from coordinate 1,828,982 downwards.
TATTATGGAGAAGCAGCTGATATCATCAGTGAAGCAAATTATCAAGAAGGCGAAATTATTAAAATAGTTACAGACACTGATACTGTAGAAATAATTATCGGCGACACATATAAGGTTTCATTTGAAACTCTACCTATGGAAGCAGACTCAGGAAGTGTTAGATATATCACATCTGATTCAGAAACTTTAAGAATAGGTGGTACAGGCATCTTAAGTCCTGTTAGAAGTGGACAAGCAACATTAACCATATTGCTTTCAAGTGATTTTACAATTAATGCACAAATCACTATAGTAATAACAACTACTCCAGGTATTGAACTCACACCTACAGTTAAAATGCAAAATCTTCTTGTTGGTGATTCATTTACTTTAGATGCAATGGTTTTCCCATATGATATAAGTGATGAAGATGTCTCATTTGAATCAGATGATACTTTAGTTGCAACAATTAATCAAGAAGGCGTTATTTCATCTCATAATGCTGGTGTTGTAACATTTACAGCTAAACTTATTAGTGACCCATCAGTAAATCAAACATTTACAGTAGAATTTTTTGGTTCACTTAACGATGGTAACTTATTAGATTTATTAACTAAAAACCAGGTAAATTATACTTCAGAGCATGAAATCACAGCTTATGGTATTGGATATAATTATACGATTACAAGATATGAAAATGTATCTCGCTATTATTTTGGAGAAATTGAAGCCAATCAATCTAAGATGATACCAGTCTTTGACGGTATTAGACCGGGTGAACCATTTGATGATCTTCCAGACGGAGTTACACAATATAACCCTTATAACGTTTATTGGGTAGTTGTTCATGATACAGCTAATACTGGTACAGGTGCTGGTGCTTTATCACATGCTAATTACTTATGGAATGCATATCAAGCAGGAACACAATTATGGGTTTCATGGCATTTTACAATGGATGATAAAGAACTTTATCAACATTTACCAGAGACTGAAAGAGGCTATCATGCCGGCGATGGATCAGTTCAAGTGCTTCAAGGAACTACATACCTTGGTGGTGGAAATAGAAATGGCATTGGTATTGAAACTGGTGTTAATGATGACTCAGATCTTTTTAGAACATGGTCAAGAACTGCTAAATTAGTTGCAGAATTATTAAACAAATATAACCTTCCAAGAGAAAATATGAAATACCATAATGACTTTAGTGGAAAAGATTGTCCGAGAACAATGAGAAACGCTGGATTGATTCCATATTTTGAAGAACTTCAAGATATAGAATACGCAGTTGAAAAAGATTTTAGTGACGCTAATATCACTTTAGTTTCTGATAATCCTGAATATGTTGACAATACAGGTAGAGTTATAAAAATGCCTGATCGCGCAATGACAGTTAGCTATACAGTGACAGTAGAACTTGATGGCGCAACAAGTTCAAGAACATTCTATACATACCTTCCAGGTACTATTCACTAAAATAACTGAAAAAAATATTCAAACTGTGCAAAAACCAATGAAAAATTACGCAAATCATAAATGTGCATTGACAGCGTTTTCATTTGGTATTAAAATACTGTTGAACGTTTAAAAAAAATAGGAGGAAAATAAATGAAGAAATTAGTAGTATTTTTATTACTAGGATTTGCATCATTTGCATTAATAGCTGGAAACAGTTCATATGCAGCTGATGAACTTGTTGATTTATATCCATATGATCAACAAGCATGTTTAGAAGGAACTAACGAATGTACATTCACAAAACTTGGTTCTTCACATTGGACAATGGAATTTGCAGGCTATAGATACCATTTTGTTAGAGGCGCTGACAGATATGTTAAGGATTTTGAAGATGACAACTCTAATGGAATTATCACTTCAGATGAAATGGGTACATTATCATGGAATGCATTTGCAGGATTAATTATTAATGATACAGATGCTGATGTGATTTTAGGTACATCAAATGCAAGAACAGATTTAACTTCAGTTGTTCATAGAAAATATTCATATTTTGATGAAACTGGTCAATTAGCTATGTTTGAAGACCACATCTCAACTTATTATATTTTCAATGATGGTACTGCACTTGCTCCAGACTGGCGTTTAGCTACTGAAGCAGAAGCTACTGCATATGATGCAGCAGATCCAAAACCTGAAACAACAAGATTAACTCATATCAGAATGGCTTTGGATACAGTTGATACTGATGGATATGTTATTGAACCAATAGGTTACTTAAAATGGACTAATGCTGACGTAGATACTGCAGTAGATACAGATCCAGAAAATTGGTCAACAATCATCAATGGTGATGGCGTTATTTATGATGGTAATCCAAATTATGTAACAGTTAAAGCAGGTTGGACAGTTGTTTCTTGGGGTACTTTAGATAGAGGTACATCAAACCCAGCTACAACAGCTTATATCCAAGATATGCCTGAATTTATGTTAGATGACACTTTAGATCCTATGGTTACAATGTATGAAGAACAACCAGCTATGTTTGCAGGTATTACTGCATTAGACAATGATTTAGTAACTGCTGGTGTAAATATCGTTGTTGATTACAATGGTACATTTGATCTTGATCCTATGGTAACTGCTTCATGGGTTGATATGTTTGATGACCAAGGTATGATTATTAACGCTACTGAAAAAATCGATTATGCTGTAACTATCTCTCAAGATGGTACAGATTTAGAAACAATAGACTTTACATATGATTCAGTAACAGATATGTATACTGCAAGTGCTGCAGTTACTGCAATTGATTCATCTATGTTTGGTGCTGGTTACAAAGCTACTTGGATGGCAACTACTCCTGAAGGCGTTGCTCAAGAAGTATCAGCTGACATCGTTATTGGTGTTATGCCTCCAACATTTAGTGGTGTTGAAGATAGATTTGTTGACCAAAATGTTTTCGTAGATGTTTTAAAAGGAATTACTGCTGATGACGGTTATGGAAATGACAAGACTATGGATATCGAAGTATCTTATCCATCATCTCTTAACCCATATGCTCCTTTCCCAGGAGAATATACAATTGATTTAGAATTCACTCATAATGTTTTCTTCCCAGGTACTGATACATCATATACCTTAGATGGAACTGAATATGTAAGCGAATTAACAGTAAATCAAGTTGTTACAAACTTTGCTTCTCTAATTTCAGTTTATACTGATGTTACAAACCTTAAGACTTCTTCATTTGGTTGGAGTTCAGCTGGTGTTGTAATTGAAGTTGCTGGCGATGGTACAATTATTCAAACCATTAACCGTAGAACTTGGGATTTAGTAAATGAAACATACACTGCCGATGCTCCTGGCGATGGCTCTGGTGTATTTACTGATTGGATCGCAAATATGACATTAGAAGAAAATGGATTTGTAATAGTTATTGGTGTTAGTACAGCAAACTATACATTAGCTCGTGGACTTAACTTTGGAGATTCAGTTGCATTTAATAATGAAAGTATTCCAGATTTCAGTTATGATATCGTTACTGAAGCTAGTTATGTATTAACAGTTGATGATATGACTGCTCCAATCGCAATAGTTGTTAATGATAACTATTCATTCTATTCTGGTGAATATAGCAATGTTAATAACGCTATCTTAGCAAACGTAGTTGCATATGACTTTACTGATTCACAAGATAATTTAGTTAAATATGTATCTAATAATGGTGGATTAAATATTTTCTTAGCTGGAACTTATACAGTTGAAGTTACAGTTGAAGATTTAGCTGGTCACACTGCAGTTGTTGAATTTGATGTTGTAGTTATGAAAGCTATAGCTACAAAAGCTGATATCGATGCTAAAATTGATGAAGCATTAGCTAATGAAATTCAAGCATTAATCGATGCTAACGTTCTTACAGAAGCTGACATTCAAGCATTAATCGACGCTAACGTACTTACAGAAGCTGCTGTTCAAACATTGATCGACGCTTCAGTTGAAGCAATTCCTGAAACAGGTTGTGGATCTGCAATTAATGGTACTAGTGCAATCTTTATTACATTTAGTTTAGTATTAGGCGCTTCTGCAATATTCTTTTTCAGAAGAAGAAGATAAACTAATTAAATAAATAATTAGATAAATTAATCTTTATAGAAAAGTGCCCGATAAATATTATCGGGTGCTTTGTCTTTTATGCCCCTAATATCTATGATATTAGATGCTATAAGTGAAAATTATTTTTCATATGTGAAAATATGGATTTTTGCTCTATAAAACACATCAAAAAAATAGTATAATTAACATGTGAAATAATATAACTACATGTAAATAATTTATTAAGAAAAGAGAGGATATAAAATGAAAAAGATTTTAGGGATATTTTTAGTATTAGCTCTAGCTTTTGGTATCGTTGCTTGTGGTGGCGAAGATCCAGTAGATCCGATTGATCCTGTTGATCCAGATGCAACTGCATCGATCTCAGGAGTTGCTGATACGACTATAGATTTTGGAGTCGTATTTGATCCGTTAAATGGTGTTTCAGCTACAGATTCAGTTGATGGTGCAATTGCAATTGCAAATATTACTGTTACAGGTGCTGTTAATACAAGTAGTGCTGGTACATATACACTAACTTACAAAGTTACTGGTAGCGATGGCAAAGAAGTAACGGCTACTAGAAGAATTACTGTAAGAACAGAAGATGGTGAAGTTCCAGAACCAACAGAAATCGTTATTATGCATGGAGCTCCATATGAAGTGGACCCATTTCATGAAGACTTTTCTGGTACAGAACAAGCTGCAAGACAAGCAAAACAAAGAGAAGTTGAAGATAGATTAAACGTTGAAGTCGTTTACAAAGCTTATCCTGCAAGTGCTGCTTGGGGACCAGACCGTGTAACATCAATTATTAATGCTTCAGTTGCTGGTGAACCATTAGCTGACCTATATTGGACAACTAGTGACTGGGTTCAACAATTAGCTGATGCAAACGCAATCGTTCCAGTTGATCAATATTTATTAACTCATGGAACAAATATTCATGAAGATTATACAATGGTTGGCGAATATGCAAATAAGGTATATGGTTTTGGTGCAAATAACTTAACTGTAGATGTTGGATTATATTATAATGCTGATTTAGTTTCAAGTTTAGGTGTTGATAATCCATCACAATTATATTTAGATGGTGATTGGACATGGAGTGAATTTGAAGCCTGGGCACAAGAAGTACAAACTGCAGTAACTACGCTAGGTGAGGATTATTATGCTTTAGGTGGTGTTCCAAGTCCTTATGCTGAATCTATGGTTGCACTTAATGGTGGTAGTTTAATTAACGCAACTACTGGTAGAGTATCATTTGCACAAAGTCCTGCACTTGAAACATACACATTCTTATCTGATTTATATAACCAAGGTTTATTTGAACCTAATGGTCAATATGATGCAGGTAGTCCTTTATGGCAAACTGGTAAAGTTGCTATGCATCCAGGTCATTTATGGTTTGTAAATGCAGATAACAGATGGGGCGGACTAGCATTCGAATTAGGATTTGTTCCATATCCTGTATCAGATAGCTTTACAGGCGATTATGTTTCACCAATATCAGGTGTTGCAATTTATAATGTAGCAAGTGGTATGAGTGCAGAAAGAGAAGAATTAGTATTCCAAGTATGGAATGAATTACAATTGTGGAAAACTGAACAAGAATTAGCTGATGAGTTTGAATTAACTTTATTAACTAAATTTGATGATGAGTTATATGTTGAAGCTTACTTAGATATTTATGACAGCGTTTATTTAGAATTAATCAACGCAATTGGTATTAGTGCATATGGTGAAAATGGTTGGAGAAGAAATATCAATTTAGGTATTAGAGAAGGTACCGCAAGAACAGAAATGGATAGAATTAAACCTATCTATGAAACTGCATTAGAAGATTATTTAAACTGATAGAATTTAAAGCTGATCCCCCTTTAATATTAAAGGGGGATTATTCAAAGGGAGTGTTTTGTAATGAAAAAATTTATTATTATAACTTTATCAATTATATTAGTAATTACAGTATATGCAATTATTGATAGCCTCGTTGTTGGTGCACAAACAAGATATTTAGATTATAATAGAGAACCTGTTCCTGAAACTGATCAAACTGAGTTAGGTGATTATGACGCATCTGCTTATTTTAGCTATGTAGAAAATCACCCTGCAATATATCCAGCTGATCAAGTCATTACAATAAATGCTTCTAATTATAGTAGTATCGAAGGCAAACAAGAGATCTTAGATCGTTATGAAGATGTCGCAAATCCATTACTTACTTTAGAAAGTGGATCTGCTACTTGGAATTTTATTGTTGATGTTGAAGGTTTTTATAATATAAAACTTAACTATTTTCCATATGAAGGGAAAAGTTCATCGATTGAAAGAGTACTTATGATTAATGGAGAAGTACCATTTGATGGTGCAAATAACATAGTCTTTCATCGTATATGGTCAACTCAAGGAGAAAAAACAATAGACATTCATGGTAATGATATTAGACCTAGCCAAATAGAAACGCCTTTTTGGACAAGTGATTTTGTTAAAGATTCTATAGGTTATGTAAATCAACCATATGCATTTTATTTTGAACAAGGTATAAATACATTGACCTTAGAGTCTATAAGAGAACCATTACTTATTGATTCAATAGAATTAGTATCTGTTAAAGAAGTAAACGATTATGTAGATGTTTATCAAACATATGTACAAAATGGATATCAAGTCGTAGAAAATGAAACCATTATTAATCAAGCTGAAGATCCATATTTCACATCATCTCCTACACTTTATGCTTTAAATGATAGAACAAGTCCATTAACAATGCCAAGTGACCCATCATTAATTAAGCTAAATACAATCGGTGGAGCAAATTGGAGAGTTTCTGGAGATAAAATAACGTGGGAATTTGATGTTGAGGAAACAGGATTACATTCAATTAGCATGAGAGTTAAACAAAAATTAGCATCTGGTATGAATGTCAGTAGAAATATATATATTGATGGAGAGCTTCCATTTACTGAAATGGAGAACTTCCAATTTGCATATTCAAATCAATGGCGTATTCAAACATTAGGTACAAATGATGAGGCATTCTTATTTTATTTAGAAGCTGGAACTCATGAAATTACGATGGAAGTCTCACTTGGAGAATATGGACCATTAATTGCACAAATTCAAAACTCAATAAATGAGTTAAATAAACTTTACAGAGAAATTTTAGTTTATACAGGACCTGAACCAGATCCTTATAGAGACTATGAATTAGAAAAGCGAGTTGTTAATTTAGTTTCTAGATTAGATGAACAACGTATCAATCTAACAAATATTAGAGAAAGAATTATAGAAATATCAGGATCTAAAAGTGAGAAAACAGGTATTCTAGATACGGTTATTCTTCAATTAGAAGACTTTGTTCAAAAACCTAGAGAAATCCATAAAAACTTAACAAATTACAGTGCAAATATTTCTTCACTAGGTACACTAGTTATTCTTTTATCAGAACAACCTTTAGAAATAGATTACTTCATGATTCATGATCCAGAAGTTAAACTTCCACAAAACAAGGCATCTTGGTTTAATCGCATGATATTCAGTATTCAAGCATTTATTGCAAGTTTTACAACTGATTATGCAGCAATTGGTCAAACTGAAGCTGGCAATGTTAATGAAACTATTGAAGTTTGGTTATCTGTTGGTAAAGACCAAGCAAATATTTTAAGAAAACTTATTGATGAATCATTTACACCAGAATTTGGTATTCAAGTGGATTTAAAACTTGTGAATGGTGCAGTCTTATTACCAGCAACACTTGCTGGTGAAGGACCAGATGTTGCGATGGGTGTTGGTTACAACATACCAGTTAATTACGCGATGAGAAATGCATCTTATGATTTATCACAATTTGATGATTTTTATACAGTTAAAGATAGATTTATGGATAGTGCTATGGTGGGCTTTGAATATGAAGGTGGTTACTATGCACTTCCAGAACAACAAATATTTTTAATGATGTTTTATAGAACTGATATTTTTGAAGAATTAGATTTACCAGTTCCAGATACTTGGAGAGATGTAATCTCAATGATTCCAGATCTTCAAAAACATAACTTAGAATTTTATCTACCAGTTCCAATTACTCAAGGAGCAGTTGCTAACTTACCTGCAAATCCAATATTCTCCACAATGTTTTATCAAAATGATGGCGAATTTTATATTGATGGTAATAAACAAAGTGGATTTAATGAAGGTAAAGGACCTGAAGTATTTGAAACATGGACACAATTTTACACAGACTATTCATTCCCTGTAGAAGCAAACTTTGTGAATAGATTTAGAAGTGGGCAAATGCCTATTGGTATAACTTACTATAATGTCTATAACACTTTAAGTGTATTTGCACCTGAAATTAGAGGCAAATGGGATTTTACAGCTGTACCTGGTACAGAATATGAAGATGAATTTGGAGCAACTCAAATTAGAAGAGATACAGTATCTACAAATACTGGCGTTATGATCATGGATCAATCAAACAAAAAAGATGCTTCATGGGAATATTTAAAATGGTGGACCTCAACTGACATTCAAGTTCAATTCGGACGAGAAATGGAAGGTATCTTAGGTGCAGCAGCACGTTATCCTACTGCAAATGTTGAAGCATTAGCACAATTGCCATGGACAGTTAAAGAGTATCAAAAACTATATGCTCAATGGCAATGGGTTCAAGGTGTACCAGAAGTACCTGGTGGATATATGACAGGTAGACATTTAGATAATGCATTTAGATTGGTTATTAATGAATTATCTAATCCACGTGAGACAATCTATGATTATGTACAAGTTATTAATGATGAAATCGAGAAGAAGAGAAGAGAATTTGATCTAGATTAAGAAAGGAGGCATTCGTATGCAAAAACAAGTAAACCTAAAATTGACTAAACGTCAACTTTTATGGAAAGAAATGAAAAAAAACAAACACAATTACGTACTAATGGCTCCGTATGTTATATTATTTCTTACATTTACGATTATTCCTGTTTTTATGTCTTTAGGGATTAGTTTTACTTATTTTAATTTACTTGAAAGCCCTAGATTCATAGGATTAGACAATTATACAAAATTATTATTAGAAGATGATGTATTTATCATCGCTTTAAAAAACACACTTATACTTGCGGTTGTAACTGGACCGGTAAGTTATTTGCTAGCATTTGTATTTGCTTGGTTAATTAATGAATTAAAACCTAAATTAAGAGCTTTTATGACATTAATCTTTTATGCACCATCCATCTCAGGGAATGCCTTTTTGATTTGGTTACTTATATTCTCTGGTGATGTTCATGGTTATGCAAATGCAATTTTAATGAATTTAGGATTTATAGATAACCCTATATTGTGGTTAAAAAATCCAGATTACATGTTATTTGTTATTATTTTAGTTCAATTATGGTTAAGCTTAGGTGTATCATTTCTTGCGTTTATCGCTGGTCTTCAAAGTGTTGACAAAACACTTTATGAAGCAGGTGCAATTGATGGTATTAGAAATAGATGGCAAGAACTATGGTTCATTACATTGCCTTCTATGAAACCACAATTATTATTTGGTGCTGTTATGCAGATTACCACATCATTAGCGATAGCCGAGGTTTCAATGCAACTGGTGGGCTTCCCGTCTATTCAGTATGCAGGACACACGATTGTAACCCATTTGATTGACTATGGGTCTACAAGATTTGATTTAGGGTACGCATCAGCGATTGCGACTCTATTATTCTTAATTATGATGACGACGAATATTGTTGTTCGATCTATCTTAAGAAAGGTAGGTGAGTAACATGAATTCTATCATTGAGAATATTAAAAATAGAAAATATAGAAAGAAAAAAAGAATAAATAGATCAAAAGCTGGAGATATTACTTTATTTGCAATTCTACTTTTATTTGGTGCTTTTAGTGCGTTTCCACTAATTATGACAGCATCTAATGCATTTAAACCGTTAGATGAATTATTCTTGTTTCCACCAAGATTATTACCAAGAAATATAACTTTTGATAACTTTAGAGATTTATCTGAATTAATGAGTAATTCATGGATTCCGTTTACAAGATATTTCTTTAATACAATTTTAATTACTGTTTTAGGTACATTTGGACATGTATTAATAGCTTCAATGGCTGCTTATCCGCTTGCTAAGTATAAGTTCCCTGGGAGAACGCTTATTTTTACACTTGTTGTTTATTCCCTAATGTTTGCGCCTCAAGTTACTGCAACTCCTAACTATATTATTATTTCTAGATTAGGACTAATTGATAACCCAGCTGCAATCATTTTACCTGCTATTGCATCATCCTTAGGTTTATATTTGATGAAGCAATTTATGGAACAAATTCCAAATGAATTAATCGAAAGTGCTAAAATTGATGGTGCGAGTGAATATCGCATATTCTTTACCATTGTTATGCCTTTAGTTAAACCTGCATGGTTAACACTTATTATCTTATTATTCCAAAGATTATGGATCACTGATGGTGGATCATTTATTTTCAGTGAGGAATTAAAACCTGTAAGTTATGCTTTAAGACAAATTGCCCAAGGTACGATTGAACGTGCTGGAACGATTGCTGCAGTCTCTTTCATTATGATGATAGTCCCTGTAACATTCTTCATCTTTTCACAATCTAGGATTGTTGAAACGTTCTCTCATTCCGGCATGAAATAGGAGGGTTGATATGAAACTATTTATGATATTTTCCATGTTAATCACATTGCCTGTTCAATTGTCTGTTGTAAGATATAACTATTCTTATTATGGCGAGGTTATCCACTCTGCGCCAGGTATGAACTTTGCAACCTATTTTAACGGTAATACGGCTGGAACAACTTTTTCTTCACCAGAAGATATAGTTGTATTTGACGACGTGATTTATATGATTGATTCAGGTAATAACACTTTATATGCAATCGATTCAGATTTTGAGTTGATTTCTCAGCATGTAAGTTTTCCAATTAGTGCAACATATCAAGAAACTTTAGAAAGCCAAGGTGAAACGGTATTTGATGATCTTACATTTAACTCACCTTACGGTCTTGAAGTCAAAGAAAATGCAATCTATGTAGCTGATAGTGGTAACTTTAGAATTGTTAAACTAAATCACAGTTATGAAGTTATAGATGTCTTTGATGATATTAAAGATGCAACATTTGATGAAATTAATTTTGAACCAAGAAAGATTACAGTAGATGGTTCGGAAAGAATGTATGTCGTTGCTAGAAATGTTTATGAAGGCATTTTAGAGTTAGATACAAATGGAGATTTTAATAGATTTACAGGGGTTAACCCAGTTTCTCTAAATCCAATTGAAATATTCCAAAGATCCATTATGACAGAAGAACAACTTGCACAACTTCAACTCTATCTACCTACTGAATATACTAATGTTGTTATGAATGATAAAAATTTCATTTATGCAACAAGTAAACCTGCTGATGATAATGCAGAAAATATTATTCAGTTAATTAATCCAAAAGGTGTTGATGTATTAAAACGTAATGGTTACCATCCACCTATGGGAGATATTCAGTATATTGAAGGACAAAATAACTATGTTATTGATGGACCAAGTTCTTTAGTTGATATTGCTTATACGAATGATGGTATATTTACTGTTTTGGACCAAAAGAGATCAAGACTATTCACATATGATAGTGAAGGTAATCTTCTATATATCAATGGAGATGAAGGCGCACAATCAGATAAGTTTTCTGAAGGTGTATCTTTGGCTTACTTAAATGATAATCTATTAGTTTTAGATAGAAAAGCAAGAACTGTCATTGTTTATCAATTGACTGATTTTGGTGCTAAAGTTAATGAAGCAATTATGTATCATACAAACGGAGAGTTTGCTAAAGCTGCTGAAATATGGGAAGAAGTATTAGTTTTAAATACGAATTATGAAATTGCATACAATGGCATTGGTAAATATTATCTACGCGAAGGTATGTTTAAAGAAGCATTAGAATATTTTAATTTAGGACATGATCGCTATTACTACTCTAAAGCATATAAAGCTTATCGTAATGATAAACTAAAATCTAATTTTGGCTATATTATTGGAGGTATTGTTTTAATTGCTGGAACAGTTATAGGATTTAAGATCAGATCTACTTACAAAAAGGGAGGTTCGATTTTATATGAAGACTAAACTTAAAAAGTTTTGGTTTAATTATTTTAGCTTCCCTAAATATATTTTATTTCACCCTTTTGATGGTTTTGATGAGTTTAAAAGATATAAAAAAGGGAAACTCAGTGTAGCAATAATTTTTATTTCACTCTTTGCGTTTTTTAGAATTTTCTCATATCAAAATGAAGGATTCTTAATCAACGAAAGAAACCCTTTAATGCTTAACAGTTTACAAGAGATATTTTCTGTTGTGTTGTTAATTGCGCTCTTTACTATAGGTAACTGGTCAGTAACAACGTTAATGGAAGGTAAAGGTAAATTCAAAGAAATCGTTATGATGACTGGATATGCATTATTCCCAATCATTTTAATTGGTTATCCTGCGGTTATCTTATCTAATTTCTTAACATTAGAAGAAATGGCTTTTTATCAATTATTAATGGGACTAGCATATGTATCAACAGCGTGGATGTTATTTATGGGTGTATTAAACATACACCATTATGGACTTGCAAAAACAATATTGGCTTTTATCTTAACAGTGGTCGCAATGGCAGTCATGATGTTTTTTGGTTTGTTATTTTTTGATTTGATTCAACAATTTATCGAATTTGTATTATCGATATATGAAGAATTAAATCTTAGATATTAGAGGTGAAGATATGAACATAAAGAAAATCGTTATCGTCATTTTAATCTTAGGTATTGGCGCTTTATATCTATTCGCTTTTAATATGAAATCATCTGAAATGATTACAAGTGAAGTCAGAGCATTTGACAGTGAAAATTTCACAGATGCTTCAGGCCTATTTAACCAAAATAGACTTGTCGCTTCTAATGCAACATTCGAATTGTATTTAGACGAAACAACTTCATATTTTAAAGTTGTTGATTTAAGAAATTCAGAGGTTTATCTATCTAATCCTATTGAAGATGATCCATGGGAATCAAATCCTGCTAAAACAATAACAAATTCAGCATTAGAAAAACAAAAATCAACAATGGAAATACAATACTTCAATCAAGCTGGGTCACTAACTTCGATTAATAATTATGGATTAAGTATCTATCACCCTTCTAGCATTTTGAATGATGAAGGTGAAAGATCTTTTGGTATTAAATATATTGAAGATGGTGTACAAATAAAATATATCATTGAAGACTTAGAAGTCGATTATTTATATTTCCCTAAATATCTTGAAAAAGATGTGATGGAAGCAATGGATGATTTTAGCATTCTTAATCGTATTGCATATACTGGATTTGATGAAGAACGTCAATTGTATGAAATTGTACAATATCAAGATATGAGTCGTCTAGTTAAAAGACGGTTATATAGTATATTTTATGAAGACATGGATTACACAAGAGAGCGTGCAATTGAAGAAAATGAATCTTATGGATATTTTGAACAATTTGAAAAAGTTAGATTTGAAGTTGCAGTAGAAATCAAATTAACCGATCAAGGCGTTAAAACAACTATATTAAGAGATTCTATCGTAGAAACAGAAGCAGTTAAAATCGCTAAGATTTCTTTATATCCATTATTTGGAACTGCCGTTTCAGTAAAAGATAATCCAGAATTTTTAACTGATCCTGAAGCTGAACCATACATTGATACACAAGGATATATTGTCCTACCTGATGGTAGTGGTGCAATTATTAATTTTAATAACAATAAATATTTTCAAAATGCATATAACAAACGATTATATGGAAACGATTTAGGACTTCTACCATATAAAATGGCAGAACAGCAACAAAAAATAAGCATACCGGTTTATGGTATGGTCAAAGAAAACGGTGGGTTTGCAGCTATTATCACCCAAGGTGATGCAATGGCTTGGATTAACGCCGATGTATCAGGAAGAATAGATTCTTATAATAAGGTTTATTCATCATTTTCACTTAGAGAAGTTGAATCAGTAGTCATCGGTTCTGGATTTAATACATACGGAGTTGATTTATGGACAGAAGATATTGTTCATACTGATTTTACTGTTGATTATACATTCCTTGAAGGCGATAGCAACAATTATGTAGGCATAGCCAAGACTTTTCAAGATTATTTAATAGATAATTATGATTTAACAAAGAAAGATGATACAACACAAACTGTATTGACTGCTGAGTTTATTGGTGCCTATGATCGTAAAGAGTTTTTCTTAGGTATTCCATACTATACAAATGAATCTATGACTACTTTTGATCAAGCGCTAGAAATCGTTGATTTACTAGAACAAAGAGATATTACAACACTTAATGTTTTATATCAAGGTGCGATTAATGGTGGATTAAGTCAAGATTTAAATGATCATGTTAAGTTTGAATCAACGCTTGGTGGTAAAAAAGATTACATATCACTTGATGAAAATTTAAATGCATTAGGTATTGATTTATATCAATCTGTTAGTTTAATGACAGCAAAAGATTATAATAAAATGTTTGATCAATTTAGATATACAGCAAGTAGAATTCAAGGCAGCCATGCATTGATGTTTAACTATCATTATCCATCAAGACTTCCTTATTCAGAAACACCTTATGAGCATAGTGGAGATCAATATGTGATTAATCCACTATATTATGATGCGATTTATGATAGATTTATTGATGATTATGAATTTGATCATGTATCATTTGCATTACTAGGTTCAATGATTACTGGACATTACTCAGATAGTCAAACTATATATAAACAAGATAGTATTTTGATTCAACAACAATTCTTAGAACAAGTTAATCAAGATATGATGTTTGAAGATCCCCTATATTATGCATATGCATATGCTTCATATTTAACAAATATGCCTGTTGAAACAACACTTTATTCAATTATTGATGATCAAATTCCTTTATTACAATTGATTTTATCAGGATATGTTGATTATTCATCTAATAGTATTAATTTAGCAAATGATAGATCAGTTGACTATCAATTCTTAAAAATGATTGAATCAGGATCAAATCTAAAATACACATTAACTTATGATGATTCAAGAGAATTGTTAAATACAGAATATAACTATTATATGTCTACTGATTATAATAATTGGTTAGATGTTATTGAAGAACAAGTAAATGAACTTGATGCATTAAAACTTTATGAAGGTTCATTGGTTAATCATGAAATTTTACAGAAAAATGTTTATAGAGTCACATATTCAAATGGATTAAAAATTATTTTAAACTATAACTTAAGCGATGTCATCATAGGTACTGATGTTATTCCTAGTCTAGGTTATTTTGTAGAGGAGGGCGCATAATGAAAAAACTTAAAAAGCCGCTTTTTCCTCGTCTATCAAAAATTAAATTTCCCGAAGTGAGTTATAAAAAGCAAAAATTAATTTGGGCAGCAATATTCTTGTTGCCATGGGCAACTGGGATCTT
This sequence comes from Mariniplasma anaerobium, assembly GCF_016865445.1. Taxonomy (GTDB): domain Bacteria; phylum Bacillota_I; class Bacilli_A; order Acholeplasmatales; family Acholeplasmataceae; genus Mariniplasma; species Mariniplasma anaerobium. The sequence goes on along the minus strand of NZ_AP024412.1, from coordinate 1,813,433 downwards.
GTTATTATTCCTAGTTCCATTTATTGAATCATTGAGATACTCTTTCTTTGATTTGACGCCTCAAGCTGGAGAAATCATTAAAGAGTTTGTCGGCTTTGATAATTATTTATATGCATTTAACACGCATGTTACATCAACTTCATCATTTAGAGTTGAACTGTTAACAACGACTACAGATGTTATTATTAATCTACCAGTATTGTTAATATTCAGTTTATTCATCGCAGTTATGCTTAATATGAAGTTTAAAGGTCGTGCGATTGTTAGAGCTATATTCTTTGTACCAGTTATCTTAAACTCTGCAGCTGTAGTATCTGCAGTTGGTGGAGGAGAAGCTATTAATGCAATTTTAGATCAACAAGGTATAGCTAGAATTTTCGATTTAGAGTTCTATTTACTTCAAACAGGTATGGCTCCATTTTTAATTACATTTATAGTTGGGCTCATTGAACGTATTTATGACATCTTAGCTTTAGCTGGCGTGCCGATTCTGTTGTTCTTAGCAAGTATTCAATCTATTCCTAAGCATTTATATGAAGCAGCCAAGATTGAAGGAGCAACTTCTTATGAAATGTTTTGGTTAATAACGCTACCTAACGTAACACCACATATCATTACTGTTACAGTTTATGCTTTAGTTGACACATTCTTGACATCATCAGTATCAACAATTATTAGTGATGAGTTGAATCAACAAAACTGGGGTGTATCATCTGCAATGGCATGGATTTATGTAGCAACTATTTTACTTATATTAATCGTATTAGGCGCCTTTGCTAAATTCCTAAAGATAGGAGAGTCGCATTATGAAAACTAATATTATTGAACAAATAAGAGCCTCTTATCATGGAGTGGTTAACGATATTAAAGACCCTAAGAAGAACGCTAAGCGTAGTAGAAAAGCTAAAGCCTTTGGATTTTCATTTGTAAGAAGTATCTTATTGATAGGATTATGTTTTGTTATTCTTTTCCCAACAATTCAACAAATACTTATGGCACTTCGTGCACCAAGTGATGTAAATAATCCAGCAGTTATATGGATTCCAGAAAACTGGAGTATTATGAATATTAAAATTGCAAGTATAGTTTTAGATTATAGACATGCAGTTTTTAATACATTTAAATTAAGTGCGATTTCAATGATTTTACAAATTGGATCAACTGCACTAGCAGGATATGCATTTTCAAGATTAAGATTTAAAGGTAGTAATATATTATTTTTACTCGTTATTTTAACGATTGTTATTCCTCCACAAGCTCTATCTCTAGCACAGTATTTATATTTTAGAGATTTAGGACTTATTGGGAAAGAAGGATCCATTTATTTAATGAGTGGATTAGGCATGGGTATCAGAAGTGGTATATTTATTTATATTTTTAGAAGTTTCTTTAGAGGATTACCTAAAGAATTAGAAGAGTCAGCAATGATTGATGGCGCTGGTGTATTTAGAACATTTTGGAGTGTTATGCTACCAAATGCAAGAGGTGCATTAGTTACAGTTGGATTATTTGCGTTTGTATGGCAATGGAATGATGCATACTTTGTTAAGATTTTTGAAGTCAGCACACAAGACTTTCCGTTACTTACTATGAGATTGATAAATGCTGCTGAAAACATGTATGCTGCATTATTCTATACAGGTGGATTAAGCCTTATTGGACAAGATGTTTGGGAAAATCCAGTGTTCTTAGCTCTAATCTCTAATGTATCTGCATTGCTTATGATGTTACCATTGCTTATTATGTATTTATTCGTACAAAAACAATTTGTTGAATCTATTGAACGTACAGGTATAGTTGGCTAGAAAAGAGGATTCTTATGGTATATGAAAAAACGTTTTATCAAAAAATAAATACGGTTGCTGATTGGATTATTAGAATCATTATGCTTAATGTTTTAATGATTATAACCAGTCTTGCAGTTGTAACAATATTTCCAAGTCTTTCTGCTGGATATAAAATGTTTTATCAGTATGTTCATAAAGATGAAGAGAAGTTGTTTAAAGGATATTTCACTTACTTTATTCAAGACATTGGAAAGAAAATGGGTATAGGCCTTATATTGATCTTAATTGTAGGCCTAGGTTATCTAAATGTTACATATTATGTGGATTTACTTAATGTTAATAGTAATCTATTATATTTAATTGGTTATTATTTAACTTTAGCTGTATTAGCAAGTTCATTTGTTATTACACTTTATACATTATCTGTGATTCACGTTTTACCTGATTTAAAATTAACACTTATGTTTAAATTAGCATTTTATGTTTCAGGGAAATTCTTTTTAAAAACTGTTTTATTAGTTTTGACTACGATTATTCCGTTTGTAATGTTAATGTTTCCCTTTACTATGGTTTTATTTGTTTTTTCAGGTCTTTCCATACCAGTATTATTAAATGTTTTAATTACTGATAAAGTGGTTGATTATATAGAAGGATTGGTGAAAAGTGATGTTTAAAGTAGGCATAGAAAATATAGATAATCATTTAGAACTTTTTAAAAATAAAAAAGTAGGATTGATTACTAATCCTACAGGGGTCAATCGTGATTTAAAATCCACGATAGACATTTTAAGAGAAAAAACAGATCTTGTTTCTCTTTATGCGCCTGAACATGGCGTTAGAGGAGATTTACAAGCAGGTGTTCGTTTGGATACATATGAAGATAAAGAAACAGGGTGCATGGTTTATTCTTTATATGGTAAAAATAAAAAGCCTAGTTATGAGATGTTAAAGGATATTGATGTTTTATGTTTTGATATTCAAGATGTTGGAGCTAGATTTTATACATTCTTATATACAATGGCTTATGCCATGATGGCTGCCAAAGAATTCAATAAAAAATTTGTAGTCTTTGATAGACCTAATCCTGTAGGTGGTATAGAAGTAGAGGGCAATATTTTAGATTTAAAATATCGTTCTTTTGTTGGGTATTTTCCAATCGTTGAGCGTTACGGATTAACAATTGGTGAGATTGCTCAATTATTTAACCAAGCATATGATATCAATTGTGATTTAGAAGTTATAAAAATGAGTGGATATACAAGAGATAAAGATTATAGAGAACTTGATTTTCCTTGGGTACTACCTAGTCCAAATATTCCTACGATAGAAACTACGTATGCATACTTGGCAACTTGTTACTTTGAAGGTAGTAACTTAAGTGAAGGAAGAGGGACTACTAAACCTTTTCAAATTATCGGAGCACCTTGGTTAAAAAGTAAAGAATTAATTCGTAAACTAAATGATTTAAATTTAGAAGGCGTACAATTTAGAACTGTTTATTTTACACCTACATTTTCTAAGCATGAGAAGCATTTATGTGAAGGTGTTGAATTATTTATTAAAGATAAAAAAAAGTTTAAGCCTGTTAAAACTGGCATTTCAATGCTTTATCTAGTTAAAGAAATGCATGAAGAATTTGAATGGATACCTCCATTTAAAGAAGGTCTAAATAAGTTTGCAGAGTCTCTTATGGGTGATGATTTCTTGACAAAAAGAAATTTAAGTTTAAATGATATACTTAAAAAAATAGAAAAAGACAGCGAGATTTTCTTAAAAATGAAAGGACAATATCATATCTATGAATAATCATAAATTTGATGTAAATAATTTAAGCTTAGATGAAAAAATCGGACAACTTTTAATGTTCGGTTTTGAGGGTGAGTCAATCAACCAAGAGACGATTGAAATGATCAAAACATATAAAGCTGGTAATGTTATATTATTTACGAGAAATATCAAAAGTGGAGAACAACTATATAACTTAAATCAGGATTTACAAAAACAAGCTGAAGATCATTTAGGCATCCCTTTGTTTATAGCCATTGACCAAGAAGGAGGTATGGTTTCTAGAATTCAAAAAGGCGCAACCTTTTTCCCTGGAGCTATGACTATTTCTGCAAATGGCAGTTTAGAGTCTTGTTATGAAGTTGGTGACAAGATGGGCAATGAGTTAAAACATTTAGGCATAAATATGAATTTTGCTCCAGTCTTAGATGTTAACAATAATCCAAAAAATCCAGTAATTGGAGTAAGAAGTTATTCTGATAAACCTGAAGTCGTTAGCCTTTATGGACAAGCCTTTATCAAAGGTATGCAAAACCATATAATCGCTACCGGAAAGCATTTTCCAGGTCATGGAGACACACATGTTGATTCACATTTGGCTCTACCAAAAGTTGAATATGATCTTGAGAGATTAGAAAAAGTTGAGTTTGTTCCATTTGTAGATGCCATCAATAATGGACTACATGCGATGATGAGTAGTCATATCGATTTTCCGCATTTAACTAAAGATGGATTACCAACAACTTTGTCTAAGGATGTACTAACAACTCTACTTAGAGAAAAACTAGGATTTAAAGGTTTGATTGTGACTGATGGTATGACAATGAAGGCTATCGATAATAATTATGGTTCAGTTAAAGCATCTTTAATGGCTGTAGAAGCTGGTGCTAATATATATTGTATTTGCCATTCAAGAGAAAAACAAATAGAATCTCTAGCATATATTAAACAAGCTATTTTGAATCGTGAAATTGATGAAAAGTTAATTGATCAAAGAGTTCAACTTATTCTAGATTATAAAAAACAATATGTCACACGTGTTGATATTAATCAAACATATGCAGATGTTAAAGATATTGTAGAAAACAAAGAAACACAAAAATTTAGTTATCAAATAGTTGAAGGTGCTGCAAGTCTTGTTAAAGGTAAACAACTTAAATTAAGTAATAATGCTTTATTTATTGGAGTTATGCCAAAGGCAACGACAATAGCTGATGAAGCACTAGGTCATTATGATATTTTTAGAGGTATTGAAAAAGAAATAGAAAATTTAGAAATTGTTAAGCTTCCAATTCAACCATCTCATATAGATATATTAGCAGTTATTGAAAAAGCGAAAGCTTATGACCAGTTAATTGTTACAACCTATAATGGTAATGTCTATCAAGAACAAATTAAAATGATTAATTATTTAAGTGAACTTGGTATAGAGATGCATGTGATTTCTATGAGAAATCCTTATGATTTATATTATACAAAACACATTAAAAATTATGTTTGCCTATATGAATATACACCAAACTCTATAAAAGTCTTATTAAAATATTTAAAAGGCGACTTAAAATTAAAAGGAAAGGTTCCTGTTAATTATGAGTAAATATATTATTGGTATAGATGGTGGAGGAACAAAAACTTTAGGTGTCTTATATGATATAAAAGGCAATGAATTAAAAAGAAGTACATCAGGCTTTACAAATTTTAATATTGATTTGAATAAAGCAAAAGAAAATATGCTAGATGTACTAGATAAATTAACTATTGAAATAAAGCCATCTGATGAACTATTCATACAAATGGGAATATCTGGTTACTCTAAGATAAAAGATAAAATCGCATATGAAGATGAGATAGGAAACAGATATCATGCAACAGCAAGTCTAGAAAGTGATGTTTTAATTGCATTATATGATGTAAAAAAAGATCAAGAAGTTAATGTGATTATGGTCATTGGTGGCACAGGAAGTGTCCTTATGTATAGTGATCAATATCGATTGGAACAAGTTGGTGGATTTGGACACTTACTAGGCGATGAAGGCTCAGCTTATCATTTAAGTATAAGTGCTTTAAAAATGATTATTAGTACGTATGAAGATACAAATACATATGATGAATTTTCTACAAAGATTTTAAATCATTTAAATATTCATGATCAATTTGATGTTCGAGATTATGTGTATAATAATGATAAAACAACAATTGCAAATCTAGCTAAATTTATAAGTCAAATTGCAATTGATGGGAATGAAAAGGCAAAAGATTTAATTAACGATGAAGCAAAACATTTAGCAAGACAAACGATTAAAGCATATTTAAAGTTACAAGAAAAAGATAAAGTTATTATTGCATTACGTGGAGGATTTTTAACAAATGCTCCATTTGTGAAACAAACATTAATTAAGGAATTAGAGATGAGCATAAAAGACTTTGAAATCAACGAGGGTACGGATAGTCCTGTTAAAGGCGCGTATTACTTGAGTCTTTTAAAACTTTCTAAGGGGTGAGATTATATGGTAGATATAAGTAAAATAAGCACTGAGAAGAGAAATATTAAAACAAAGAATATTGATTTGGTTTCGACTAAAGAAATATTAGAATTGATTAATAACGAGGATAAAACAGTTCCACTTGCAGTGGAAAAAGTTATTGATCAGATTGCTAAAGTTGTAGATGTTGTTACAAATGCATTTACAAACGGAGGTCGTCTATTTTATATCGGAGCTGGAACCTCAGGACGTCTAGGTGTATTAGATGCAAGTGAATGTCCACCTACTTTTGGTGTGTCCGAAGATTTAGTTGTAGGTATTATTGCAGGTGGAGATACCGCATTAAGAACTGCAATCGAAGGTATAGAAGATTCTAAAGCTGCAGCAGTGATGGATTTAGAAAAACATCATTTAAATAAAAATGATGTATTAGTTGGGATTGCTGCTAGTGGAAGAACGCCATATGTCGTTGGTGGGGTTGAGTATGCAAATAAAATCGGATGCATTACTGCATGTGTCACTACAAGTTCTGATTCAGAGATTGCAAGCATCGCTAAATATCCTATAGAAGCCATTACTGGAGCAGAACCATTAACTGGTTCAACAAGAATGAAAAGTGGTACAGCTCAAAAACTCATCCTTAATATGATAACAACAGCATCTATGGTTAAAATAGGGAAAGTCTATGAAAATTTGATGATTGATGTTCAAATGAATAATGACAAATTAATTTCAAGAGCACAAATTATTGTTACAGAAGTTACAGGCGTGTCAACAGAAATTGCACAAAAATATTTAGACAAATATGGATCAGTTAAATTTGCGATTTTCGCTATCATGAGCAAAATAGAAGATCCCAAAAAAATAGAAGAACTTCTAGATAGACATCATGGAAATATTAGGGAGTCTTTAAAATACAACGTTTAGGAAGATGATAAAATGAAAATTATAAAATGTGAAGATTATGCAGCTGTAAGTCAAAAGGCTAGTGAGATTGTAATTAATCAAATTAAAACAAAAGCTAATAGTGTTTTGGGACTTGCAACAGGATCAACACCACTAAAATTATATGATAATTTAGTTAAAGCATATCAAAATAAAGAAATTAGTTTTAAATATATCTTAAGTTATAATCTTGATGAATATATAGGTATTGATAGAAATCACTCTCAAAGTTATTATCAATATATGCATCAACACCTTTTTAGTTTAGTTGATATGGACGAAAAAAATGTTCATATCCCAAATAATGATGTAAATCGAATTGATGAAATTGCAGAATTATATAATATAGATTTAAATAAACATCAAATTGATTTACAAATTTTAGGAATAGGCAGCAATGGACATATTGGATTCAATGAACCAGGAACACCACTTGGAAATGAAACCTTTATTGTTGAGTTAGATGAACAAACTAGAAAAGATAATATGAGATTTTTTAATTCATTAGAAGAAGTTCCTAAATATGCTATTACGATGGGTATTAAAAATATCATGAAAAGTAAAAAAATAATTTTAATGGCAAGTGGCATAGAAAAAGCAGATGCTGTTTATCATATGATTCACGGAAGAGTCACTGACGAACTACCTGCTTCAGTATTGCAATTACATCCAGATGTAGTTGTTATTGTTGATAAGTTAGCTGCCAGCAAATTATAAATAAAAAAAAGAACACTCAAAAAGTTAAGTGTTCTTTTTTTTATTAATTTTTAAACTTCAATAATAGCGTCTGTTGGACATACTTCTTGGCAAGCACCACAATCAATGCAAACATCTTCGTCAATAACGTAGATATCGCCTTCTGAGATACAATCAACAGGACATTCTGCTACACATGCGCCGCACGCAATACAAACATCTGTAATTCTTCTTGGCATAATATCAATCCTCCATCTCCTGATACATCTATTTTAAATCATATGTCAAGAAAAGTAAACTAAATTTGACGATTTTCTTGAATTATACATTTTTAATAGAAATATAAGCAAAATGTAATAAAAACGTAACAATTGAACAAGGGAGTTCGTGATAGAATATATATACATATATATAATTGGATTTATTTTATATAGAACATAGAATATGTTAATCAAGAGTTTAAAATTGCAAAATTACTTCGAAATTATTTCAAAACCACTAGAAATCGATAGAATTGCATGGTATAATTAAAGCGCCATTAAGAGAAGGGGAAAGACAAGCTTATTGATCCTTCAGCAACCCAGCCTTTTTTAACTCCCCCCCAAAAAAAGGAAAGGGTGCTAATTCTTGTACGATGGCAAAATTATTCATGGATCCTGTCCTTTCGACGGGATCTTCTTTTTTATATTTAAGCATTAAAGACGATATAATGTGCTTTATTTTCTATATTGACAAAATTTATAAAAATAAATATAATTTCAATAAGGTGTAAGAAAAGCAGGAGGTATTAATGAAAATCATAAAAAAACACAGTACACTTGTTACATTCATAGCAATCCTCATTTTATTTATTGTTTTATCAAGTATGTTTACATTTAAGAATACACGTCTATTATTATCTGATGCACAATCAATAAATGAAAATTGGACATATGTAGAAACTGGAATTGTTTTTGACTTGCCTCATGATTTTGATTTAGATAAAAATGAGGTACAAAACATTTCAATTACATTGCCTAATGATTTTAATAAACAACAAAACATTTTAATTCGAGGTTCTTTACAAGACGTTATTGTTTCTTTGGATGGAAATGTGATCTATACATATGATTTGAGAAGTGAAAACAAAAGTATACCTTATGCGAGTTTATGGCATGTTGTAGAAATTCCAGAAAACTCTCAAGGTTTAGAATTAATGATTACACTACATTCGCCTTTCGAATCTATGAGTGGGTTGACCAACGAAGTTTTTTATGGATCAGTTAATGATTTAAATGTTTATGTTCTACAAAACTTTGGTGGTAGATTGTTAATAGGATTAATAGCACTTTTTATGGGAGTTTTGTTTTCTTTATTGAGTCTATTTGTCGATAAGATAAAAAATAATGATGTGGTTTATATTGGTCTATTTGGTATTGCAGTATCGTTTTGGATGATTGTTGAGTCTAGAACCACACAATTTTTTATAGATAGTCAATATATTCATGGAGCAACCGCGTATATCATGTTAGCGATTATGCCTATTCCTATGGGAGCTTATGTTAAAAGACATGTCTTGAAAGGGTATAATAAACTATATTTTTTTATAACACTTTATTTTATTATTCAATTTATGGCTATTATTTTATTACAAGCTTTAGGATGGGTAGCTTTCTTTGAATCAGTAGTTGTAACTCAGATATCAATAGCAATCACTATATTAATGACTATTATTTTATTAGTCATAGAGATAAAACGCTATCCAGAAAGAAAAGCTGCAAAAAGATTTTTATTTTATTTTGGTGTTTTAGCAGCAATCATTTTACTTGAAATTATAGCTTTTTCAAGTAAGCACTTTGATATAATTTCTATATACGTTCAATGGATTGCATTACTATTCATTATTATGTTACTTGTTAGATATATTTTTGTACTTAATGCAAATATGAAATTTAGACTAAGAAATGAAGTTTTAGAAGAACTTGTTTATATTGATCGATTAACTACTGGAAAAAATAGACACGCTTTTGAAAAAGATTTAGATCATCTATTTAGTATTGATAACATGAGAAATAAATTAAGAATTTTTTATTTTGATTTTGATGATTTGAAAAGAATTAATGATGAATTTGGACATTTAGAAGGAGATCAACTACTTAAAGATGGATACTTAATTATAAATACAATTTTTGGAAAACATGGCACTTGTTATCGTATTGGTGGAGATGAGTTTAGTTGTATTTTGAATCATCCGTCTGATGAATTATATCGTAAAATGGTTAAACAATTTACTGAAGCTTTAAAGGTCTATAATTCTCAAAGAACATCTTCAGTTGGTATATCATATGGGACTGCCATTTATGATAAAAAACTTGATTTAAAACCAAGTGATTTAATTAAAAGAGCTGATCAAGCAATGTATTTAGCAAAAAAGAATTTGCCGTCTAGAAATCAAACCAAAAAATAAATATTTTAGATAAACAGTATAGGTAGTAACTCATATATATTGAGTGCTACCTTTTTATTGATTACTAAGCAAACTAATACATTATATGATAAGATATAAGTAATAGTTAAAGGGGATATGCATATGAAAAATATGAAAGAAGTAATGATTGAAGAAATTAACCATATTGGCATTATAAAACTGAACCGAATTAAAGCATTAAATGCTCTATCTTTATCTATGATCAATGATATAAAGAAAGCTTTATTAGCTTGGGAAAATGATCCTGAGATATATATGATATATATGTCATCTTTAAGTGAAACAGCATTTTGTGCTGGTGGAGATGTTAAAAAATTATATCAACATACAATTACTGATGATTTGGATTATGTATCAACTTACCTATCTAATCAATATGCAATGGATTATATCATCCATACATATTCTAAACCTATCATTACTTATGTAAATGGGTATATTTTTGGTGGTGGTGTTGGATTAGCTATGGGAGCTAAATTTTTCATTACTTCAGAACATACAAAATACGGAATGCCTGAAACGCAAATAGGATTTTTTCCAGATGTTGGAGCATCATATTTTCTAAATAAACTTCCAAATCAGATAGGTAGATATATTGGTTTATTAGGGCAGACGCTTGATTATAAAGATTTAATATATTTAGGTATTGCTGATTATCATATCTTAGCATCAAATTGGCATAGCATCGTGGATATTCTATATAAAAAGAAGTGGATAAAAGATGATATATCAAATCAACTTGATCATATATTTAGAACTTATAATGAGATTGATGAACATAAATCTGATATTGAGAAGCACGAAACACATATAGATCATATATTTTCTCATGATACCATTAGAGAAATTTTAGATCATATCACCTTAAGTGATGGATATGCTAAAGACATTAGCCAAAAAATGTTAAAACTATCTCCAACCGCATTAAACATCACCTTAGAGCTGTTAAAAAAGGGTGAAGGTAAAGATTTGCTTCTATGCTTAAAAATGGAACACGACTTAAGCTTATCAGTTGTACAAACTCATGATTTCAAAGAAGGTGTTAGATCACTTTTAGTTGATAAAGATAAAGCATTTAATTGGAATCCTAGTTCATATAAAAAAATTAAAATTAAAGATATCAAAGAAATATTTAAAACACTTAAAGAAGTGAAATCTCATCCAATTGATAAAATACTTGAGGCAAGAAATGGATAAAGTTAAAAAGCATATTGTTTTAATTGAATATGTATTTCTAAGTTTATGGATGATTAGTTTAATTTATCTAGGATATCAAATACACCTTAGTTATATTGGGTATAATGAGTCATTTAGTGCACCGTTGTACTTAGTATTTATTTTAGATACATTTGTTTATGTAATCATCTCTTTTATTGTGTGTGTGATATGGTTAGTTACTAGAAGCATAAGAAAGAAACAAGGCATTCAAATAGTTAATAGTAGATTAGTTCATCAATTTAAAGTTCATAAGATAAGATCTATCTTAATTGTATTTACATTGTTTACTTTATTAAGTATACTTGTTATTGTTTTAATTCAACCTATTATTTTATATCATCCAAATCACAGTGCATTTGCATACCAAGAACTTATAGAATTAGATGTATATGAAACGTATGAGATTTCTGATGGAAATCTCACATATCAAGGTTTTGGATTTGTTGATCGAGATAAGGTCCAACCTACCATCATTTACTTTGGTGGGAACGGAGAATCATCAGCACAAACTTTTTATCAATATCATCAACAAGATTTTTTCAGTCATATCCAAGGATATAATTTTATAATAATTGATTATCCGGGTTACGGCTTAAGTGAAGGAAAAACTAGTGATAGTTCAATTACTAAAATGGCTGAGACTGTTTATGATTACATGTCTTCTTTATCCTATGTAAATGAGTCAGAAATATATGTATATGGATATTCTATTGGTACAGGCGTATCAACATATATAGCGTCTATTAAAGATATTAAAGGACTTATATTGATTGCACCATATTCAAGTATTACGGATTTATTTAATTCTAGATTACCAATATTTAAAGGGTTAGGTCAAAAGTTAATTACAGAAGAATTTACTTCTTATCTTTATGCTCAAGATTGCCAAGTAAAACCTTTAATTATTGTATCAAGAAGTGATCAGACCATTCCAATTGAATTATCTTTAAAGCTTGCTGATGCATTCTTAATAGAACCAAGCTTGTTTATTTTAGAACAAGAAGCACATAATGAATTTTTAGATAATAGTAATGTTATTGATCAAATTGTTAATTATTTAAATGATTGAATTTATGATATGATACACATATAACAATAGAGGTGAAAAGCTATGGAACAAAAACAAAATATACAAATTAGATTACTAGGATATACTGTTGATAAAATCTCTTTTATTGCAAATAAGAGTTTTGATTTTAAAGCAAATCCAAAAATTAAGATGACACCTAAGTTTGATAGAGAAATCACAAAAATAGATGAACAAACTTTTATCATGTCTTTATCGATTTCTTTTGATCATCCAGAAAACAACATACCGTTTTTTATGGATGTGCAAGTGTCCGGTAAATTTATTTTTACAGATTGGGAAACAGATAAATTTTATAGGATTGCAAAAAGCCATGCAACATCCGTCTTATATCCATATGTAAGAGCTTTGGTAACAACAGTTACTGCAAATGCTAATGTACCTCCATATATATTGCCTATTATGAATAGCAATATACTATTTAAAGATAAAGCGACTAGATAATATGAGAGAAGTGAAATAAAATGTTAAGTATTGTAATTTTAAAAGTTTTAGTTGGTGCATTATTTGTAGGCATGCTAATTGTTAACTATCTTGCTAATAAGCTTCCGCTTAATCACAGAACCACAGGTGCTATATCAAGTGACTATCCATCACTATTTACACCAGCGGGAATTACTTTTTCGATTTGGGGAGTTATCTATTTATTTTTAGGACTTTATGTTTTTCAAACACTATTTACAAATCAATTAGAAATTGCAAATACATTTCAAGAATCGTTAATGTATGTGTTCTTGATCTCAAGTCTTTTAAATATCTTATGGTTATTTATGTGGCATTATGATTACATATTTTTATCTACAATCGCCATGGTCTTATTATTGGCTACTTTAATTTATGGATATTTACTCATACCTAATAGTTATAATATTATAAAAACACCATTTAGCCTTTATACGGCTTGGATTTCTGTAGCCTTAATTGCAAATATTACTATTTTATTAGTTAAACATGAGTTTAAGGGTTTTGGTATTAAACCAGAAGTTATCTTAATTGCTATTTTATTTGTTGCAACCATCATAGGCGGAACTACAATCCTATATATAAAAGATCTTGTTTTTGGATTTGTTTTCTTATGGGCATTCTTTGGGATTTTAATAAAACATATTGTTGAGCATCAAAAAAAATATACTTCAGTTATTTATTCATTGTATGGGTTTATGTTTGTTATAGCTGCTATCTTAGTTTTCCAATTGATTCAAAATAGTTTTCAATTGTATGGGATTTAAATAAATTCATTTAATGTCATACAAGGTATAAATATAAAGACTGATCTACTGATCAGTCTTTTTCTTTTCCCAAAAAATACTTAAAGCCTTTTTTAATGTCTTTTGTGAACTAATGCGTTGATATCCTTTCCATTCTATTGGAAATAGTTTCTTGTAATAAACTGTATCAAAGCGATCATCTATAAGTATTGCAACACCACGATCGGTTTGTGTTCGAATGACTCTACCAACAGCTTGTATGACTTTGTTCATACCAGGGTATTGATAAGCATAATCAAAACCTTTATTAAATTGTTTCTCATAGTAGTCTTTAAGTTGATTATTCAATTCGTTAATCATTGGGATGCCTACACCAACAATAATGACACCAGATAACATATCTCCGATGTAATCTATACCTTCAGAAAACATACCTCCCATAACAAAGAGTCCAAGTTTAGAGTTTTCGTTAATAGATTTGAATAAATGGATTGTCTCATCTCTTTGATTTTGATCCATATGTCTTTCTTGTACAATGATTTCTATATCTGTTTGATTAAGTTGGTCGTAAACTTGATTAAGATATTGATAAGATGGAAAAAAAGCAATATAATTTCCTTTCTTTGCAGCAACAACTTCTTTAATCGTTTTAATAACTTCATCTAAAGAATTTTCTCTATCTTTATAACGTGTAGATAGATTATGATAAAGCATAAGATTTAAGTTTTCTGTTGGAAACGGAGATTTAATTTTTAAAGTTTCTCCAACATCTTGGCTTAAGAGTTTTTTATAATAATTAATTGGATGGAGAGTTGCGCTAAAGAATGTTGAACCATAGGCTTTATTTTCTAAGGTATCTAATATAAATTCAGATGCATCTAAACATCTTAATTCAATTAAAAGATCTTCATTTGAATCTTTGTATATGTTTGTGACATAAGAATCATTATAAAAATCGTAGATTTTAACAAATGCGAGAAATTGAAAATAAATATCTAAAATTTGCGTTTTATTCGCGTGTTTAGGATTTTCTTTTAATGTATTTTCTATTTTTGAAAGCATATTTTTAATAGCATCAAAAATAAATGGATCTATATCTTTATCTGATAAGAAATAAGCATACGCCAATCTTTCTTCATAATTTTTCATTGAATCTAAAACTTTTTTTATAGAACTTTTTATTGAAGGTTTTATCTTATTGGAAAGCCTTCTAAGTTTAATAAGGTCTGATTTCGTAATGATAGCACTATACATATCTCTAGATCTTGAAATCATATTATGTGCTTCATCTATTAAAAGAAGTGGATTATAATTTTGTTCATCAAAATATCTAACTAAATGAACTCTTGGATCAAAGATGTAGTTATAATCACAAATAATGATATCTACAAAGTAAGAAACATATAAACTATACTCAAATGGGCATATTTCATGCTTTCTAGCATACTTTTCCACAGTTTGTCTATCTAGTATGGATTCATTTGAGAAGATGTCTATCGTCGCATCTTTGAGTCTATCAAAAAAACCTTTCGCAAAAGGGCAAACCTCAGGATCACAATTTCTTTTTTCTAAGAAACAAGTTGAATCCTTAGCTGTGATTTCTAGAACTTTGATATGTAATCCTTTTTCTTCTAGTAATTTTATAGAATCAATAGCTATTCTCTTACCCTGTGTTTTAGCAGTTGCATAAAAGATTTTTTGTCTTTCTGAATCTAGAGCTTTAATGGAAGAGAACAATGAAGCCATTGTTTTTCCAATACCTGTAGGAGCAATCGCATATAAAATTTCTTGATCTTTAATGGTTTGATAGATTGCAGCCATCATTTGTTTTTGACCACGTCTATACTCTGGAAAAGGAAATGTTGTATTTTTTATTGATTCTAATTTTGCTCTTTGATGAGCTTGGAGAATGTTGATCCATTCGATGTAGTCATCTATCGCTTGTTTTACAAATACCTCTAAATCGGAAAGATATAAAGAAAACTTAAATAATCTTGTTTGATAATCACTTATTTGCACGTATTTTATTTGAGTATCTAGAAAATCTAGTTGATTATGTTTAAGATACATATAAGCATAAAACTTTAGTTGAGCTAGATGTTCGTTTTGATACATAAATTTGTCATCAAATATTTTCTTTCTTGTAGACTTGATTTCCTCCATGATATATTGATCGCCATCTTTTATTAAACCATCGATACGACCATTTAAAAAGAATGTGATATCATCTATTTCATACATATATGAAATGGATATTTCATATTGATCATCAGAAGTGTATCTATCTTGTATATATTGATGTGCTTTAGTGCCTTCAAGCAGACTGACATTTTGGAAGGTTTCACTTGATAAATCACCGCTACTAAATAAAAAAGAAACGAGATCTGTAATTCCGATTGAATATTGTTTCAAGTTAACACATCCTTTCTATATTTATATTATACTTGAAAAACGTATGCTTGGACATATAAGATTGCAAGTGGTAAAATTAAAGCATGTAGGAGGTACATATTATGAAAGAAATTCTCTCAAGAACAGCCACAACTTATGGTGGTAGAAATGGTGAAATTAAAGACACTACAAGTGGTGTTACATATAAATTAGCAAAACCCAAACAAATGGGAGGCATAGGATTAGATGGAACCGATCCTGAAGAATTATTTTCAGCTGGATATAGTAGTTGTTTTGCAAGTTCTATGGAATACTTGTTGAATGAAGATAAAGTTGATTATAAGGATTTATATGTAAAAGCAGAAACTAAATTATTAATGATTCCTAACGAAGGATTTAAATTTAAACTTGTTGTTGAAGCTAGAATAAATGGTGTTGATCAAAAGACATTAGATAAATATATACAAGGGGCTAAAGGGTTTTGCCCATATTCAAAAGCTTTTAAAGGTAATATAGATATTGAATTTATCTAAATATAAGTAAAGTCTCTAAAAATAGAGACTTTTTATTTATATAAAAATATAATAATACATGATATAATAAGGCAAATGAGGTGAAAATATGCCATATAGATCTAAATTTGCAACTAAAGATATAGAAAAATTATTTGAAACAATAATTCAATTAGATACAGTTGGAGAGTGCTACCGTTTTTTTGAAGATGTTTGCACAATAAATGAAGTCCAAGACATGGCACAAAGATTGAAAGTAGCACACATGTTACAGGAAAAACACTCTTATCAAGACATTGTTAACGAAACTAAAGCTTCAACAGCAACTATATCAAGGGTTGCGAAATCATTAACTTATGGTGCCGAAGGATATCATTTGGTGTTTAAAAAAATGGAAAAATTAAAAAAATGAGTTTGCGAAAGTAAACTTTTTTTATGCAAAAAACGTTTTCATCACTTTAGCACTTTACAACAGTGAAGTAATGAAGTATAATTGTTGCAAGAGGTGAAGGAAAATGAAAAAAATATTATTATTAATGGTTGCTGTTTTAGGGGTTGTGACACTTGCTTCATGTGGTGAAGAAGTGATTCAAACATGGGAAGGTATTGAAGATCGTGGTTATTTAGTTGTTGGTCTTGACGATACATTTGCTCCAATGGGTTTCAGAGATGATCAAGGAGAACTTACTGGATTTGATGTGGATCTTGCAAATGAAGTTGGACATAGATTAAATATCGAAGTTAGATTTCAACCTATTGATTGGGATGCAAAAGTTTTAGAATTAAATTCTGGAACTATTGATATGATTTGGAATGGATTAACTATTACAGATTCAAGATTAGAAGAAATGGTCTTTAGTAATCCATATTTAGAAAATACGCAAATGGTTATGATTCTTAAAGATGAAGCAATCACAAGCATTGCAGATTTAGCTGGGCTTAAAGTAGGCGTACAAATATCTAGTGCATCTGAAGATGCTGTAATTGCAAATGCTATTTATGCTGATTTAGGTGAACTTGTTAAATTTGATACATTCAACAGTGCTTTGCTTGAACTACAAAATCAAACTGTAGATGCTGTAGTTATTGATGAAATTATGGGTAGATATATTATGTCTTTAAACCCAGGTGTATATGATGTATTAGAAGATAACTTTGGAGAAGAAACATATGGTATTGGTTTTAGATTAGAATCAAGTGATATTAGAGATGAAATTAATCAAGCTTTAGCTGATATGATTGCAGATGGTAAAGCATCAGAAATATCTGTTAAATGGTTTGATGAAGATATTTTCCTAAGATGATTGATTATCTTTTAGAAACGATAAAGTACTTATCAACTGGAGCAAGCGTGTCACTAAGAATCTTCTTTGTGACACTTGCTCTTTCGTTTCCAATTAGTATTATATTATCAATGAGTTATCGATTAAACCCATTTTTTAGAAGATTAACATCATTATATACATGGCTATTTAGAGGGACTCCTTTAATGCTACAATTATTTTTCTTTATGTTTGGCTTGCCGGCTTTTGGTATTATGATTGATCGTATGATGGTCGCTTATATTGCTTTTGTACTTAATTATGCAGCATACTTTACAGAAATCATGAGAGCGGGTATTGAATCTCTTCCAAAAGATCAAGAAGAGAGTGCACAAATGATGGGAGCGTCTAGATTAAAAACATATAGATATGTTATTATGCCACAAGCTATAAGAAAAGAGATGCCAACAATTACCAATGAAGTCATCACGCTTATTAAAGATACATCGTTAGTGACCGTGATTGCAATATCTGATTTAATGAGAAATGTTAAAGAGATTGTATCTAGAGATTTTACGATTTCTCCATTTTTCTTAGCTGCAGTATTTTATTTATTAATGAGTTTTCTCATTATAAAAATATTTAAAAAACTTGAGCAAAAATTTGATTTTATGGATAATACAGTATCATAGAAACGTTCTAAGAGTTTACTTAGGGCGTTTTTAATTTGCTAAGATTAAATTACTTTCTTTAAATATATATTAAGAAGTTATATAATAAATAGGAGAGGTGATTTTTATGTTTATAACGATTACACTTAATCCTGCAATTGATACAATGATTTTTGTAGATAAACTCGATAATCAAAAACACGCTAATGTTATTAAAAAACAAAAAGTTGCTGGTGGTAAGGGTATTAATATATCTAAAGTCTTAAAACAATTAAATGAAAAGACATTTGCTACTGGATTTTTAGGTGGGACAAACGGAAAATTTATTTCAAAAGAATTATCAAAATTGCATATAGATCATCAATTTATTAATATTGAAGGTAATACAAGAGAAAATATAAAAATATTTGATCAATTTTCAAATGAATCATTTGATATCAATGATCAAGGACCATCTTGTGACATGAATCATTTTAACGAACTTATCATTTTGTTAAAATCATTGATTAAGCCAAAGGATGTTGTTATTATATCAGGAAGTGCACCTATTGATTTTGATGCCGACATTTATAAAATTTTAATTAAAGAAATTAAACATTTAGCAGATAAAATTATTCTAGATACTTCAAAAGCATGGTTTAAAGAAGGATTGACAGCCACACCGGATTTAATTAAACCAAATTTAGAAGAATTAAAAGAGTACGCGAACCAACAATTGGACGATGAACCGACTATTATCAAAGAGGCATTAAAGATATGTGATACAGGTGTCTCAGAAGTTCTAGTTAGTTTAGGTAAAATAGGAAGTTTATATGTTTCAAAAAAACATATTTATAAAATATCTGTTCCTGATATAAAAGTTTATCATACAGTAGGTGCAGGAGATGCACTTTTAGCTGGGTTTGTTTCAAATGTAAAAAAACATGATTTAGAATTTGCTTTAAAAAGAGCAACAGCCATTTCTTTAGCGTATATAGCACATAGAGATGATATCGAAGTTTTACACAATTTAATTACAATACAAGATATGAAAGCATAGGTATGCATAATGGAAATGACAAAAAAAGATAACTGGATTCAGTTTATTAAGTTCACAGGATTTTCAATTTCAGCAGGAGCAATAGAATTAGGATCTTTTACGCTCTTAAATGAGCTTACAGGATTTCCTTATTGGCCAAGCTATTTAATCGCAATAACACTATCTGTTTTATGGAATTTTACACTAAATAGAAGATTTACATTTAAATCATCTAATAATATCCCAGTTGCAATGACAAAGATATTCATTTATTATTTATTTTTTATTCCCATCACGACTTGGGGTGGAGATGCAATCGTAAATGCTGGTGTAAATGAATATATTGTATTAGGTGTAACGATGATTTTAAATTTTGTAACGGAGTTTTTATTTTCAAGAATATTTATATATAAAAATCAAATGAATACAAGATAAAAAAAGGGAGAAAATATTATGAAAATTATTTCAACAGAAAAGGCTGCTCAAGCTGTAGGTCCATACAGCCAAGCTATAGTCAACAATCAAACATTATTTACCTCAGGACAATTAGGTATTGACCCAAAAACAAGTGATTTTCCAACAAATGAGATTATAGGTCAAACAAAACAAGTATTTAAAAACATAGAAGAGATACTCAAAGAATCTGGATTTGTTAAATCTGAAGTTGTTAAAGTAACAATCTTTTTAAAGGATTTATCTGTTTTTAGCGTTGTTAATAAAATGTATGGTGATTTTTTTGAAAATCATAAACCAGCTAGATCAACTATTGAAGTTTCAAGACTACCTAAAGATGGGTTAATTGAGATTGAACTAATAGCTCAAAAGGCTTGACATAAAGGTGAATATTTACTACAATTTTTAATGGAGGCGATAATATGTCAAAGACAAAAAAATTTAAAACAGAATCACAAAAATTATTACATTTGATGACACATTCTATTTATACACAAAAAGAAATATTTTTAAGAGAATTGATATCAAATGCGAGTGACGCAATAGATAAAAGACATTATATGTCACTCACTGACCCAAAGGTTGAATCTGATACTTATGAAATATGGTTGGAACCTAATAAAGAAAATCGTACATTAACGATTAGAGATAATGGTATTGGATTTAGTGAAGAAGAATTAATAGAAAACTTAGGAACGATTGCTCAAAGTGGATCTAAACAATTTTTAGAAAAGCTAGAAAAAGAAGATGTTGAGATCATTGGACAATTTGGTGTTGGTTTTTATTCAGCATTTATGGTTTCTGATAAGGTTGAAGTCTATACAAAGAGTCCTTTTTCAGAAAAAGGATATAAATGGTCATCTAATGGTGAGTCATCATATACGATAGACGAAACAGATGAAAAAGAAGTAGGAACTAAAATTGTTTTATATCTACACAAAGATGATAAAGAAAATGATGAAGATTTTTCAACTTATCTTGAAACATATACACTAAAAACACTTATTAAAAAGTATAGTGACTATGTAAGATATCCAATTAATATTATGGTTAATCATGGCGATGATAAAAAAGAAAAACTTGAAAAAGAAACACTTAATCAAATGATTCCAATTTGGAAGCGTCAAAAATCAGAAATTACAGATGAAGAAATGAGCGATTTTTATAAACAT
Organism: Mariniplasma anaerobium; assembly: GCF_016865445.1. Taxonomy (GTDB): domain Bacteria; phylum Bacillota_I; class Bacilli_A; order Acholeplasmatales; family Acholeplasmataceae; genus Mariniplasma; species Mariniplasma anaerobium. The sequence goes on along the minus strand of NZ_AP024412.1, from coordinate 1,792,278 downwards.
CAATTCAACGATTATGAAGAACCACTTAAGGTGATTCACACAAAAGTTGAAGGCATGTTAACGTATACAGCACTTTTATTTATTCCATCTAAACCAGCATATGATTTTTACAGTGAAAAATATGAAAAAGGATTACAATTATATTCTAAAGGCGTCTTTATTCAAGACAAAAATAAAGATTTAATTCCAGATCATTTCAAGTTTGTGAAAGGGTTAGTTGATTCAAGTGACTTATCTTTAAATATTTCTCGTGAATTACTACAACAAAACAGACAAGTTAAAAATATTGCGGCTCATTTAGAGAAAAAGATTAAAAGTGAACTTGAATTGATGTTAAAAAATGAAAGAGAAACTTATATTAAGTTTTATGAGGCATATAAAAATACATTAAAATACGGTATGTATGATCAATTCGGTATGCATAAAGATATTTTAAAAGATTTAATTATGTTTAAAACATCTCAATCAGATGAATACACGACATTTAAAGAATATTTAGACAGAAAACCAGAAAGTCAAAAAGCAATCTATTTTGCCACTGGTAAATCAAAACAAAGTATTTTGAATCTTCCTCAAATGGATGTTATGAAAGAAAATGGATCAGAGGTTTTATTATTTACTGATGAAATTGATGAATTTATGATTCAAGTATTAAATAACTATGATGAAGTACCTTTTAAATCTGTTCAACAAGGTGAAGCTGATTTTGTTGATGATAGTAAAAAAGAGGATTTAAAAACAAAAGAAAAAGAAAATAAAGATATTTTGAAAGCAATTAAAAAAGCATTAAAAGATAAAGTTAAAGATGTTAAATTAACTGCTAGATTAAAAGATTCACCAGTATGCTTGGTATCAGGAGAAGGATTAAGCTTAGAAATGGAAAAGATTTTAAAATCTATGCCTAATCAAAATGAGATTAAAGCAGAAAGAATTTTAGAGATTAATCCAGATCATGATTTATTTAAAGCTGTTCTTTCAGTGTATGAGAAAGATAATGCTAAAATTGATGAATATGCATCTCTTTTATATCACCAAGCGTTATTAATGGAAGGATTACCTATTGAAGATCCAACTGAGTTTTCTAATAATTTAGTTAAACTGATGATTGATTCATCTAAATAACACATAAAAAGGGGCTGTAATGAAATGAAGAATATTTAATCTTCATGGACTACACAGTCCCTTTTTCTTTTGTTTTGTGGATAAATATAAAAAAATACCTGTTTTCAGGCATATTTAAAAGAGAACTTCAAAATTCTTTAGTTTTCCACAGGATAACTATTGAACGAATCGTTGTTGCTTGTTATGATATTTTGATAAATTATACCCAATTGAGAGTAACATAAACTCTAATTTAACATTTTGGATGCCACGTCGCTTAAATCTTCTAAATTTAAAGTCTTCTTTTAAAACCCCAAATGCGCCTTCAACTTGAATTGAGTGTTGAATCCTAAGTTCTATACCTAAATCAGATTGAAGATTATCTCTTGCTTTTTTTTGATAGTTCCATAATTCTTCATTGACTTCAATACGTCTTGGAGCTTTCCCTTTTTTACACTTTGAAGCTAGCGGATATCTTAAACAAGTAGATGACTCATAAACATCTTTACCATTGTGTCTTGTAAATAGATAATTCATCTTTCGTCCTTTTGGACAAATTAGATTCCCGTTTTTATCTTTAGTGAAATTTTCTGCACGATAAGGACTATTTATATAGTTCTGATTGCTGGTTTCTTTTTTATACATTGGATATTTTTGATAGAGTTCCATATCTTTGGATTTTAAATATCTATAATTTATAAGTCCACCATATCCAGCATCTGCTACAGGATATTTAGGATAAAATCCATAGCTATGATTAAATCCTTCTAGAAATGGTTCTAATGTTTTATAATCGCTTCGATTCTGATAGACATCCATATGCATGATATATCCATCTGACACGCCAATTTGAATGTTGTATCCAGCCTTTAATTGACCATTTCTCATATGATCGTCTTTCATGCGCATATATGTTGCACCATGATCTGTTCTTGCATATGAATTTCTTGATGGACCTATGATCTCTAAATCATGATTATAGCTTGTTAGTTTTTCTATGTAGTCTACGATATCTTCATAATCTCTTTGTAATCCACTTTTGTGGTTCCCTTTGCCATAGACAAAATCAATGCCTTCTTTGTCAATTTCATTGACTAAGAAATCTCTAATCTTTTCTAAATATGATATCTCATAATCTTCTTTGATCAGAAAGTAGATGCCTAAATGTTTATAGTCTTCATTTAATTTGTGCAGAGTCTTGGTAATTTTGAGTTGAAGTTTTTGTTTAAACTTAAGAATTGAGTTCTTCCAAACAAATTTATATTTGTTTGCGTTTGCCTCTATCTTTGTCCCATCTATATATAAGGTGTTGATATCAATTTGTTCTTTTTTTATGATATATTGATTGATCTCTAAAAAGATATCTTCGATGGATGTTTTTAAGTGGGTATTAATAAATTCTTTGATGGTATTATGGCTTGGTTTTAACTCATTAGTCAACCACATGAGCCTAATATCATTTTTAGCTGCCTTTTCCATTGCTCTTAAACTATGGATTTTTTCCATCTGGCAAAACAATACCAATTTCAACATATTGACTAAATTGTATCCTAGTCTACCTTGATGAGATTTGGATACTAAGTATTTTTTAACCTCGATTTTTGAAAATACTTCGTCAAATGTTCTGACTTCACTATCAAATGGTATTAAAATATTCATTTCTAGTGGTAATTTTAATTGTTTTGCGCTAAAATAAGATTGAGTTAATTGAGTACTTTGCATACTTCAATTATATCAAAAACCACTCTGGATTTTCCAGAGTGGTTTTGTGTTTTTATAGACTATAATGATTTTATTTCATTACAGCCCCTTTATTTAAGTTCTATGAAAATGTTTGTGGTATAAGATAGGCTATGAAATAGGTTGTGGTCTTAAAGGTTTTAAAAAAGAAGCCCTCATTACATGTTACAATTTAGTTACTACCCTAAATTAAATGAAAAGGAGGACTTCATTATTCATGATATCATAGAACTCTTAAATTTAGAATACATAGGGCATTTGATTTCTGAGATTTCATTAAGAAAAGAAAGGCAAAATGTTTATGTATATATATAATTAAAAAGAGATTCACAAATAAGTTGCAAGATTTGTGGATCAGAAAAACAATATGTTCATGATTACCAGATTAAACATATTACACACAGTATTACAACAGTCGGGAAATGTATACTCATTTATAGAGCTAGACGATATAGATGTAAGACTTGTCGTAATGTCTATTATGAGCCTAATCCATTCTCATCTGCTTATGAATCTATTAGCATGTATACCAAAACACTCATCTTAGAATATCTATTAGATCCTACACACACATATGCTTCAGCATCAAAGCTTTATCATGTATCAGATAAAAGCGTGATAAATATATTTGACTACCATGTCCAACCAAGACGATTAAAGCTTCCTGCATATATTTCAATGGATGAATTTTATGTATCACAAAAATCTAAATATAAATATGCCTGTATGCTTATTGACTTTAAAAGTAATAAAGTCATTGATATCTATATAACGAGACACAAAAGATATCTCATAGAGCAATTCAGTCGCATATCTCAAGTAGAAAGAGATCAAGTTAAAGGCTTTACAATTGATATGTGGGACTCTTACAAGCAAGTTATCAATCTAGCCTTTCCGAAAGCAAAAGTCGCTGTGGATTCATTTCATGTCATCAAACAACTTAATGAAGCGATGAAACAAATTAGACTTGATGTCATGCATAAATACAATAAACACACCTCTTCTTTAGAAGCAAACGACATGTATTACTATATGCTAAAGAAGTTTCATTATTTCTTTCTAAGAGATTATGAGGGTATCTATTCAGGACCTATTCATATCGCTAAGTTAAACGTCTATTGGAGAAAAGAAGATATTCTACACTATTTATTATCAATTGATGATCTCTTATATGAAGCATATAAATTAAAAGAAGCTTATAGAACTTTCAATAAATCAGCTCTCTATGATACCTGTGAACTTGAATTAGAGCAGTTGACTAAAGAGTTTAGACATTTTGATCATCCAGCATTTAGAAGTTTTGGAAGAACACTTTATAAATGGAAATTAGAAATCAAGAATTCATTTATTAGAGTTGAAGGTAGACGATTATCCAACGGTAAAATAGAGAAAACTAACTCTAAAGTAAAAACAATTCTCAAATCATCAAATGGGATTAAAAATTTTGATAGACTGAAGCGTAGAATTATATATTCAGTTAATCAAGACGTTCCTATTAGATACAAAATATAATTGAAAAAAGGGTAGAAAAAAGGTGTACTTAAGCAAAAACTTAAGCACACCTGTATTTTTTTTGACCACAATCCTTTTCATAGCTGTGTTTTTACAAACCACAATCCTTTTCATAGCTGTGTTTTTACAAACCACAATCCTTTTCATAGCTGTGTTTTTACAAACCACAACCTATTTCATAGGACCTTTATTTATATAATTATTTATTTAATATAGAGTTTCAATTTCTTTTGGATCTAATGTTAGATAAAGCTTATAAGTATAAAAAGCAACTAATAAAGCTAATATGGTTGTTATAAGAATGGTTGCAAGATCATATTTATTAGTTAAAGTACCAAGTGTTGGGAACAATAATCCTGTAAAATTATATATACTATGTAAAATGATAACTAACAAAATACTTTTTGTTTTCAATAGAATAACCGACCACATAAGACCCATTGCAAATGAATACATGACTTGTAGAAGCGTTGCACCTACATTGGCACCATCAAATATATTAAATAGATGCATAAACCCAAATAAAGCAGAAGAAATGACTATTGAAAGTAAAAGTCCTTCTCTATTTTTTGGTAGTTTTTGTAGAAGAAAAAATAATATTAACCCTCTAAAGACTAGTTCTTCAAATAAACCAACACTTAAACATGTGATTGCAAATATTATAATAGTATCAAGTGGTTTTGTTATTTCAGCGTTTCCAGTTAATAATGGGATGAATGGAAAGTTATTAATTGAAATAAGAAGTGCAGGTACGATCATGAGAAAAGACTTTAAAAAAGGTCTATTGATTTTAAGTACTTTATGACCAAAGGTATAAATAATAAAGTAGAAAATAATACTTCCAAGAAAGCGAAAGATAGTGTCACTTATCATCTTTGATATCAAAGTGTCACTAGAAAAAGAAAATTGAGCAAATTGAATAATCATCATTGCGATTAAACACAAGACAATAATTGATAATATATATATGTTTTTCTTTGACATCGTATATTTTTTTTGCATATTTTCAACTCTTTCATATAAAAAAATCTATATTAGTAAAACAAAGATACTTAGATTTTTCTATCTATGAGTGGTTTATTCTTTTTAAGACGGTATAGTGAGTATAGACCAATAGCTACCATCAATAAACTTAAATATTGTGATGGGGTAGGGAATGTATTATATTGTGTTGTTATAAAAGGTAAGAAGCTTCCGCGATCATCTCCACGAATGAATTCAATAAGTATTCTAAATATACCATAACCGATTAAATAAGTTTCAACTTCTATATGTTTAACACGTTTAACACGATTTAAGACAAAGAATAAAGCAAATAAGAAGAAAGATTCAAATAATTGAGTTGGGAATATAGAAACATTTGGATATAAGTCATGGGCATGTCCATAAGGGAAGATGACACCTAGAAAAGATTCAGTAGGAACACCAAAGCAGCATCCTGCAAAGTAACATCCAATTCGACCAATCGCATGAGCTAAGACAATACCAGGAATAATAGAATTCATGATTTCTTTCACATTTTTATTATCATCTTTATAAAAGTATTTTAATAAAATAAGAAAAGCAGCAATTCCACCAATGAGTGCACCTAAAAATGTAAGTGAGCCAAAGGTAAGTTCACCTTCTTGAATTGAATGAAATATACCATCAACTAGAAAAGATGAAACAAGTGCTATTGCTAAACTAGCACCTAGCAATATCAATAACTTATTTGCTTGTTTACGAGTATAACCATTTTGTTTTTCGAATCTGTTTGCGACATAAAAAATCATTAAAACTACACCTATGACTATCATTAAGTCATACATGGGTATTAGATATTTAAAAATCTCTGGTAATAGAAACGGATACATTTAATCAACTCCTTAAAAAAATTATACCATAGAGCCTATAAATTATAGGCCCATATTTTTGAAAAAAATAATCAAATTAAGGCATAATAAAAAACTTATAATTTAGAGATAAGACATTATAAGTTTTTTAGTGGATTTACATATTATATTTTATTTTTATCATATCTATAAAGTAATGATAAACTGCAAGGTCATGATTCAATTCCGGATGGAAAGAAGTAGCTAGCATATTTTTTTGTCTAACAGCAACAGCTTTTTCATCATAAAGAGATAAAATTTGAACGTCATCTGATAAAGTTTTGATAAACGGAGCCCTAATAAATGTCATAGGAATTTTTATATGATTAAATTCATTATGAGTTATAAAACTACTTGATTGTCTACCATATCCATTTCTTGTTACAGTGATATCCATTAATTTTAAGAAAGCATGATCTTGATTGGATATTTCTTTAGCTAATAAAATCATTCCTGCGCATGTTCCAAATGTTGGTAAACCTTCCTTGATTTGCGTTTTTAACATATCAAGCATATCTAGTTCAACAAGTAATTTATACATTGCAGTAGATTCACCACCAGGAAGAATTAATCCATCTTTACGCTTTTCTAAATCATTTTTGTTTCTAATGTAAAATGAGGGTATGTCTAAGCTATCTAGTTTATGCTTATGTTCTATGAAAGCGCCCTGTAAGGCGAGAATACCAATTTTCACTTAGATGCCTCTTTGACTCATGATCAATTTGATTTCATCCTCATTAATACCAACCATTGCTTCGCCTAAATCTTCAGAGACTTCGGCTAATATTTTTGGATTATTATAATTTGTAACAGCTTTAACAATAGCTTCGGCACGTTTTTCTGGATTATTAGACTTGAATATACCTGAACCTACAAATACACCTTCAGCTCCAAGTTGCATCATAAGTGCAGCATCAGCAGGTGTTGCAATACCACCAGCAGCAAAATTAACAACTGGTAATTTTTTATTTTTGTGAACGTATTTAATCAAATCCATAGATACGCCCATTTCTTTTTGAAGAATATAAAGTTCATCTTCACGAAGAGATGCTACATCTCTGATTTCTTTTTGAATTAAACGCATATGTCTAACTGCTTGAATGATATCACCAGTACCAGGTTCACCTTTTGTTCTTATCATAGATGCACCTTCTGTAATTCTTCTTAAGGCTTCACCAAGATTTCTAGCACCACATACAAATGGTGAATTAAATAATGTTTTATCAATATGATAAATATCATCAGCAGGTGATAGCACTTCAGATTCATCAATATAATCTATATCTAGAGCTTCTAAAATTTGTGCTTCTGCAAAATGACCAATTCTAACTTTTGCCATGACTGGAATAGAAACAGCTTTTTGTATATCTTTAATCAATTTAGGGTCACTCATTCTAGATATACCACCAGCAGCTCTTATGTCTGCAGGAATTCTTTCTAATGCCATAACTGCAACAGCACCAGCAGCCTCAGCTATTTTTGCTTGTTCTGGTGTGGATACATCCATGATGACTCCACCTTTTAACATCGCAGCTAATTCTTTATTAAGTTGATATCTTTTCTGATCCATAATAAGACCTCCATTTTCTTTTTGTCCACATATATTATATAATAATAACTGGTATAGTTAAATAACCAGATATATAAAATAATCATATACCAGATTAGGTGAACTTATGGCAAATAAAAAAGAATATATTTATTTAGAAATTTACAATCATTTGAAATCGATGATCTTATCAGATGTTTTAAAAGAAAACGATCGTCTTCCTTCTAAAAGAAAGTTGGCTGCAAGTTTTAGTGTTAGTCCAATGACTATTCATAAAGCTTATCAAGAACTTATTGATGAAGGGTATGTTTATACTGTAGAGAAGAAAGGGTATTATGTTTCTAAAAAAGTACCTATATTTTTTAATCAACCTAAAATAAAAGATATAAAGATAAAAGAGACTAAAGATAGAACTTATCTTTATGACTTTAATACAAGTCATGTAGATACAACACATTTCCCACATCAAACGTGGGCAAAACTCGCAAGAGAAGTACTATCAGAGCATAGAGAAACGATGTTAAATGATGTTGATGCGCATGGCTTATATGATTTAAGAAGTGAGATTGCAAGACATTTAGATATATATAGAGGCATGAGCATAGACCAAAGTCAAATTATTATAGGATCAAGTAGTACACAACTATTAAGTCTTTTGATTGAATTATTAGGAAGAAACAATGTTTATGGAATAGAAGATCCAAGTTATCCAAAGATATTTCATTTATTTAGAACACTAGATATCAAAACTAATTTAATACAATTAGATGCATATGGATTAAGTAGTAAAATGCTTGAGGCTTCAGACACTAAAATTGTCCATATAGTATCCTCTCACCAATTTCCTTCAGGTATTACCATGCCTATACAAAGAAGAATTGAGCTTTTAAACTGGGCTTATCAAGAAACTGATAGATATATCATTGAAGATGATTATGATAGTGAGTTTAAATATCAAGGTAGACCCGTTCCTGCGCTAAAAGGATTAGACAAAGGAGAAAAAGTAATCTATATGAACACCTTTTCTAAATCACTAGCACCATCCTTTAGAGTAGCTTACTTGGTTTTACCTATTGATTTAATGAAAAAGTTTAATAAGGTAATGCAATATCATAGATGCACTGTGCCTAATTTCGAGCAATATATATTATATAAGTTCATGAATAAAGAATATTTTTCTAGACATCTTCATAAAATGATGAAAATATATAGAGAAAAATTAGACTTAATTTTAGATATAACTGAGCAGTATCAAAAAATAAATATAAAAAATTATGAATCGGGGCTTCATTTCATATTATCTTTTTATGCAAAAGTTAGTGAAAATGAAATCATTAAGCAGTTAGAAACTCGAAATATTCATGTTTTAGGTATGTCGCTATTTAGACAAACACAACATAAACAAAAAGATATGATTGAATTAGTCATTGGATACTCAGGACTAAGTAAAACACAAATAAAATTGGGATATACTAAGTTATTAGATACTATATCTACATATACGACACATTAATTTACATAATAGAATAATATGAGCATTCTTTTTTATAATTGATTTAAATACTGTTAAAATAATAACGAACAAAAAAGGATGTGTATGTGATGTTACAATTAAAAAATATCAAAAAAGATTATATGTTGGCAGGAAAACCTTTCCCTGCATTAAAAGGAATAGACTTAAGTTTTAAAGAAAACGAGTTTGTTTCTATATTAGGACCTTCTGGTTGTGGTAAAACAACGCTTTTAAATATTATCGGTGGCCTAGATAGATATACAAGTGGAGATTTACTTATTGAAGGTAAATCTACAAAAGACTTTAAAGATCAAGATTGGGATGCATATAGAAATGCAACAATTGGTTTTGTTTTTCAAACTTATAATTTGATTTCACATTTATCTGTATTAGATAATGTTGAAATGTCTTTAAGATTATCAGGTGTATCTGCAAAAGAAAGAAAAGAAAGAGCAATTAAAGTTTTAGTTGATGTTGGATTAGAAGAACATATTTATAAGAAACCTAATCAATTATCAGGTGGGCAAATGCAAAGAGTTGCGATTGCTAGATCTTTAGTTAATAATCCTAAAATATTATTAGCAGATGAACCTACTGGTGCACTAGATAGCGAAACCAGTGAACAAATTATGAAATTGATAGAAAAGATTTCTAAAGATCGTCTTGTGATTATGGTTACCCATAATGCTGAAATCGCTGAAGCGCATAGTGATCGTATTGTTCATTTATTAGATGGACTTGTGACACTAGATTCTAGACCAAGTGAACCGGTAAAAAAAGAAAAAACTGAGAAGCTTGAAAATAAAAAGACATCAATGTCTTATATAACAGCAATTAAAACAAGTTTTAAAAACCTTTTAACTAAAAAAGGAAGAACAATTATTACTGCCCTAGCTGGTAGTATAGGTATTATTGGTATTGCCCTTGTCTTATCGATTTCTAATGGGATGACGACATATACTAATAATATTCAATCAGATGCCTTAGCAGGCTTTCCAATTACCGTTGATCAAACAGTAGTTGCATTTGGTCCTCCTGAGGAGGTCACAAATCCAAGACCTGATTTAGAATATATATCAGATGATTTGTTTGCACCATATGATTCTGATTCTAGTCTTTCGTCTCATCAAAATATTATTACAACTGAATTTATTACATACTTATCAGAAATGAATCCCGAATACTATAATTCAATATCATATACTAGAGGGTTATCGTTAAATGTTGTTAACTTATCAGATAATGGTTCATATATAAGTGTACCAACTGCAAGTTCTGGTGTGTCATTTTTTGGAGGTAGTTCATATTTTAATGAAATGCCAAACAATCCAGATTTTATTCAAACACAATATGATGTTATATTTGGTGATTATCCAACTTCTTATAATCAAGTTGTATTAATTGTTGATGAAAGAAATAGAATAGATTTAACTTTATTAGAAGATTTAGGTATCAACATAGAAGATGAATATACTTCACAAGATTTAATTGGAAGAACCTTCAAAGTTGTATTAAATGATTTATTTTATAACGAAGTAGGTGGCGTTTATATTGAAAGCACTAATTATGAAAACATGTACAACAACAGTCAAATTTTAATTGAAATTAGTGGTATTTTAAGAGTGAAAGAAGAAGCTTCATCTGAAATATTAGATACAGGTATAGGATATACTTCATTTTTAACTGATTACTTACTTAACATAGAAAAAGATTCTAATGTGGTTGCTGCTCAAGTAGCTTCACCAACTATTAACGTATTAACTGGATCAGCATTTAATTCAACATTTACTTATGATGGCGTTATGAGATCTATAGGTGGAGATGCAACTCCTGTTGCAGTTCAAATTTATCCAGTATCTTTTGAATATAAAGATGAGATTAAAGCTTATATTGATGTTTTCAATGTAGGATTAGATGAAACAAATCAAATTATTTATACTGATTTGGCTGAAACAATATCTGGAACCATTTCATCATTAATTAATACAATAACAATTATCCTTGCAGCATTTGCGGCAATCTCATTGGTTGTATCATCTGTGATGATAGGTATTATTACTTATGTATCAGTTGTTGAGCGAACAAAAGAAATTGGTATTATGAGAAGTTTAGGAGCTAGAAAAAAAGATATATCTAGAATATTCAATGCAGAAACTTTATTAATTGGTTTCACTGCAGGTATATTTGGTATTATCGTTTCTTTCTTATTAAACATTCCTATTAATTTACTAGTTGAAAGATTTATTGATGTTCCTAATTTTGCATCTCTACCAGCAACCAGCGCATTGTTCTTAATTGTATTATCAACATTATTAACATTAATTGCAGGATTATTCCCAAGTAGAATTGCAGCTAAAAGAGATCCAGTAGTTGCACTTAGAACTGAATAAGTTATATAAATATAAAAAAGAACTCATCATAAGATGGGTTCTTTTTGTATATACTTAATGTAATTAGTTTGTATAAATATCATCATCAGTTACATCATCCATATCAATAATAATTTTTCCGTTATGCACTTGATTATTAGGATTTATATGATCTTGATAACGCTGTTTCGAATTGGGAAGATCTGGTATGAATAAGTAAGTAAGAATAATACCGGACACTAATCCGCCAAGATGACCTTGAACACTGACAGCACCACTTAGTGTTAATGTAAAGACGATATTAATAATAGAAATCATTCTAATAGATCTGATTCCATAAGGTGAAAACCAATTAGCTTTTAAGAATGTTAGGATAAGTAAGCCACCCATGATACCATATAGCGCACCACTTGCTCCTATTGTGACAACATCAGGATCACTGAATAACCAAACTGCAACTGATGCACCTAAACCGCTTAGCATATAAATGATAGCGTATCTCGTACTACCTAATAATTTTTCAGTAAAACTACCTAAATAATAGAGGAAATAAGAATTCATTAAAAAATGAAGTAAGCCTGCATGTAAAAACATTGAAACTAATAAACGATAATATTCTTTATTATCAGTAACTAAACGAGGTAAAAGCCCACCATTATTTATAAGCGAGGCTGTAGTAAAACCACCATTGAATAAAACGACAAAAAACATAATTGTATTTAGTACAAGTAACACAAAGGTCACTGGATTTTTTTTAAAGTATAAATTCATGCGTTGTAAGATTATGTCCATTAATATCACTCCTTGATAAGAGTTTACACGAAAACTAAGAAAAGATAAAGGAATTTGGAATATTATGTTAATTCATAAAAGAGAATAAATTGATTGCAAATTATTAAAGCCTTTGATATAATTTTCATGACCGACCGACCGTTCGGTCGGAAAATACTTACAAGGAGAACCAAATGAGCAATTATAGTGTAAAAAAACCAATTACTGTTTTAATGGGAGTGCTAATCATTATTGTATTAGGAGCGTATGCTTTAACTAAACTTCCATTGACATTATTTCCGGATATAAATCTACCATTTGTTGTTACAATTACAACTTATCCAGGGGAAAATCCAGAAACTTTAGAAAGTGAAGTAACTAACAAAATAGAATCCAGTGTCGCAACCATTGGTAATTTTGAAGAAGTATCTTCAATGAGTTATGAAAATTTTGCAGTATCTATTATTACGTTTGCCGATGGAACTAATATGGATAGTGTTGTTATTGAGTTAAGAGAGAACTTGAATAATATCAGTTTTAATGAAAATGTTGGAAACACAAGAATCTTACGTATATCACCTGATATGCTTCCTGTGATGACCGTGACATTATTTAAAACATATGATGAAGACTTAACAGATGAAGAAATCTTAATTAGAAATACAGAATGGATTAATAAAGATATCTTAACTGAACTTAATAGTATTCAAGGTGTTGCAGATGTTTCTATCTCAGGGCAAGCTGATGTAGTCCTGCAGGTTCGTCTAGATGATGCTAAACTAACAACTTATGGACTTACACAAGATCAATTATTATCTTTAATTGAAGATCAAAATACTGGAGGTCTTGTAGGTGTTGCACTAGATAATGGTGAAATTAGAATGCTATATTTAGGAGATATGCCACAAACATTAGATGAAGTAAAAGATTTAGCAATATATCATGATGGAACAGATGTAATCAGATTATCAGATCTAGCAATTGCTGATGGTATTTCATATATAGATGCATCAGAAGAAAGTTATTCTAAAATTAATGGTGAACAAGGTATTCAAATATCATTTCAAAAACAAAATGATGTTGGGATTACTGAGGTCACTTCAAATATTTTAGAGAAATTAGATCAAATCACATCTGATGATCCAGATGCTCAATATTTAATTTTATTAGATCAAGGTGAATATATTAATACATCAATATCAGCTGTAGTTCAAAATATTATTATTGGTGGTATTTTAGCAGTTCTCATATTATTTATGTTCTTGAAGGATATTAAACCAACACTGATAATTGGCTTAGCTATACCAATATCAGTTATATCAGCATTTATGCTTATGTATTTTTCAAATGTTACCTTAAATCTAGTTTCTATGGGTGGACTTGCCCTAGCTATTGGGATGCTTGTAGATAATGCGGTGGTTGTCATCGAGAATATTTATAGGATGATTAATGAAGGTGTTTCTAGAAAAGAAGCAGCTATAGAGGGTGCTAAACAAGTATCTGGTGCAATTACTGCATCTACACTTACAACAATTGCGGTATTCTTACCACTTATATTTGTTGAAGGTTTAATTAGTGATGTCTTCATGTCAATGGCACTTACTATTGCATATTCACTAGGAGCTAGTTTAGTTATTGCACTTACTGTTGTTCCATCAATGAGTTCGTTAATTTTAAATGATAAGAAAGAGAATAAAGAAGGCAAAGTCATTCACAAATTAAAAGTTTGGTATGAAACTTCAGTATTATTCACTTTAAAACATAAGGCACTAACTATCATTACTGTTCTTGTTTTATTGGGAGGCTCGTTCTTCTTAGTTTATTCAAAAGGATTCATTTTATTACCTGAATCAGATGAAGGTAGTATAGAAATTTCAATTGAAACACAAAGCTTAGCATCTTTTACTGGTAAAGCTAATCTAGCAGATGAACTCACCGTTGATTTATTAGAAATTGATGATGTTGAAAGTGTTGCTGCTACTATTGGAACAAGCGGTAATCCAATGGCTATGATGGGTATGTTTGGATCAAGCACGGGTATTAATTTTTCAATTAACCTTAAATCTAATAGAAAGTTAACGACTATTGAAAATGAAAAATTAATTTTAGCGTTACTAGAAGCTTACAACTATGATAGCATTGATAATTTGAGTAGTACAGATATCCTAGATTTTAATGTATCATCACAAAATTCAGCTGGAGCTCTTACTGGTGGTTCTGGAATAAGTATCAAAGTAAGTGGATATAATCTTGATACACTTGAAGATATTGCCAATGATATAACTGCTATATTAAGTGATGTAGATCATGTTGTTGAAATCGATAATGGTGTAAGTGCTGGATCAGATAATGTTAAACTCACTGTCAATCAAGATAAGGCTATTGAATTTGGTCTAACAAATCAAGATGTTAGTGAAAATATTAACTATTTATTTGCTAATTTATCTGGATTAACTTCAAGTGAAACACTTACTGTTCAAATTGAAGGTATAGATTATGAACTTGAAATACCTAATGAAGCACTTGGAGATTTCTCATTTGGAGTATTTGGAGATTACTTAACATTCTTAGGTGGTGTTAGATTATTTGATCAAACAACAAGAGATATGATTGATATTTATGAAGCTGATTCAAATATGAGTATTTATGTACCAAATGTTATGCTTCCAACATATGTTGATGGCACACCAGTACAATTTATAATTAATCCTTATTTAGTGATTGATGCTGGAGTTATCGTCATGAATCCTTTTGATGTTTTTAATCCAACTTTAGAAAGCATTGCTTTAGCACCTTTATTTAATTTGGTTGATCCAAATGAAAGTGTTACTGATATCGAAAAAGTTACAGGCTTTTCAACTATCTATACAGATGGATCAAATAGATATTTAACAGTAAATGCACAAATAGAAGAAGGATACAATGTCACTTTGATAAGTACAGAAGCTACTGATCAAGTAAGTACATATCTTGATAATGAGTTTAAAGATTATGGCAGTGGATACAACGTTGAGTTTGTTGGTGAAAACGAAGAAATTATGAAGGCTGTTAGTGATTTAACTGTCGCAGCTATTGTAGCAATTCTATTAGTTTATATGATTATGGCAATTCAATTCCAATCACTTGTATATCCTTTAATCATTTTAGCTACGATTCCTCTAGCTTTCACAGGTGGACTTCTAGCATTACTGATCACAAATATGAATCTCTCAATGGTTTCAATCATGGGATTGATTATATTAGTCGGTGTAGTCGTCAACAATGGTATTGTATTAATTGATTATATTAATAAACTAAGAGAAAAAGGATTACCTGTTAAAGAGGCTATTGTAGAAGCAGGTAAGACAAGATTAAGACCAATTTTAATGACTGCTCTTACAACAATCCTTGCATTACTTGTTATGGCACTAGCTATTGGTGAAGGTTCTGAACTCTTACAACCTATGGCAATTACCGCTATTGGTGGTTTGATTTATGCAACAATCTTAACATTAGTTGTTGTTCCTACGATTTATGCAATGCTTAATAGAAAAGCAATGCTAAAGGAGGACAAAGAAGTTGCAAACCAAGGATAAAATTATTGAAGTCGTCATTGAATATATAAAACAAGATATAGATGTAACACAAATTTCTTTATCAGAAATCGCAAAGAAAGCTGATATCGGTAAATCGACAGTATATGAGTATTTTGAAAATAAAGATACACTTATTTGTGATACATATATGTATTTACTTAGTTATTATGAACAACAGATTTTAAACCCTTTATCAGAAACTACGTTTAAGAAAGCTTTCATTGAACAAGTTAGAAGATTATTACATGCAATGAATGATGCTAAACATTTAGTTGAAACAATCATGAGTCATCAAAAACAAGTTAATCATTTTAATAATAAGCTCATTGATAAAAAAATGAATGAGGTTTCTGATCATTTACAAGAACGATTTATAGATATCATGCGTTTAGGAATTTTAGAGAAAGCAGTTCCTAGCGGGTTAACAAAACAACCAACACGAGGTTATGTGATTCAAGCTCTTATCTCAGGATTATCATTTCAATATATAAATAAACAAACACAATTAGATGAAGAAGGTATTTTAAATCTTATTTATGATGAAGTTCTTAGGGTGTTACAATATTAAAATTATAAATATATAAGCCGATTATCGGCTTATATTTTTTTTACAAGCGTAAGAATTGAAAGATAAATACGATACGCCTATAATTGATGTAATGCTTGCAGAAATATTGATATTTTTTTAGAATAATTATGAGGAAACTATATTTTTTTATGAAAGTATTTTCATAGAAAAAATTATAGAATAGTCATACATTCTATGATACAATGCTAGTATAGAAAATTAAGGGGTGTTATGTGTATGTATGTAATTAAGAGAAACGGAACAAAAGAACTCTTCGATTTTAACAAGATTGCTTTAGCTATGTTTAAGTCCTATAAAGGGGTAGGCGCAAACGTTACTTTAGCAGATTGTCAAAAACAAGCAGAAAAGATTACAAAAAGCTACGAGAAAGATGCAGACATTAATATTGAGCAAATTCAAGATGATGTTGAGAACTTTTTAATGCAGTCTAAGCATTTTGATGCTGCAAGATCGTATATTAAATATAGAGAAAAACAAAAACATGATCGTGAAAATCCATGGTCAGATAATGATGAAAGACAAGATTTAATTTTACAAAAATACTTAATTAAGGGCGAAAGCAAAAAAGAGTTCTTAAAAAGAGTTACTCTTGACAAACCGGCCTTAGAAAAAATATTTAGAAAAAAAGAAGCTATTTTTGGTGGTCGTAATTTATACGCAATTGGTAGAGAAGGAAATATTACCGGATCTAACTGCTATGTTACAGAAGATCCTCAAGATAGTTTAGAAAGTATTTATAAAGTTGATTATCAAATAGCTAGAACTTATAGTTATGGTGGTGGTCAAGGGATGAATTTATCAAATATCCGTCCTAAAGGTGCTAAAGTTAATAACAGTAGTAATACTACACCTGGTGTGATGGTATTTGCTGAAAAATATTCACATACAACATTAAATACACAACAAGACGCAAGACGTGGCGCTTTGATGTTAGTTTTAAATATTGGTCATCCAGATATCATTGATTTTATTACAACTAAACTTGATTTAAATAAAGTTAATGGTGCAAATATATCAATTGCTTTAACTGATGACTTTATGAAAGCAGCAAAAGATAATAAAGAATGGGTAATGAATTTTGAAACACCTTATGAAACTATTGAAAAGAAAGTAAATGCTAAAGAGTTATTAAAACTTGTTGGATATGCAGCTCATACAATGGGTGATCCTGGCGTTGTCTTTATCGATCATATGAATGACTATCATTTCTTAAGTGAATATGATGAAGTTAAATTTACAGCAACCAATCCATGTGGAGAACAACCACTTATGGCTCATGGTTCATGTAATTTAGGAAGTATCAATTTAAATGCGTTTGTTAAAAACCCATTTACTGATCAAGCGGTATATGATTTTGATAGATTTGATTTTGTCACAACCGAAATGATTTATGCATTAGATGACCTATTAACTTTATTAGGTGATCGCCATGCTCTACCTCAACAACGCGATCATGTAACACAATATCGCGAAATTGGATTAGGCGTTATGGGTTTAGCTGATTTAGCTTTATCTATGAAATTACCTTATGGGTCTAAAATGTTTTTAGAATTTTTAGATAAACTTATGAGAAAAATGATTAATTCAGCTGCTAAAGCTACAGCACTTCGTGCTAAAGAATTAGGCGTTTTCCCTAAATATGATTATGATAAGATATCTAAATCAAGTTTCTATAAAGCAGCTATCGATAAAGATACTGATGAATTAATTAAAAAATACGGTATGAGAAACTCAAGATTATTAAGTATAGCACCTACAGGTTCTATATCAAATATACTTGGTGTAAGTGGTGGAGTTGAACCATTCTTCCAAATCAATTACACAAGAAGAATCATTAGCATATTTGAAGATGAAAAAACAATTACTGTATGGGAAAAAACTCCAGTTGCATTAGCTAAGGCAATGAATGTTGATCCAGAAGATCTTCCTGCATGGGCACTTATCACTTCACAAAATATTGATTTTGAAGATCGTGCAAACGTACAAGCAACCATTCAAAAATATGTAGATACAGCTATCTCATCTACATTTAATGTTCCTAATAGTGCAAATGTTGATGATGTTGTTAATATTTATACAACAGCTTGGTCAAAAGGATTAAAAGGAGCAACAGTCTTTAGAGATCGTTGTGCTAAAATTGGTATCCTAGCTGGCATTAACGAGGATACTAAAGATTTAAATCCTGCAAACCCACCTCATCTTCATATAGAAGAAAAATGGGCTAATAAGAAAACCGGCGTTGTAAAAGAATATGTGACACACATAAGTGTTTCACCTACCGGATACACTCCAGAAAAAATTGAAAAAGAATTATGTCCACTTTGTGGAGGCGTTTTAATTAAGAAACAAGGATGTATCCAATGTAGTGATCCTGATTGTGTTTACGAAAAATGCGCAATTTAATCTAAACAATAAGTCGAGAGAAATCTCGACTTTTTTATTGTTTTAATCCTGTGTGTGAGAATGATGATTATTTTTGTTATAATATAACTAATATTAAATAAACATATTAAGATTTGAAAGCGAAGAAGGATGGATAAAATGGAATCAGTATTCAATAAGCAAAAAAAGTTTTTTAATTCTAATCAAACAAAAGATTATGAATTTAGAGTTGAGCAATTAAAGAAATTAAAATCTGCTATTAAGCAGCATGAAGAGGAAATCACAAAAGCTTTATTTGATGATTTACATAAATCTTCAGTTGAAGCATATACAACAGAAATTGGTTTTGTTTTAAATTCTATTGATTTTACTATAAAACATTTAAAAAAATGGATGAAGCCTAAAAAAGTAAAGACACCATTATTTTTGTTTGGGACTAAATCATTTATGTCACAAGAACCCTTAGGTGTTATATGTATTATAGCTCCATATAATTATCCTTTTCAACTTGTTATAGAACCACTCATAGGAGTGATAGCTTCTGGTAACACCGCAATCATTAAGCCAAGTGAATATACAGTTCAAACTGAAGCAGTTATAGCTAAATTAATTAGTCAAACATTTGATGAAAGTTATATTAAAGTCATTACAGGAGCAAAAGAAGTTACTAGTAAACTCTTAGATTTAAAATTTGATCACATCTTTTTCACAGGAAGTGCAACAGTAGGGAAAATCGTTTATGAAAAAGCTAGTAAGCATTTGATACCTGTAACTTTAGAACTTGGTGGTAAAAGTCCAACAATAGTTGATAAGACTGCAAATTTAAAGATTGCTGCTAAGCGCATTATATTTGGTAAATTTATTAATGCAGGACAGACATGTATTGCACCTGATTATATTTACGTAGAAAAAGAAATACATGAAGAATTAATAAATCTTTTTAAAAAAGAAATAAAGAATTTTTATCCAGATTATAATGAGTTTGGTCGAATTATAAATGATCGACATTTTCAAAGATTAAAAGGATTAATCAATCCAGATAAAGTGGTCTTTGGCAATGAAGTTGATGAAAAATCTAAATTTATATCTCCAACTATTCTTGATAACGTTACTTGGGATGATAAAGTCATGCAAGAAGAAATATTTGGACCTATACTTCCTGTTTTAGTGTATGAAGAATTAGAAGAAGTTATTGAAATCATTAAACAAAAAGAAAAACCTTTAGCATTATATATGTTTTCAAATGATAAAAATGAAATACATAAAGTATTTCACGAACTATCTTTTGGCAGTGGTGGTATCAATGATGCCATCATGCAAGTTACAAATCCAAATCTACCTTTTGGCGGAGTTGGATTAAGTGGAATTGGAATATATCACGGATATACATCATTTCAAGCATTTTCGAATCAAAAAACATATACAAAGAAAACTACTAAATTTGATATAAAACTTGCATATCCACCTTATACAAAAAAACAAGAGAAAATCATACGAAGATTCATGAAATAAATAAACAAATAAAAACCACATCTACGTGGTTTTTATGATATTTACTTCATTTTCATTTATTATTTAACTAAAAACGCATCAAGAATAAAAAAAGACAGAAAATATGATAAAATATTTACAAATTAGTGAGCAAAAACTTACTAGACATTAAATAAGAAAGTAGTGGTGACTTTATGACGCAAACTTATGAAACAGTGATTAAAAAAGCACTAGATAAAAGAAATGTCATGATTATGACAATCGCGTTATCTATTTTAGTTTTATCGTCAACCCTTATTTATGGATATCAAGTTTTACTTGTAGCGGCTATATCCTTATTAGCGGCTTTTCTTGTAGAATTGATGTTTCATAAGGGCAGAAAAATTGATTTTGATGGAGCTTGGATGATATATCCATTATTGCTTACGCTACTCATACCTTCCACACTAGAAATAAAATATTTTTGGATGGTTGCAGTTGGGTCTGCATTTGGTACATTTTTTGGTAAAGGCATATTTGGAGGTAGTGGGAAATACGTATTTAATCCAGCTTTAGTTGGATTATTATTTGTTACAGTTTCTTTTCCTCAATTCTTCCCAACCATGTTGGTTAGAGCAAATGAAGTTGGAACAACTTATTCAATAGTTGATATGTTATTAGGAAGCACACCAGGAGCACTAGGAGAAACTTTTAGATTAGGTATTTTGGTTGTTGGTGTTATCTTAATTTTCTTAAAGGTTATTGATTGGAAGATTCCACTTTCAATTATTGGTGGTGTGTTTGTTTTTGTTTTTATTGGAAGATTACTCGGATTTCCTAAGTTTCCTATAGCTTTTTATGCTTTATTGGTGGGGAATTTATTATTTGTTTCATTTTTCATAGCTCCTGATCCAGTAACTGCACCTATACACAATTGGGGTAGAGTTCTATATGGATTAGGTATTGCAGCGATTACAGTTTTAATAAGATATTCTGACGCAACTTATCCAGAAGGGACAATGTTTGCAATTATATTAATGAGTGCAGTTGCACCATTAATTGATAATATGTTTGAAAATAGAGCATTAAAGAAAGAGGGTGCACTTGATGAATCAAAATCTTAAGCTAATTGTTTTTGTAGTCTTACTAGGTTTAATCACAAGTGGATTATTACTTGGCGCTGACGCACTAACTAAAGATCGAATTGAGTTGAATCGTGAAGCTAAATTAAAATCAGCCGTATTAGATGGATTTGATGTCGAATATACTTTTGCTAATATTCATGATATCTACGCTGATGAAGTTAACATTATTGTAATAGACGGATACACATTTTATGTTGATGAAGTTAGCAATAAAGTTAGTTATCAATTTGAAGGTAGTGGTTTATGGGGTCCAATCATCGGGATTATCACTTTAGAACCAGACTTTGAAACAATTGCTAGAATTACTATTCTGCAACAAGAAGAAACACCAGGATTAGGTGGGATTGTTGCTGAAAGACCTTTCTTAGAGACTTTTGTAGGTAAAAAAATGACACCAAGTTTAGATATAACTAAAGAGGGTGCAACACAAGATTATGAAGTAGACGCAATTACAGGAGCTACAGGAACATCTAATGCATTTGAAATTATTCTAAATACAAATTATGAGACATATAGTGCTTTATGGCAAGCACGGAATGAGTAGGAGGCCATTTAAATGAATTTAATTCGAATTAAGTATAAGAAATGGTATAACATTTTAAAAGATGGTATTGCTACTAATAATCCGATTGCAATTGCAGTTTTAGGTATTTGTTCTGCTTTGGCTGTATCAAATAGAGTTGAAAACGCGATTGCTATGGGTATTGGTGTAACATTTGTTGTGATGGCAAGTTCTGCTGCAGTCTCATTATTAAGAAGCTTTATTCCGGGTAAAGTAAGAATGGTTACCTATATGGTTATTATCTCTACATTTGTTATTATTTTTCAATTAGTTTTACAAGCTTTTTACCCTACAATTGCTGATTCTTTGGATGCATATGTAGGATTAATCATCACTAACTGTATTGTTATGGGTCGAGCTGAAGCATTCGCAGTAAAAAATCCAGTTAAATATTCGTTAATTGATGGACTTGCTAGTGGATTAGGCTATACATTTGTTTTAATTGCAGTCGCAAGTGTTAGAGAAATATTGGCGTTTGGGACTTTCTTAAATATTAGAGTTGTTGGGCCAAATTGGATTAATTGGGTTGCTATGACAATGGCGCCAGGTGGTTTCTTTGTAATTGCACTTATGATATGGGGTATCAGAGAGCTTACAAAAAATTATGAAACTGTCGTATAGGAGGGCAAATAAATGAATATTATAGAACTATTTATATCATCGATTTTAAATAACAATATTGCCCTAGTCTTTATTTTAGGGATGTGTCCATTAATCGCAATTTCAACAAGTGTTAAAAATGCTAAGGGAATGGGTATTGCTGTTGTATTTGTTGTAACAATAACTGCAGTGATCAATTATCCTATTTATAAATTATTAGTTGCAACTAATACTGAATTTATTAGTTTAATTGTATTTATTATTACGATTGCAGCTGTTGTACAATTATTAGAAATATTTTTGGAAAGATTTGTTCCAAAAATGTATAATGCATTTGGGATTTTCTTACCTTTAATTACCGTTAACTGTGTTGTACTTGCTGTTTCATTATTCTTTGTTAATAGAGACTATACATTTGCTCAAACTGTATCGTTTTCATTTGGTTCAGGTGTAGGCTGGATGTTAGCAATAGTCTTAGTTGCAGGATTAAGAGAAAAGATGGCAAAAATTAGTAATCCTCCTAAAGGATTACAAGGTAAGGCAATTGTATTTATCGTTTTAGGTATTTTAGCTCTTGCATTTATGGGCTTTACTGGATTAGTATAAGAAAAGGAGCGTGATTTTATGAGTTGGGAACTTCCTGTAGTATTAATTGGTGTATTATTAGTCATCTCTTTTATCTTGATTTTAGTTGAGAAATTATTAGGTGGTGGTGGCGAAAAAGTCATTACTATTAATGATGATACGAAGATACCTGTTAAGGGTGACGATACAGTATTAAATACTTTAGCTAGTGAAAAGATATTTATTCCATCTGCATGTGGTGGAAAAGCAACATGCGGATTTTGTAAATTTAGATTAGTAGGTGGAGATGGAACGATTAAACCTACAGAAGAAGCATTTATTAGTGAAGAAGAAAGAAAAGAAGGCATTAGATTATCATGCCAAGTTAAAGTTAAAACAGATATGAAAATTGTTTTACCTAAAGGCTTATTAAACGCAAAAGAATATAAGACAAGAATATCAGAAGTTAGAGACTTAACATATGATATTAAGCTCGTTAAATTTAAATTATTAGATCCTGATCACATTGATTTTAAACCAGGACAATATGTTCAAATAAAAGTTCCAGGTATTGATGTTATTCGTGCTTATTCAATTGCATCAGATCCAAAGAACAAATCAGAAGTTGAATTGATTATTCGACTTGTTCCAAATGGTCAAGCAACGACATTTGTTCATAAAGCAATGCAAGTTGGAGATAAAATGATAATCACAGGACCTTATGGAGATTTCTTCTTAAGAGAGGATTCAAATAAGGATATGATTTGTATCGCCGGTGGATCAGGAAAAGCACCTATACGCTCTATATTATATGCATTAAGAGACAAAGGGATGACTCGAAAAGTTAAATATTTCTTTGGAGCTAGATCAAAAAGAGATTTATATTACACAGAAGAATTCGAACAGTTATCAAAAGAATTTCCGAATTTTCAATATATTCCAGCTTTATCAGAACCACTTGAAGAAGATAATTGGACAGGTGATGTTGGTTTAATTACTGACGTAGTTGATAGACACACTAAGGATTTAAGTGATTCAGAAGCTTACCTATGCGGGTCTCCAGGTATGATTAAAGCTTGTATCAATGTATTAAAGAATCATGATATGAAAGATGACAATGTATTATTTGATAATTTTAGTTAATTTAAAAAGAGTGCTTGGCACTCTTTTTTTTAAGCATATGTGTTGTTATATATATACTTTATAATTATAATTAGTCATGTAGAAAACATAGTTTAAAAAAAGAGAGGTAAGAAAAAATGAAAAAAATATTAATGTTGTTTGTAGCAATGTTAGCTATAGGTTTACTTGTAGGATGTAGCGATGATTCAAATGTTTTAAAGGTAGGGATGGATTTAACTTATCCGCCGCATGAAACAGTTGATAGTGACGGAAATCCAACAGGTATTAGTGTAACATTAGCTGAAGAATTTGGGAAGTATTTAGGTAAAGAAGTACAAATTGTTGATGTTCCATTTGGTTCTTTAATTACAGAATTAAATATTGGAACTATTGATGTTATTATTGGCTCTATGACGATTACTGAAGACAGAGCGTTATCAGTTGATTTTAGTAACAAGTATTTTAATTTTCCATTAGTAACGCTTGTGAATAAAACGTTTTATGATGATAATAATATAGAAACTAAAGAAGATTTATTAGCAATTGAAAATGTAAGATTTGTTGCACCTAAAACATTTGCAACACTTGATGTTGCAAGAGAGCTAGCAAATAATCCAGTTATTAGAGAAGTTAATGACGTTACAGCAGCTGTATTAGAAGTTGTGACTGGAGCATCAGATGTCTTTTTAATGAGTGTAGGAAATGCTGCAGGTCAACATTTAGCAAATCCTGATACGACTGAAATATTAATGGATCCACTTTCTCTATCACCTATTGGTATGGCATTTAGAAAAGGTAGTAATTTAGTTGCTGAAGCAAATATTTTTATTGCCGGATTAGAAACAAATGGTGTATATGATATTTTAAGAAATAAATATAATAGTGTAATTGATAGTAACATCCCTGGAGCGACTTTAGATATTTATTTACAAGGCATTATTGATGAAGAAGAATAAAGCATTTAATATAGGAATAGCGATTGCTTTTTATGGATTGCTCATTTCCTTTATTATATTTGCTTATCCAGGAAGAAGTAATTTTAGAATTGAAGCTATATTTCAATACCCAAATTTTCTTGTTACTGGTTTTATCAATACAATTTCAGTCAGTTTAATTGTACTATTTTCAAGTACTATTTTAGGGTTTGTTTTATATTTGCTTTCAAAATCTGACATGCTGGCTTTCAAATATATTTCAAATATTTTTAGTGAAGTTATTTTTGGAACGCCTACACTTGTATTTGTCATTGTTGCTTATTATTTTATAGCTATTCCGCTAAATATAACAAATAGATATTTAGCAGGAGTTATTGCGTTTAGTTTATTTATGGCTCCATATATGAGAAATGCTTTTATGGGTGCGATGCAATCTATTGATCAAACTCAATATCAAGCAATGAAAGTTTTAGGGTTTACTAATTATTAAAAATATAGATATATTATTTTGCCACAACTTGTGAAGGTGATTATTCCTCCAATCATTGTTAATTTAGCGATTATCATTAAAGGGTCTAGTTTACTTAGTTTTATTGGTGTTAAAGAAATATATGATCAAATTACATCAATACAAACAACAACAGTTGCTGTTGTTGAAGGCTATTTAGTTATGTTTATCTTATATTTAATTATTACATTGCCTTTAATTTTCTTGGCTAAATATTTTGAAAAGAAGGTGGCATCATGGATTTAAAACTTGAAGATATTTTGCAAGTATATGAAGGAAAAGTTATTTTGGATCATGTTGATTTAGAGATTAAAGATAAATCCGGTATTGCACTTATTGGCCCAAGTGGTGCTGGTAAATCAACATTACTAAGACTGCTTGCAGGCATCGAAGATCCTATATCAGGCGAGATCATGCTTAACCAACATGTTGTCACGCAAGAAGATAAAAAAGAATATTATAAAAGTGTTGGATTTGTATTTCAAGCACATAATTTATTTCCACATTTAACCATTTTAAGAAATATTACTATTGTTTTAGAAAAAGTTCACCATATGGATATTGATAGTGCAAATGAAGTAGCTTTAAAATTATTAGAACAATTTGAATTGATTGAACATAAAGATAAGATCCCAGCTAAAATATCTGGAGGACAAGCTCAAAGAGCTAGTATCATTAGATCACTAGCAATTCATCCAGAAGTTGTTTTTCTTGATGAACCAACCAGTGCCCTGGATCCGATTTTATCTCATGAAGTTTTAAAGACTATTTTAAAATTAAGAGAAAGAAAAACAAATTTTATGATTGTCACACATGAAATAGAGTTTGCTAAAAGAGCTGCTGATTATGTCGTTTTTATGGAAAATGGGAAAGTTATTGAACATGGCGATATAAAGATTTTAGATAATCCACAAACAAAACAATTAAAGAATTTTATTGCAAATGTAAGTTACAACATTTAAGAGATTTATATAAAGTCTCTTTTTTGTTATAATATAGATATGGTGGTGAGTATATGAGAATATTTGTAGGTGTTAAAATACCAGAAGATATTAGAAATTCACTTGATGATGAAGCAGATAAAGTATTGAGATTAACCGAAACTTATAATAAAAGTTTAAATGAAAATTATCATTTAACTATAAAGTTTATTGGAGAAATGAAAATATCGGAAATCGTTGCGCTAGATCAGATTTTAGCTAAAAGACTAAAAGATATTAAAGCATTTGATGTTTATCTAAAAGATATAGGATATTTTGAAAAAAATAATGAATACACTTTATGGATTGGTGTGCAAAAAGGTTCTGATTATTTAGATAAGATACATCATATCGTCGATTTCGAAAGCCATGAGCTTTTTGGAATAGAGCGCAATAAATATGAACCACATGTCACTTTAGCTAGAAAAGTGCATTTAGACAATGTGCAGAATTTAAAGATGAGCAAGACAAAGAGTTATAAGTTAAAAGTAGAAGAGATCACTATTTATTATAGTCATAGAGTAAATGATTTATTAACATATACACCCTTAAGTAAAATTAAATTAAAATAAGAAGGCTTAATTATGAAGGTTATTGTATTTAAACAAAATGAATTTGAAATTAGAAAAACGACTAAAGATGATGCATCATTGATATTATCATATATAAAAAAGATTGCAGCTTATGAAAAACTAAGTGATCGAGTAGTTGCAACGCTTAAAGATATAGAACACACTATATTTGAAGAGAAACAAGCTTTTGTATTAATTGCAGAGAAAAATGGAAAACCCATTGGTTTTATGTTATATTTTTTAACGTATTCTACCTTTTTAGGAAGAGCTAATTTATATTTGGAAGATATTTATATTGATTTAGAATATAGACATCAAGGATATGGAAAATTAATGTTTAAAGCTTTAGCTAGTCTTGCGGTTGAAAAAGGCTATTATAGAATTGATTGGATGTGCCTTGATTGGAATACAAAATCCATTGATTTTTATAAATCATTAGGAGCTAAACATTTAGAACAATGGTATACGTTTAGACTTGAAAAAGAAGAAATAGAAGTTTTAAGTAAACTATAAACGAAATAAGGAGTTTATATGTGTGTATTTTGTGAGTATCTAAAGAAGAGAGAAAAAATTATATATGAAAACAAATTAGCTTTTGCAATATATGATAGTTTTCCAGTCAATAAAGGACATATGCTTATTATGCCAAAAAGACATGTTGCATCATATTTTGATCTTAATGAAGATGAGAAAAATGATATTAATCTTTTGCTTGAGATAAGTAAAAAGCATATTGATCAATTATTTCATCCAGATGGATATAATGTTGGTTTTAATGAAGGCATTTATGCTGGACAAACCATTATGCATTGTCACGTTCATTTGATTCCAAGATATATCGGTGATGTAGACAATCCAAAAGGTGGCATTAGAGGTGTCATACCAGAAAAACAAAAGTATTAAAAAAGATATAAAAAGGAGAATAACATATCATGTTATTCCCCTTTTTTATTTATATATAAGATATTAAAAATTAAACTAAAACAGTTGGTTTTTTGTAAAGAAGTATTGTAACTAAATCAATTACCCAAAAAATTACAAATCCAAATGCAATCCATAATATACCAACGATGATTAATGTTAAATCATTTTTTGTGATACCTTTTGCAATTCTATAAATACCCCAAGCAATTCCATCAATACCAGGTAAAGCTAATATAAGTTTTAAAATCCATGGCAAATCATCAAAAGCTTTTACTAAATCATTCATAGGAGACCTCCTTTATTTACTGTTAGTATAGCATTTATATAGATGAATAGCATAATGTTATAGTTTTTTTGTAAGCGTTTTTATTCATGGCTTTATTTTATAACTTTAACCATGTATAATAGAGTTAGATTATAGTGAGGTGACATATGAATAAGAAATATACGGCAGAACCGTATCGAATTAAAATGGTTGAACCCATATTTGAAACAACAAAAGAAGAACGCATTGAATTATTGAAAAATGCAGGGTACAATCCGTTTTCTTTAGCGAGTAAAAATGTATATATTGATTTACTAACTGATTCTGGGACTGGGTCAATGAGTCAAGAACAATGGGGTCATATGATGACCGCAGATGAAGCTTATGCTGGAAGTAAAAGTTTTTATAAACTCGAAGGGGTTGTAAAAAATATTACAGGCTATAAGTATTTTATACCCGCTCATCAAGGTAGAGGAGCAGAACAAATAGTTCTTCCACAGCTTGTTACTAAAAAAGGGATGTATTTTATTTCGAATATTCATTTTGATACAACACGAGCTCATGTTGAACTTGCAGGTGCAAGAGCAATTGACTGTGTCATTGATGAATGCTTTAATATAGAGCTTGATCATCCATTTAAAGGTAATTTTGATCTTGTTAGATTAGAAGAACTTATTTTAGAAAAAGGTAGCGAAAATATTGGTGGCATTATCATGACAATTACTAACAACAGTGCTGGTGGACAGCCTGTTAGTTTTGCGAACATGAAAGCAGTTAAAGAAATAAGTCATAAATATGGAATTACTTTATTAATCGATGGAGCTAGATATGCTGAAAATGCATTTTTCATTAAAGAACGTGAAGAAGGATTTAAGGATTTATCTATATTAGAAATTTCAAGAAAAACATTTGATTTAGCTGATATATTTCTAATGAGTGCTAAAAAAGATGGTTTGGTAAATATGGGTGGGATCATCGCAATTAAAGATGATGAACTCCTTTATAAAAAATGTCAAACATATATTGTTCCTTATGAAGGATTTCCAACATATGGAGGTCTAAGTGGTAGAGATATGGAAGCTCTTGCTCAAGGTCTTATGGAAGCTTTAGATATGAGATATTTAAGACATCGTGTAGATCAAATCAGATTTTTAGGTGATATGCTTAAAGAAGCTGGTGTTCCTATTCAATATCCTATTGGAGGACATGCTGTGTTTGTGGATTGTGGGAAAATGGCACCGCACATTGCTTATGATCAATTTCCAGCATTAAGCGTTGTAAACGAGTTATATTTAGAAGCGGGTATAAGAGGTGTAGAAATTGGTTCTCTACTCTTAGGAAGAGATCCAGACACACATAAGAACTTAAAAAGCCCAATTGAGTTTATGAGACTTACGATTCCAAGAAGACTTTATACATATAGTCATCTAGAAATTGTAGGACAGGCAGTCATAGAAGTTTATAAGAGAAGAAATGAATTAAAAGGATATGTATTTGAGTATGAATCTCCTATGCTTAGACATTTCACATCTACATTTAAACCAAATATCAAGGAGACAAAATAATGCATATTGTTATTATCGCTTTAATTGCATCTATGTATGTGATAGATTTAGTTTTAAATATTTTAAATGTTAAACATTCAAGACTTGAATTACCTGATAATGTAAAAAATATTTATGATGAGGAAGTATATAAAAAATGGGCAAGTTATAATCAAGAACATTTGCGATTTGGAATTATTCAAAAATCTGTTTTTACAGCATTGATTTTAGGGTTATTATTGTTTAAAGTTTTTGGAATATTTGAGAGCATTGCTTTAAATGTGACACATTCTGAAATTTTACAAACATGGATATTCTTAGTGATTTATTTGGCTATCCAAACATTTATCGGAATACCTTTTGAATATATCGATACATTTAAAATTGAAGAAAAATATGGATTTAACAAAACAACAAAGAAAACGTTTGTGATTGATCAAATTAAAAGTTTCTTATTAGCAAGTCTATTATTTGGAGCATTAGTTGCTGGACTTCAAGGTCTTTATCTAGCATTTATTGATTCTATTTGGGTTTTTGTTTTGCTAGCTTGGGTGTTTTTAGCAGTTGTGATGATTATCATGTTTTTATTAAATACAAAAGTATTTGTAAAACTATTTAATAAATTAACACCTTTAGAAGATGGATCATTAAAAGAAAAAATTGATAAATTAGCTAATGAGTTAGGATTTGAAGTTGAAAAAATTTCTGTTATGGATGCATCAAAAAGATCATCTAAGCTTAATGCATTTTTTAGTGGATTAGGTAAAACCAGAGATGTAGTCTTATATGATACATTAATTGAAAAATTAAGTGAAGAACAAGTGCTAGCTGTTTTGGCTCATGAATTAGGGCATGCTACATATAAAGATACGACTAAAATGTTATTTCAAAACATATTAACTTTCGGTCTCTATGCTTTGGTTATTGGCTTAATCATGCAATCTCCATCAGTCTATACAGCATTTGGACTTGAAGGTGTATTCTTTGGCTTTGGCTTAATATTATTCACCATCTTAATGGGTCCGATTTCTATTTTATTAGGTATGCTCACCAATGGTTGGTCTAGAAAAATAGAGTATAGAGCAGATGGTTTTGCTAAAAAATATGTTGGTCAAGAACATATGATTGGTGCATTAGAAGTGCTTGCAAGAGAAAACTTTTCAAATTTGAATCCACATCCTTTGTATGTGAAATTATTTTATAATCATCCAACAATATCAGAGCGTATAAGCTCTTTAGAGAAAAAGGTGATATGATGAAACATTTAATATTAGCAATCAATCCAGGTTCTACATCTACTAAGTTAGCAGTTTATAAAGATGAAGAACTTGTATCTGAATTTAAGATTAATCATGAGACTGAAGAGATCATGAAATATAAACATATCATTGATCAATATAAATTTAGAGAACAAATCATTTTAGATTTTTTAAATAAAGAACATATTGATTTAAGTACTTTTTCAGCAATTGTTGGTAGAGGTGGTATGTTGAAACCAATTGAAAGTGGAACTTATGAAGTCAATGATTTAATGATCCAAGATATGATGGAAGCTAAAAGAGGAGAGCATGCTTCTAATTTAGGATGCATATTAGCTAGAAATTTAGGTAAACCATATGGTATACCTGCATATGTTGTTGATCCAGTTGCAGTTGATGAAATGGATGATCACTACAGATATTCTGGTTTCCCAGAATTGCAAAGAAGAAGCCTCTTTCATGCATTAAATCATAAAGCTGTTGCACGTAAACGTGCAAAAGATTTAGGGAAAAAATATGAAGATTTAAATCTTATTATTGCTCATTTAGGTGGCGGTATTAGTGTTGCTTCACATAAAAAAGGTAAAGTCATAGATGTTAATAACGCACTTGATGGAGATGGACCTATGTCTCCTGAAAGAAGTGGTTCTGTTCCTATGGGTCCATTGTATAATATGTGCTTTAGTGGGAAATACACCTTAGAAGAAATAAAAAGAAAAAATTATGGTAAGGGTGGCCTTGTTGCATATCTAGGAACTAACGATGGAAAAGAAATTCAAGACAGAATAAAAAATGGTGATGAAAAAGCTAAGTTCATTCACGAAGTTATGTGCTATCAAATCGCAAAAGAAATTGGCATACAAGCTACCGTTCTAGAAGGTAGAGTAGATGAAATCATCTTAACAGGTGGACTAGCATATGATAAACTATTAGTAGAGATAGTCACACCAAGAGTTCAGTTTATTGCACCAGTTGTAGTCTATGCTGGCGAAAATGAAATGGAATCTTTGGCTTTAGGTGCATTAAGAGTTTTAACAAAAGAAGAAAAACCGAAACAATATATTTAATAGGAGGTATATGATGTTTAAAAATATGAAAGATTTAATATCACAAGCAAAAGATGGTGATTTAAAAACTTTAGTTGTCGCATGTGCTGATGATAAGCATGTTTTAGAGGCAGTTGAAATGGCTAGATCTGAAGATATTGTCAGACCCATATTAATTGGGAATAAAGAAATCATACTTATGCTTTTTGAAAGTTTAAAAATCAATGAAGATTATTATGAAATCATTGATGAAATGGAACATGATAAAGCATGTGATTATGCAGTTAAACTGGCAAGTGAGAATGAAGGCTATGTTTTAATGAAAGGCTATGTAGATACAAAAGTTATTTTAAAATCAGTCTTGAAAGAAGAATTTGCTTTTAAAGGAGTTCGAAGATTATCTCATGTATCGCTATTTGAATTAAAAAACTATCATAAATTACTCATGATGACAGATGGTGCAATGAATATGTATCCTAATGTTGATGAGAAACAAGAAATCATAGAAAATGGTGTTGGAGTATTCCATAAACTAGGTATTTCTAATCCTAAGGTTGGTATTATCGCAGCAATTGAAAAACTTAATGAAAAGATGCAACCAACTGTTGATGCAGTAGAACTTGTTAAAAGAAATCAAGAACGTAAAATTACAGGTTGCATAGTAGGTGGTCCATTTGGACTTGATAATGCGATTAGCAAAGAAGCAGCGGAACATAAAGGTGTTAAAGGTAACGTTGCAGGTGATGTTGATATGATCGTAATGCCTCAAATAGAAGCTGGTAATGTTTTTTATAAGAGTATGATGTTCTTAGCAGATGCAAAGAGTGCGTCAGTTGTTGTTGGTGGGAAAAGACCTATTGTTTTAACATCTAGAGCAGATTCAACAGAATCTAAGTTTTATTCTATAGCACTTGCTTCATTAATTGCGTAATAAATAAGTAAGAGATCTGGACTTAATGGGTTGTTATTTTATGATATAATACCTTATACAAAGCCAAAGAAAGAAATAATATTTGGGGGATAAAGACATGAAAAAAAGAAAAATGTATATTTTTGTTATTGAACTACTTATTATAATCGTTTTGGTTACAATGTCGCTTCTAGTTTAATAAATAAGAGCCCTACTCAAAATTAATGAGTGGGGCTTTTTTTGTTACGAATAATAATATTTTTATCTACATCATAACCTCTATACCAGCTTGATAGCCAGTATCTTCATAAATAAGTTTATCATTTTTATAAAGTTTTATATCAATAATACCAGACAAACCTTCTTTAATTGTTTGACTCATCACACCAAATGCAGGAGATTTGAGTTCAATCTCTCTATCTTTTTTTGCTTGAACATGAAGTTTATACTGACCATTTTTTAAGATAAAATAGATTGAATTATCTAAAACCTCTTTTTTTAATATTCTAGCAAAGTTATATGTTGAAAATCTATATTCCTTGTTATGATAGACTAAATTCACAATTAATCCTTTAAATGAAAGACCCATAAAAGGTATAGTTGCGTAAGAAAACATAATAGAAGTATCTATATCACTAAAATGATTAGACTGTAGCCAAATGTATTTACTAGGAAATGATTTACCCCAATCCTTTTCTAAATATGCTTTTCCTTGGTTAAAATCAATGGTTTCATCATTGATTTTAAGGCTACCTGATAAAAAGGATTGCATCGAGATGACCCCATGGTTACATTCCATAAAAGGGATATATGCAAATGGGCCCATGATATTAGGAGCATATAAACTATTTTTTAAAGGGACATGATCTTGTAACTTTATTTTCCCTTGGATTTTGATTTGTTTATCATCTATATCAATATCAATTTCATTTTTAGTAAAAAGTTGATTGCTTATTTGAACCATGAATTGATCATGACTATATGTAAAGCTATCACTAGGATATCTAATATAGTGCGTGACTAGTTGATGTTTAGTTGATAAGAAAACTTGTATAAATGCATGAGGATCCTTTTTGTTAATGCTAATACCAGGAATAAATGCAATACTTGTTTTTAAATCAGGACTAACAAGTTTATAATACCAACCTTCAAAATAGTTATTTTTCTTTCTATTGCCTTGAAAGAATTCTGGATGATTTATTTTTTTAAAGTACATGATATAAACTCCTATAAAAAAATGCTAGGCTAACCTAGCATTTTTATTTGATTTTTTTCTTAAGGTTGCATTGCTCCAAATAAAACTAACCATGCAAGAATTGTCTTGGCAACTAAACTTAATACGATATAAGTTCTTTCACCATATAGATAATCTTTCCATTTTCCAACCTTTAGATATTGTAATACCATATTAACTGGGAATGTATTAAATGCTACGAAGTATGTACCAACGATTGCCCATACAAACCAAGGAACTTGGTCGTAATTACCAGTACCAAACATGTAAAGAAGAATTGCTACCCATGGTGCTAAACCAGCGATAGATCCCCAAATGAATGGACCCCATATAATTTTTTCGCCTTCTTCACGTCTTGCATTTAATTGTTCCATAACTAGACCAAATAAATTCATAGATGCATTAACAGCAAAAATTAATATTAGAGATGCAATATCATATATACCGAATAGTGTAGCGATTAATACGATCATGACAGATGAACTTAAAGCATATTCAAACCATCTAAATTGGTTGATACCTTTTTTTAAATCTGAATTGTATTTAGCATTTACCTTATTAGGTATTGCGATCAATGCATGAGCACCTGCTGATAGCAATAAGAATATTGCTACAAATACTCCAAATGGTAATTCAAATATATTTGAACTTACTAAATCCAAAGTTTCTGTTACTGGATTATATTGTAGAAAGTTTTGTGTTATAACTGGTTTAAATTGACCAATTGTTTGAATAACTGTTGAAGCTAAGATGAGCATTAAGACACCTTGGATAAAGTGTATGCCCCCCATAATTAGATTAAATTTTCTGAGTTTTTGTAAAGCTGTTTTTTCCATTATTTATAACCTCCATTATAATATATTGTTATTATATCATGTTAATTTATAAAGATGTAGTTATTTACATTCTAAATAAGCTTAAGTTTTATACCTATATATATATAGGTGTGTATTATTCATTTTTAAAGTATCATCATGATAGATAAAATATTAGGTAAACATAAAGTTTTTAATTTATTTATGTTAAAATATTTATATAGATAAAATATATTTTCTGTAGAACTAATAAGCTTAAACATTATATTTTCTTAAGGAGAATTATGAATAAAAATCGATTATTACATTTGAAAGATGGAAAAACTAATCAAAACAAAAAATATGTAGTCTATTGGATGCAGCAATCTCAAAGAGTACATTACAATCATGCGCTTAATCATGCAATCAAGGTAGCTAATCTATACCAATTGCCTCTTGTGTGCTTTTTTGGACTTGATGATACGTATAAAGATGCAAATGAGAGAAGTTATGCCTTCATGCTTGATGGATTAAAAGAAGTTAAAGAGATATTAACTAAATTAGATATAACGTTTGTGTTAAGATTTGGAAAACCTCAAGAAGTCGTCATGGATGTATTAAATGATGCACAAGCATTAATTATGGATAGAGCATATCTTAAAATACAAAGAGCTTGGAGAAAAGACTTATTTCATAAATTAACAGATAACGAAGATTTGTTAATTGATATGGTGGACACAGATCTTATAGTACCGGTTCATATTGCATCTGACAAATCAGAATATGGAGCATATACAATTAGACCTAAAATAAAGAGATTATATGAATCCTTTAGAGATTTTAAGAAATTAAGTATTATAGATAATAAAAAATTGGTTGATATCATAAGTGATGATGATTTAAGCAATATTGATGATTTAATTCAAAAAATGGATATTGATCATAGTGTCCCTAAAAGTTCTTATTATCATGGAGGATACCAAGCAGCATCACATTTGTTTTCTACTTTTATCCAAGAAAAATCAGATCACTATCCAGAAAGCAGTGATCCATCAACAAACTATACATCCTTAATGAGTATGTATCTACATTTTGGACAAATCTCTAGTTTAGAACTTTTAGAAAGATTGTACTTAGCCTTAGAACAAGGACAACTTAAAGGTGAAACTTTTGATCAATACATAGAACAGCTCTTAATTCGAAGAGAATTAGCTTTTAATTATGTGTTTTATCGCCAAGGATATGATGTATTTGAAACGATGACAGAAAATTGGGCTTATCAAAGTATGAACGCACATGAGTTTGATCATAAAGACTATTTATATGATTTAGAGACTTTAGAATCTTACCAGACACATGATATATATTTTAATGCAGCAATGAAACAAATGGTGAAAACCGGATATATGCATAATTATATGCGTATGTATTGGGCTAAAAAAATCATTGAATGGTCTCCATCATTTAAAAAAGCTTATGAGACAACATTATATTTAAATAATAAGTATTTTATTGATGGTAGAGATCCAAATAGCTATGCTGGTGTAGCATGGTGTTTTGGTAAACATGATCGTGCGTGGACTGAAAGAAAAATCTTTGGGAAATTAAGATATATGAATGACAAAGGATTAGAAAGAAAGTTTAATATTAAGCAATATGTTCAGGATATGGACCAGCTTTAAATATGTATACATATAAGATTAAGAAATATGACATAAAAATGAAGTTTTTATTTATAATTTTTGTGTTATAATGACATGTGTTGAGGTGATGCGAATTGTATATTGAAATTCAAAAGAACGTACTATCAATCATCATATTAGCAATTTTATATATCAGTTTAATCAGGCAACTTAATTGGAAAGAATATCTTAATAGGGTATTTTTATATTTGATTTGGTTCAATATAGCTTGTATAGTGCTTGATTCAATTATTATACTTACAAGTGCGAATACATCACTTATTCCAAATATTATGCTTTATGTAAGTGTAGGATTATACTATGTATTAGCTCCAGCAATCGCATTATTATGGTTGATTTACGTAGATCTTACAATTTATGGAGATAAAAATAGACTATTTAAAATCTCTATTATGCCAAGTGTAATCATCATTATTAATCTAATACTTGTTATGGCTAGTTATAAATATGACCTTATCTTTAATATTAATAATCAAAATGTATTTTCTAGAGGAAGCTATTTCTTTATAACAATTGCTTTATCAACCATTGTATTAATGTATACAATGATTCATATATATAATAATAAACACACCATTCGTAAACAAGAATATATAACTTTGATGCTTTTTGGGGTACCACCTCTAATTTCTGGAATTTTCTTAATCTTTTTTAAAGACATGAATTTTGTTTGGAATAGTTTGGTTATTTCACAATTATTGGTATATATTTATATTCAATCAAAAATCACGAATACTGATTTTTTAACAGGATTATTTAACCGAAGAGAATATGAATTTAGGGTTAAACAATTAAAAAACAATAAATTAAAGCATGTTGAGATATCAGGGATTATGATTGACATCAATGATTTCAAAAAAATCAATGATGATAATGGTCATAAATTTGGAGATGAAGCACTAATTGCTACATCTAAAATGCTTGAAGCATCTGTTAGAAAACAAGATTGTGTATTTAGAGTTGGTGGCGATGAATTTATTGTTATCATATTCAGTGAAGAGCGTGATATTATAAATGATATCATTAAAAGAATTGATAAGGAATTTGTTAAATTCAATCAATCAACTGAACTCCCATTTGAATTAAGTTATTCTATGGGTAAAGGTGTTTTTGATGAAAAGAAACACAATGATATAAATGATTTTTTTGAACACTTAGATTTCATGATGTATGATCAAAAAAAAGTATATAAAGAAAAATGTAAAAGTTAATAAATGATAAGTTTAATTGATAAGATGTACTCATGTACATCTTTTCTTTTTATAAACGTATTTATAATCTTTACGATATCATTTGACTATTAATATCATTTAATTATAATGAAATTGAAGCATTACTATAGGAGCGAATTTTATGGCAAGAAGAAAAATATATAAAAAACATGATCTTGCGACATTAGCTGACCTTACGCATGGACAAAAAGCTAAAGTTGTAAAACTTAATACAATAGATAAAGCCCTAAGAAGAAGATTATTAGATATGGGGATAACTGAAGGCGTTCAAATAAAAATAAAAAGAATTGCGCCACTTGGTGATCCTTATGATATTGAGCTTAGAGGCTATGAACTTTGTCTTAGAAAAAAAGATTTAAGTCTAATAGATGTTGAGGTGATTTCATGAAAGTCGCTTTAATAGGAAACCAAAATTCCGGGAAAACAACGCTCTTTAATCTCTTAACTGGACATAATCAAAAAATCGGGAATTGGCCTGGTGTGACCATTGAAAGAAAAGAAGGTCGCATAAGATCTACAGATTTTGATATTATTGATTTACCTGGGATTTATTCTTTAAGTCCTTATACGATTGAAGAAGAAATCTCAAGAAAATATTTATTTGAAGATAATGTTGATCTTATTTTAAACATTATAGATTCTACAAATCTAGAAAGATCTCTATATTTAACAACACAATTATTAGAACTAGATATTCCAGTGATTGTTGCACTTAATATGAGTGATATAGCACTTCAAAGAGGCATTGATATAGATTATAAGTATTTAGAAGAAAAACTTGATACAACTATGATTCCTATATCTGCATTAAAGAAGACTGGAGTGTTCGATTTAATTCAAGTGATTAAATCACAAGCATACAGAAAGAATAATTATACGCATATATATGATCACGAGTTAGAAGATTGTCTAAAAAAAATAGAATCTGAAATCAAGCACGATCATGAAAGATATATAGCTGTTAAGCTTATTGAAAATGATCCAGATTTTGAAGAATTTCATCAAAATGGTTCAAAAAAAATAGTAGAAACACTTTGTATGACTTACAATAGGGACATGGAACAAATCATTGCAGATGAACGATATAGATATATCGAAAACATTAGAGATGAGTCTATAAAATCATCTAAGCAAAACATGACTGTTACTGATAAGTTAGATCGCATATTTTTAAATAGATTTTTAGCAATCCCTATCTTTATTTTGATTATGTTTTCTGTGTATTACCTAGCAGCTGGTCCTGTTGGATCTGCGACTGTAAATTTTGTAATTAAATACATGGATATTTTTAGTCTATGGATGTCACAAAGACTAGACGTCTGGGGAGCTTCAGCTTGGTCTAAGAGTTTAGTCGTCGATGGAATTTTTGCCGGGGTTGGTGCTATCTTATCGTTTTTACCACAATTAGCTATTTTATTTTTATTAATTTCTTTCTTAGAAACAACTGGATATATGAGTAGAATCGCATTTTTCTTAGATAAAGTATTTCAAAAAGTAGGGTTATCAGGAAAATCTTTGATCCCCTTTATTATAGGTAGTGGATGTAGTATTCCAGCGATTATGTCAGCGAGAACAATTCACGATGAAACTGAAAAGAAGATGACAATTTTGTTAACACCATTTGTACCATGTAGTGCAAAATTACCAATTATCGTTTTATTTGCAGGTTATTTCTTTGGTGATTATTCAGGATTGGTAAGTGTATCTCTTTATTTCTTTGCAGTTATTGTTATTATTTTATCAGCATTAATTATGAAGACAATTTTGTTTAAAGGTAAAACAACAAGTTTTATTCTAGAACTACCAAATTACAAACTACCAAATTATCGATATATATTTAAAGATGTATTTGATAAAGTGTTTGCCTTTGTAAAACAAGCTGGATCGATTATAGTAATAGCATCGATTGCAGTATGGTTTTTATTGAACTTTTCATTTAGACTAGAATATGGAATCGAATCATCAGCATCTATGCTTGCAGGTATAGGTAAATTGTTTTCTTGGATATTTTATCCATTTTTAGGAACATTTAGTTGGGAAGCAACTGTTTCTGCTATACAAGGTTTAGTAGCTAAAGAACAAATTGTTGCATCTATGGCAATCATTGCTGGAAATTCAGAACAAGTAAATGATGGCATATTCATTTTTAATAGTGCAGCCTTTAGTTTTTTCACACCAGCATCTGCGTATGCTTTTATGGTATTTAATTTATTTAGTGCACCATGCTTTGGAGCAATCGGTGCGATGAGAAGAGAACTAGGAACAACAAAGAGAATGTGGAAAGCTGTTTTTTTCCAAACTGGCATAGCTTGGTTAATGGCAACATTAGTTTATCAGTTCTTACATATATTTGAGGTGGTATTATGACATTTACTTTAACAGATTTAATTATATTAATTGTGATAGGATTTTTTGTTGGAAGAATTGTTTATCATATGATTAAACATAAGGATGAGAGTATATGTTCTCGGTGTGCATATGCACCTAAGTGCTCAGCTAAGTAATATAAAAATAACAAAAAAAGCCAGTGACTAAATTTTAGTCGCTGGCTTTTTATATTTTATTTATTTTTTGGGACTTGGTTGATGTACAACAACTTGTGGGAATGGAATTTCAATACCATTTTCATCTAAGAGCGTTTTAATAAACTGTCTTAAAGCTCTTTCAATACCATAATGTTGTTCATTTAAAGTTTTTGCGATAACTCTTATATCAACACTTGATGAGTTTAATGCGATAACACCAGAAACTATAGGTTCTTCGACAATCACTGGATATAAAACCTTGAATTTTGGAAGATTAGCTGTTAACACTTCAACAACTTTTCCAATATCTTCTTTATAAGCAACTCCAAATTCAACAATAGCCATTGAAAGATTTCTTGAATAATTCGTAATATTTGTCACGTCACCATTAGCAAGAATTTTCACATCGCCTTTCCAGTTTCTGATTTTAGTTGTTTTTAAACCGATACTAGTCACAACACCTTTAAACCCTTGAACTTCAATAACATCATCAACATCAAAATGTTGCTCAAAGATAATAAAGAAACCTGAGATCAAGTCATTGATAAATTTTTGAGCACCAAGACCGATAACTAAACCCATAATTCCAAGACCTGCTAGTGCAGGACCAACATTAACTCCCCATATGGATAAAACTGAGACGATTGCAATGATGCCAACAGCATATCTAGTTACTGAAGAAAGCAGTTTACCAACAGTTTTTCTTCGTCTTTGTGAGCGACCTTCTTTTCTACCTATCTTTACAAATGCAATTTTACTAAATTTCATAATAAAGAATGTTAAAACAATTACAACTGTAGAAGATATAATGCGTCCTAAATTATCAGCTAAACCTAAAGCAAGATTATTTAAAGTATTTTCTACATAAAGAGCTAAATCATATCCCCATAAAGCAAACATTCCCAAGATAGCAGATATCAATAATGCAAATGTAATGATATAAATAACCGCAACAAACCATTTATTTACAGTCTCTTCATTTTTTAATAATTTTTTTTCTATAAATAGAACTAAAACAATCCCAAGGACGATTGCAGCCGTAAGAAATGAGTTTGTTAAAGTTTGTGATAATAATATGTTAAAATTCATTTTTTTAATTCTCCTTTCACTTATAATTATTATAACATTTAAGTTGTAATTTAAAAAGATTTATGTATTTTTAGAAAAAAACATATTATGATATGATTATTATTTAAAAAGTGTTAAAATAGTAATGTTTTGAAAGGTGGTACTTAAATGGAAAAAGATCATAACCTAACACCATTCTATACAAAACTAAAAGCATACGCTGATAGTGGAGCAATTTGTCATGATGTACCAGGTCACAAGCTTGGACAAATTGATAACGATATGATGGATTATACCGGAAAACAAATATTTAAACTTGATGCAAACGCACCAAGGGGCATGGATAATTTAAATAGGCCCCAAGGTGTTATATTAGAAGCAACTGAACTTATGGCTGATGCCTTCGGTGCAGAAAAATCTTATTTTTTGACCGGTGGGACGACCATGGGTATTTTATCTATGATTATGAGCACGTGTAGAGCTAAAGAAAAAATAATTTTACCTAGAAAT
Source organism: Mariniplasma anaerobium (assembly GCF_016865445.1). Lineage (GTDB taxonomy): Bacteria > Bacillota_I > Bacilli_A > Acholeplasmatales > Acholeplasmataceae > Mariniplasma > Mariniplasma anaerobium. Next base: position 1,749,834 of record NZ_AP024412.1, on the reverse strand, counting down.
GTACATAAATCAGCTATTAACGCACTTATTTTAAGTGGGGCTGTTCCTATATTTGTAAAACCATACATTGATCAAGAATTGGGTATCGCTAATCATATGGATTATGAAGAAGTTAAAAAGGCGATTATCGAAAATCCAGATGCTATGGGTGTATTAGTTATTAACCCAACATATTTTGGAGTTACAAGTGATTTAGAAAGAATTGTGACACTTGCTCATGAATATGATATGAAAGTTTTAGTAGATGAAGCACATGGATCACATTTTCCATTCTCTAATAAACTTCCTATAGGTGCAATGGAAGCTGGTGCAGATCTTGCATCATGCTCGCTACATAAAACTGTAGGATCATTAACGCAAAGCTCAATTTTAATTGCACAAGGTCCAAGAGTTGATCATATGCGATTAAGATCTACCATTAATATGATTCAATCAACATCCCCATCTAGCTTACTTTTAGCAAGTTTAGATATCGCAAGAAAATCAATCTATCAAAAAGGACCGAAACAATTACCTGAATTGATAGATATGGCAAAAAAAACAAGAGAACAAATCAATCAAATCCCTGGATTAAAAGCATTAGGCAAAGCATATTTTTTATCTAGAAATGCTTTTAACTATGATGAGACTAAAATTATTATTAAAGTTTCTGAATTAGGGCTCACAGGATTTGATGTTTATAAAGAATTATCAGATACATATAAAATTCAAGTAGAATTAGCCGAAACGCATTTAGTCTTAGCAGTATTATCTATAGGGACTACACAAAAAGATTTAGATGTATTAGTAGAAGCTTTAACTAAAATCAGCGAAACTTATATTGGTATGCATCTTGAACCGATTGCACCTAAGATTAAATACAGTTATCCTGAAGCTTACACAAGACCTAGAGAGGCATATCATGCACCAAAGAAATATATGCCTATTGCTCAAGCTGTAGATGAGATTGCTGCTGAATCTATTATGATCTACCCACCAGGTATACCCATTGTTATTCCAGGTGAGATTATTAGTCAAGATATCTTAGATGACTTAGAATTCTATCAAAGAAGTGGATCAGTTATATTAAGTGATACAGAAAGTGGATATATAAAAATTATTGATAAAGAGTATTGGATGAAATGGAGCGAAGATGAAGATGAATAAAGTAGATTTATCATTCCAAAGTTGTAAAAGCACATATGAAGAAGCAGATGTAGTTATATTTAGTGTACCTATGGATGCGACAACATCTTTTAGACCAGGAACACGTTTTGCAGGTAATGCTATTAGAGTTGACTCAATTGGAGTTGAATGGTATTCCCCTTATAGAGAGCGCGACTTAAATGAATTTAAGACCGCTGATGTTGGAGACTTAGATTTACCTATTGGCGCTGTAGAAGATGCCTTAGAAATCGTTTATAACACGACTAAGACTATTTTAAAGGATAACAAAGTACCAATGATGGTTGGTGGTGAACATTTAGTAAGCTATCCAGTGATTAAAGCAGTTTTTGAATCTTATCCGAATTTGCATATTATACATTTAGATGCACATACAGATTTAAGAGAAAACTTTTTTGGTAGAGAATTATCACATGCAACATTTATGAGACATGTTCATAAATTTGTCGGTGATAAAAAGATTTTCCAATTTGGTATCAGAAGTGGTGAAAAACCAGAATTTGATTGGGCCAAAGAAGAAAGCGGACATATTTTCCAACGAAAATTTGATTTTGAAGGCTTAGATAAAGTTTGTGAGCAATTAAAAGATGTCCCTGTTTATATCACGATTGATCTTGATGTTTTAGATCCATCAGTATTCCCTGGAACAGGGACTCCAGAACCAGGTGGAATGCAGTATAAAGATCTATTATGGGCATTTGATCAATTTGAAAAATTAAACAATTTGGTTGCTGCTGATTTTGTAGAATTATCACCAATGTTAGATCCTAGTGGAGCTTCAACTGCTGTTGCAGCTAAAACATTAAGAGAAATGGTATTGCTTTTACAAAAGAACCTAGAAAAAAGAAAATAGATATAAAAAAATATAATAGATTTATGAAAATTAGGAAGATACATAGTATCCTCCTTTTTTATTTAAATATAAGTTTTATAAATACAATTATGGCTTATCTAAAGGGATAAATATATATACTAAAAAGTACGTATTCATCTTAAGCATAACTTTTGTATTAAAAACTATGCTCAAGTATAATATACGTGTAAATAAAGGAGGGCGAAGACATGTTATTTAAAGACTATGATCCGCTTAAGAAAAAACGATTATCAATTCTAGATGAAAAAGGCAAAATTGTTAATAAAGAATTAGAACCTGACATTGATAAAAAGACACTATTAAATATGTACAAAACTATGGCTTTAGGACGTATTGCAGATACAAAAGCATTACAGTACCAAAGACAAGGCAGAATGCTTACATACGCTCCAAATAAAGGCCAAGAGGCTGCACAAGTTGGTGCTGCTGCTGCAATGCAAGAACAAGATTGGTTTGTTCCTGCGTTTAGAGAATTAAATGCTATGCTTTATAGAGGTGTTACTTTAGAACAAATTTATCTTTATTGGTATGGTAATGAATGGGGAAGTCATTTTGATGAAGGCGTTAAAGTGCTACCTATTAATATCATTATTGGTTCTCAAATTAACCATGCATCAGGTGTTGCTTATGCATCTAAGATTTTAAAGAAAAATGAAGTTGCTGTTGCATCTATTGGTGATGGTGGGACTTCACATGGTGAGTTTTATGAAGGACTTAACTTTGCATCTTCATTTGACCTACCTTTAGTAGTTATGATTCAAAATAATCAATATGCTATTTCTACACCTAGAAAAAAAGCTACAAAAGCAGAAACACTAGCTCAAAAAGCTGTTGCTTTTGGTATTCCTGGTATGCAAGTTGATGGTAATGACATTTTAGCTATGTATGTAGCCATGAAAGAATCTATTGAATATGCTAGAAGTGGTAAAGGACCAGTTTTAATTGAAGCTTATACTTATCGCTTAGGACCTCATACAACATCAGATGATCCAACATTATATCGTGAAGATAAAGAAGTTGAAATGTGGGAAAAGAGAGATCCAATGATTCGATTTAAAAAATATTTAATCGATAAAGGTTATTGGAGTGAAAAAGAAGATAAAGCATTAGAAGCTGAACAAACTAAATTTGTTGGTGAAACATTTAAGAAAGTTGAACAATCTGGAACAGAAGATTTATTAGACATATTCCAATATACTTATAAAGAAATGACACCACAATTAAAAGAACAATATGAAACACATAAGAAATTTTTAGAAGAAGGAGGCAAATAATCATGGCAGTAGTTAATTTATTAACCGCAATCAATCAAGCATTAGACCAAAAATTAGCTGATGATCCATCAGTTGTAGTATATGGAGAAGATGCTGGCTATGAAGGTGGTGTATTTAGAGTAACTGCAGGTCTCCAAAAGAAATATGGAGTCGATAGAGTTTTTGATACCCCTATTGCAGAAGCTGCAATTACAGGTAACGCTGTAGGCATGGCTATTAATGGACTTCGTCCAATTGCTGAACTTCAATTTGATGGATTTGTTTTCCCTGGATATACTGAAATTGTTACACATATGGCAAGATATAGAAATAGAACTCGTGGAAAACATGGTCTTCCAATTGTTGTAAGATTCCCTGTTGGTGGAGGCATTAGAGCTTTAGAACACCATAGTGAATCTATTGAAACACTACTTGGACATATTCCTGGACTTAAAGTAGTTTTCCCTTCAACACCTTATGATGCTAAAGGGCTTATGATTTCTGCAATAGAAGATCCAGATCCAGTTATTTTTATGGAACCAAAAAGGATTTATCGTTCAGGTAAACAAGAAGTACCTGAAGAAATGTATAGAATACCTATTGGAAAAGCTAAGGTTGTTCAAGAAGGCAGTGATATCACTGTTGTTGCTTGGGGCGCTATGATGAGAGAAGCTGAAAAAGCTATTAAGTTACTTGAAAATGAAAACATCAGTGTAGAGCTTATTGACCTTAGAACAATTAATCCAATAGATGAAGAAACTATTATTGAGTCAGTTAAAAAAACAGGAAGATTTTTAGTGGTTCAAGAAGCTGTTAAAACTTATGGACCTGGTGCTGAACTTATTTCGTTAGTAAATGAAAAAGCATTCTTGTATTTAGAAGCTGCACCAACTAGAGTTACTGGTTTTGATATTACAGTTCCGCTTGCAAAAGGTGAAATGTTTCATTTTGTTCAACCAGAAAGAATAGCTGATCAAATCAAAAAAGTAGCTAGATTTTAAGGAGGTCTTATTATGTATGATTTTAAATTCGCGGATGTCGGAGAAGGCATTCATGAAGGTGTTATATTAAAATGGAATTTTAAACAAGGAGATAGTGTAAAAGAAGGAGAAACTTTAGTTGTTGTTGAAACAGATAAAGTTAATGCTGAATTACCTTCCCCTGTTGATGGTATTATTACTAAATTAGGCGCACAAGAAGGCGACACAATTCATGTTGGCCAAACTGTTGTTATGATTGATGATGGTAGTGGAGCTGGTAAAGAAGAAAAAGTAGAAACAAAAGAAGAACCAAAAGAAGTTAAAGAAGAACCTAAGAAAACAGCTGTTTCTGAAAAAGAAGAAGATGAACCACAAGGTGTTATTGGTGAAATTGAAGTTTCATCAGATGTCATGGCATCATCTAATGAACATAGTGGTGCTAAAAAAGAAGTTTCTAAAAATAAAAAAGTTCTTGCAACACCAGTTGCAAGACAAATGGCAAAAGACTTAGGTGTTGATATTCATACAGTTTCTGGTACTGGAGAAAATGGAAGAGTCTTAAAAGAAGATATTAAGCAAGCTTCTCAAAAACCAGCAGCTAGCTCACAATCTTATAGTATGCCTAATGTTAAGGTATCAAGTGAAGGCAATGTTGAATTAGTTAAGATTACAAGTTTAAGAAAAGCTATTGTTAAAGGTATGACTATTTCTAAACAAGTTATTCCACATACAGTCTTAATGGACGAAGTCAATGTAGATAAATTAGTAGAACTAAGACAAAAGGTTAAAGCACAAGCTGCCGCTCAAGATATTAAATTAACTTATATGGCATTTGTGATGAAAGCAACTATCCTTGCTTTAAAGAAATTCCCTTGGTTTAACGCTAGTTTTGATCAAGAAAACGAACAAATGATTGTTAAGAAGTTTTATAATATTGGAATGGCTGTAGATACGAAAGATGGCCTTATCGTGCCAAATATCAAAGATGCAGACCAAATGAGTATTTTAGAACTTGCTAAAGAAATATCTACAGTTGCAAAAAACACTGTAGATCGTAAAATCCAATTATCACAACTACAAAACACAACATTTAGTATTACTAATTTTGGGGCAGCAAACGTTGCATATGGAACACCAATTATCAATCATCCAGAGGTAGGCATATTAGGAATTGGTAAGATTGAGAAAAAACCAGTTGTTATAAATGATGAGTTAACAATAGGTTATGTTCTACCATTATCTCTAGCAGTTGATCACAGAGTCATTGATGGCGCAGATGCAGGAAGATTTTTAAATGAAATTAAGTCTTTATTATCTGACCCAATGATGTTATTATTAAGTTAGAAGGTGATCATATGAAAAATTACGATATTATAGTATTAGGCGGTGGACCAGGGGGTTACGTTGCTGCAATTAAAGCAGGGCAAAACAATCTAAAAGTCGCATTGATTGAAAAAGAAGTCGTAGGTGGTATTTGCCTAAATCATGGGTGTATTCCAACTAAGACGTTATTAAAAAATGCTAAAGTATATAAAACATTAACACATGCATCTGATTATGGAGTTACCATTGATGGCGCTATTGGCTATGATTGGTCTAAGATGATGAAGCGAAAGAATTTAGTTGTTAAAAAATTAACAACTGGTGTTGCTGGACTTCTTAAGAAAAATGGTGTTGATGTATATAATGGTCTAGGTACTGTTCTAGCAAAAGATAAGGTAGAAGTTAATGGTGAAACATTAACTTGTAAAAATCTTATTTTAGCTACAGGAGCTTCTCCAATTGTTCCACCTATTGATGGATTAAAAGATGCTTATGAAAAAGGATTTGCAAGAACTTCAAGAGAAATGTTGCAAATAGAACAAGCACCTAAAAATTTAGTCATTATTGGTGGTGGTGTGATTGGTGTTGAGTTTGCTACAATATTTAGTTCACTTGGATCTAAAGTTACTATTATTGAAAAACTTGATGGTATATTACCTATGATGGATGAAGATATTAGAACATCTTACACAAAAATATTAAAGCGTGAAGGTATCGATATCTTTGTTAATGCTGAAGTTAGTTCTGTTAAAGGTAAAAAAGTTGTTTATAAACTTGAAGGCAAAGAACAAGAAGTCGAAGCGGATAGCATTTTAGTCAGTGTTGGTATGAGAGCCAATACTAAAGGATTAGAAGCACTTAATCTTAAGATGGAACGAAGCGCAATACTTACAGATGATAAATTAAGAACTAATATTGAAAATGTATATGCAATTGGCGATGTCAATGGTAAATATATGTTAGCTCATGTGGCTTCACATGAAGGATTAGTTGTTGTTGAAAATCTTTTAGGTCATGATAAGAGTATGAACTATATGAGAATGCCAAATGCAGTTTATGGATCTCCAGAAATCGCATCTGTTGGTATGACTGAAAAAGAATTAAAAGAAAAAGATATTAAATATAGATCATCTACTTTCCCACTTATGGCAAGTGGAAAAGCTTTAGCTGATAATGAAAAAGATGGATTTATTAAATTATTAGTCAGTGAAAAATATAAAGAAATATTAGGTGCTCACATTCTTGCATATAATGCATCAGATTTGATAGCTGAACTTGGTGTAACAATGGAATTGGAAGGTACCGCTTATGAAATAGCAAATACCGTTCATCCACATCCAACCCTATCAGAAATTGTAATGGAAGCTGCTCATGGTGCAATAGATAAACCTATTCACATTTAAAAATAATAAAAAAGACCTTTACTATTGGACATGATAATGTTTTCGTGTAAAATAGATGAATAGGTCTTTTTTATTTTTTAAAATGAGGGATGCATATGAAAAAAATAGCAGTATTAGGTCCAAAACATACATATTCAGATGAAGCTTGTAGCTTATTTGAAAATAAGACAAATCAAGAACTAGAACACATATACGCTTCTAACATTAGAGAGGTTATGAAATTAGTTGATGAAGTAGGTATTGGCATTCTTCCTATAGAAAATACATTAGAAGGCTACATTGGTCAGCATATTGATCTTTTATTAGAATTTGGGTATTTGATTGATAGCGAAGTCAAGCTTGATATAACTTTTAGCCTAGTCAGCCATAAAGCTCTAAAGGATATTAAAAGAATTTATGTACAATATGCAACAAAAAATCAATGCCTCAAATTCTTAAGTACTCATAAAGATATAGATATCATTGTTACTGATAGCAATGTTACATCTTTTGATATGTATCAGAAAGATGAAGATTCAGCAGCAATCATTCCTAATCACTTGGTTAAAGATGAAGTGTTTGTGATAAAAGATGTTGCAGATGAAATGGTTAATCACACAAGATTTTTAGTGATTAAAAACAAGCAACAAGAATTTAAGCTATATGCTAAAGATAAAGATATTAAAGCTACACTTGTGATTACACCTAAAAACGATAGACCGGGATTGTTATATGATATTCTAAAAGTATTTTCAGATAGAAATATCAATTTAATATCTATTATGTCTAGACCAACTAAAAAAGAAATTGGAACTTATCATTTTTTAATTGAATTAGAAGCTAAATCAGAAGAGTATGTATATATTCAAACGGTATTTGAAGAACTCAAAGATTTATATGATATTAAAGTGATTGGGCTTTATCAAAGCATTTAAGTAGATTGTTAGTAAAAGGATATTGCAATATATTATAACAAAGAGACATAGACTCTTTGTTATTTTTTTGCAATGTGATAAAATAGCATAAAGGGGCTAAATTATGAAATATTTATTGATGTATAATCCTGTAAGTGGTAGATCAAAATTTAAAAAAAAGATTAAACAAATAAAAAGATTTTTTGACAAAAGAAATTTAGAAATCGACATATATGAATCTAAAAAAGCGGGAGATTTAGAATTAAAGGCTCAGCATCATGCAAAAGATTATGATGTTTTTTTAGTTGCAGGTGGAGATGGAACCATAAGTGAAGTTGTTAATGGGATGATGAAATCTGAAATAAGACCATCCTTAGCTATACTTCCATGTGGCACTGCAAATGATATTGCGGCTATTTTAGGTGTACCTAGATGGCTATGGTTGGCACTTAGAATGTATATGAAACATGAACCTGTTTTAATGGATATCAATCAAATGAATGATCGATATTTTGTATATACCGCAGCAAGCGGTGTTCTATCTAGAATTAGTTATGATGTCTCAAGAAGAAAGATTAAAAAATATGGATATCTTGCATATGTATTTGAAGCAATGAGAGATTTTGTTAAAGAATATAATTATCCATGTCACATTGAATGTGACGGTAAGGTATTAGAAACTGATTGCATGATGATTTTGGGGTTGAGTTCAAATCGTGTTGGTGGTATGAGATTAATTAATTTTTCTAAAAGTAAATTAAATGATGGGTTATTTGAAATCAGAGTATTTACAAGTAGAAGAAGATTTAGAAGATTTAGATTAGCATCATCTTTCATTAGAGGCGGAAAGAAATTAAGAGAAGATTTCCATTTGGTTGGAAAGCATTTTAAGATTGAAACTGATGATAATATTTTATGGAATGCAGATGGAGAAGCAGCAGAAAAAGGGAATATAGAAATTAGAACTATTGAAAAAGCTTTAAGTGTTTATGTGAGTCCTAGAAGAAAGAGAAAACAGTTTTGATATAAATATTAAACTAGTTCATTAAAAAGCAACAAAATGATTAATTAACTATTTTTGGAATTACGAGGAACATATATGAGTCAAATAGTAGTTTTTAATTTATATGATGATATTAAAAAGATAGATCAAGTTATATTATTATTGCAAAAACAAATGAAAGATATAAAAGTAGATAAAACAATAAGAGATATTGATCAGTCACTTAGAAATGCACTTGTGGGTCATAAAAGAGCAATTCTTGAAGTTTGTTATGAAGAAGAAGAACCAGTTGGGTTTATTTTTGGGAATATTTGTTCAGGAATTGAATCGGGAAAAGATTATTTTTGGATTAATGAAATCCACGTAAAAGAAGAATTTAGAAGAAAAAAAATAGGAAGTTTAATGATTAAATATATAGAAAATTGGTTGAAGGATAAAGATATTGAGTATGTAGCAGCAATGACAAGTAGAGAAAATGAAGCATCAAAGAGAATGTTTGATAAGATGAAATTTGATGAAAGTGATGTTGTATGGATCGATAAGTATACGAAGTGATAGTTAAATAGGAGAGATGAGTGTTGAGTCGTAGGTCCGTGTCTTTTTTTCGGCACCATTACTATCCTGAAAAATTATCTATATATCCCTTAGTAGAGATGAAAATGCGATGTATACTATCGCTTTTTTTATACATTTTTAGGGTATTTTTTGAGTGAAATCATGTTTCGAAGGGTTAAATATATGAGTTTATACGGGCTAGTGTGAAATAGCAACAACAAACCCTTATGAATAATTTTGATATTTTGAGTTTAAAAATGATGTACTATCAAAACCTTATTATTACATCATTGAATTGAATAATCAGATTGAATATATATCGTATACCTAATATTGTAAAATTAAAAGCTTTCTAAGTAGAAGGAGTTCAGTATATTGCGATTGAGGATTATGATTTATCATTTTTTATCTCTTATTTCACGGCTGACATTCTCAACGGGATGATTCAAAAAATTGTATCTATCGAACTGGTTGAAATTTCGTTGTGAAATTACAATTGATTGTTTCAAATCGCATTTGTAATAGTTTTATAGATAAAAAGAACAGGAAGCTTGCTAATAAAAACATACAAGAAAACATACAAGATAACAAAACGAGGAAAGAAAAATAAAAATAGTTTCCTCGAAGCGTTGACGTGTAAAGACCTTTATGCTATAATGTAATCAAGGAAAGAAAATATAAAAATCTTTCCTCAAGGAGAGAACATGAAAAAACTGAACACACTACCATTTAAAGTCAATCTAAACACCATTGATGTTCTAAAAAAATTAAATATAGCCAATAATAGTATTGGTGAATTGAAAGGATTAGTTAATATTCTTCCTAATCCTAATTTAATCTTGAGCTTAATCAATGTGAGCGAGTCAAAAGATTCTTCAGCAATTGAAAATATCATCACTACATATGAAGATATCTATAAAGAACTAGTATCTAAAGCAACCGTTAGCAAAGCTTCAAAAGAAGTTTTGAATTATAAGAAAGCAATTGAATACGGATATGAAGAATTAAATAGTAAAAAATTCATAAGTACAAACTCTATAGTACGAATTCAAGAATTAGTTGAACCAAATAAAGGGGGCATTCGCAAACTTCCTGGAACTGTCATTATGAATATGGACACGAATGAGATTGTCCATATACCTCCACAAGATGAAATTGAGATCAGAGAACTACTTAAAAATCTTGAAGACTACATGAATACAGAAAATGATTATGATCCTTTAATTAATATGGCACTCATTCATTATCAATTTGAAAGTATTCATCCTTTCTACGATGCAAATGGAAGAACAGGAAGAATATTAAATATTCTATATCTGGTACTAAAAAATAAAATTCAGAGTCCAATATTATATTTGAGTAAATATATCATCGAAAACAAGAATCAGTACTATGAACTTCTAAAGGAATGTAATGAAGATATTACGAGTATTACCAAAATGGTAATGTTTATTCTTGAAGCAGTCATTGAAACATCGAGATACACGATTGATTTGATCTTAAGAATCAATGATTTGATTAATATGACAAAAGTTGAAATGAAAAGAAGATTAGAAGATGTTTATTCTGAAGAACTGGTTCATCATTTATTTGGGTATTTATATACGAAAAACGAATTTTTTAGAAACGAATTGCATATCTCAAGACCAACAGCAACCAAATATTTAAAAGCATTAGAAAAAGAAGGTTTTCTTGTTTCAGAACGTGTCGGAAAAGAAGTCGTGTATAAGAATATTCAGTTGTTAAATATATTTAAATCATAAAATCGTCTTGTAAACAGGAAGAAACAATTTAGTTTTATGCGTATCTGTTTATGATTTCGATTTATAAAGAGATCAAATATTAAAAAATTAGATCGAATAAAAACGGCTTAACAAAGCTAAAAATAACCCAAAGTAAGCGAGTTAGTTTCGGGTTATCTTTTCGGAACCATTACTGACCACTTACTTTCGTATACAAATCTCTTAGTAAAGACAAAAAGTTGATGAAAAACATCAACTTTTTTACTTAACAAAGGGTGTTTTCTAATTTAGATGATTTTTTCAGATTGTTGCGACAAATTAAGATAAAATAATTATTGTGTTTCAAAAGATTATATGAGGCCTTTTTAAAATGCGGATAGAAAGATTCTTATCTGCCAATTTTAATGACACCTATTATTCTTAAAAATAGAGAGTTTGTTCAAATATACTAAATACGTGTTAAAATCAATACAAAATTAAAAAAAGCTTAAAATCAAGACAAAAGATTGACATGTCAATATTTATGAGATATAATATGGGTAATCAATAAGAAATAGCTTATATTAGGAGGAATGTTCGAATGTTAACACAAATTACAAAAAAACAACTTGAGAGATTAAAAGATGCGTTACCTTTATATAGAAAGATACTTGGGTATTCTGCAGAGAAATTTGGTAGTTATTTAGGATTGAAAAGGCAACAAATTAGCAGTTTAGAAACAGGTAGGACTACACTTACACAAGTGCATTTTCGAGCAATCACTCAAATTATATCTGAAACTGTTAGTGACAAAGCAGAGAAAAATGAGATTAATATAGTATTATTCATAATTTTGGTTCTTCTAAACGAAAACGAAGAAATGTTAGATGATGATGAGTACTTATATTGGAAAGATATTATGATTCAATTTTCTAAATTAGATGATGTTGGAGATTCAGATAATCAAGTGAAACTTCTTAAAGGTTTTGCATTTGCTTCAAAAGATCTGAATAAAGGTGATATTGTCCCTACGATAGAATTTTTAGATGATATAATCACTGGATATAAAGAATTTATACAAAAAATGAATGACATTGCTAATAAAGAAGAAAAAGTTTAAGCGAGGCGAAAGATGTGGACATAAAAAAAAATTCAAAACAAAAAAGAGGAAAAGTATTTAAATGGATAAAAGATCATAAGGTTGAATTATCATATGGAGTGGGAATTTTAGCATTAACGGGAGTAGGTATTTCATTTGGAGCAAATTACAAAAAACAAGCAAGAATCCCTATTACAGCAATCCCAATTATTCCTGTCTATGATACTAACCTACCGATTTATGATGTTATAGATGAAGTTTCTAAAACTATCAACTGTTCTTCGAAATCCCCACATTTTAGAAAAGATCACATAAGACACTTAGGAAACAGAAACGCTTCAACTCAAAAAATAAAAGAAGCGCTTGAAAAAGGCATAGAATTGCTTCTTCATGAAACATATGTCAAACAAAGTTATGTTAAAGCAAATTAAAAGGGAGGAAAGTTAAAATGGAATTTTGGGACGGATATGATTTAGGATTTGATCAAGGTTTTATGGACGGATATGATTTAGGATTTAAAGAAGGTTCTTGGCAAGGATATTTCTTTGCAATTGATAAATTAAAACAACTTAGAGTTAAACGAGAAGTACTTATTGTTACAGCAACCATCGTAGCTTCTGTTCCACTAACGCTACTAGGAGCAAAAGTATATAAACGCATCAAAGCAAAATCAAAAGGACTCGTAACAACCTAGTGGCTTGTTTTTTCAATGTATGTTGTAAAGTAAATGATATCTATCAAATAGAATGCATGTTAAAAAAAACAAAATTAGTTTGACCTATACTTTAGTTTTTATTAATGACCTATTATTACTATAGATGTGATCAGTGTGTTTTATTTTTGGATACAAACCAGTATGATAGCGAAAGTCGTAAGAGAAACTTATATGTTAATAACACGAAATAACAATTGGAGGACATATGGATAAAAAGGATATTATTAAAAAGGCAGTAAAGAGCATTTTGAGAGCAGAACATCTTTTGAGTTTAGATAATTCTGATTTTGGAGATTTAGATAAGATTATAGAATATAAGGCCATAATGACTGATGAAAATTTGAAAGATTTTAACATCTCATTTGGAAATGACGTCACTGAAAAAACTCGAAGATTAATTGTAAATATCACTTCTAAATATGAGTTAGGATTGTTTCAGTTGGAAAGAATTCTTTCTCTATTGAAGAAGTCATTTGTAACTGATATAGAAATTTATTATGGTGTAATCATAGACAAAGAAATTAAAGAAGTCAAAATCGAAATTTTTGCATCAAAACAAAAATAATTGTTAAAGAAAGCGCTGGCTTACGAGTTACATATAAAAAGCAAATAAAAAAATTTAAATTACTAAAAAAAATGAAGGAAATCATATATGGATGGAGTATATATAGCAACGACAATTATAGGATCACTATAATTATTTTAGGAGTCACAACTGGAATTGGATCGAAGAATAAAGTCTAAAAGATCATGAAGATACACTTCTAAATTTAAAAAGTAAGAGACCAGTTGATATGACATATGATGAGATTAGAGAACTTTCAATGACCTATAAAGAGTATGTTTGGGTTTATTGGAGTTTTAAGTGCAGGTTTTTTTGATAAGTGGGGGACTAATAATCGCAGTAATAGTTCTTCTAATGACAAGTTGAAAAAAATGTTGTTTTGAAAGTTTCTTATATCAGGAAAATAAATATTAGGCATTAATAATTACTTATTACTAGAATCAAATACTATTTTTTTAATAGAGTCGTGATTCGACTGGGTTTTTTGGTACCATTAAAAGATCTAGTTAATTAACTGCATATCCTTTAGTAGAAATAAAAAGCGATGTAAGCTATCGCTTTTTTCATGCAGTTTCAAAATATTTTTTTGAATAAAGCTAATGATTGGAATAGAAAATTTTAAATTTTAAGAAACTGAATTTGTAGGATGTCTACATTATATTTTCACACTGGTTTTGTTTGATTCAGCTATTTAAACTAATTGAAAAATGTGTTATAATAGTGCTATAAATAATCGATGAATAGAGGGAGGATAAATTATGGTTAGAAAAATAGCTACACCGGTATTATTTATTTTATTTGGAATCTTAATTTATTTTCTTGAAAGTTCAGTTATAAATCTTCCAGTAGATAGTGATGGAGTTTCACATAATGGTGTCAATCTCTTTAATAAAATCTTGTTTCTTGTAGTATTAGTTTTATTGCTAATATTTGAAGTTAGAATTCAATTTAATAAAATTAAAAATATTTATTATAAATATTTATATTTAATGATTATGGTTTTATCGTTATCATCCATAACTTATTTTTTTATATCATATTTTATTTGGAAATAATTTTTCGTATATGAATTGAGGCTGTTATGAAGAAAACATTTTTGTTTTTACTAACTCTTGTACTAGTTTCTATACTTTTATCGTGTGATTCAAACTTCTTTAATGTTGTACCTGTGAAACATGAATACGACAGTATTGATGATTTTATTGTTGGACTTTCTCATATTGAATTTAAAAATGAAGTACCATCGAAATTTTATTTTTGTATTATGGAGTTAGATAGTCAGTTCGAATATTCATATTATATAGAATCAATTACTACAACTAGAAATTCAGAAGTATCTACACCTGAATATCCTAAAATGTCTACTCGCGGTTTTAATATTGGAATAACTATTTATATAGAAGATGTAACACATATTATTGAATTAAGAGAATTTTCAGAAGAAAGCGTTCAAAATATTGTGATAGAAGATCATGATTTATCATATTTTATTTCTAATGGAGCAAGTGTTGATCTCCTGGAAATGATGGTAGGACACGTTGAATCTGTTGAACTCATTGAAATTTCTAATTTGTAGAAACTATTCAGTAAGCTTCAATTTAATGTGATATATAAAAAGATGTCTAATATTAAAATAGTGGGGAATATTTATATGGAAAACAAGTATGAAAAGTTTTATCTTAACTTATATATGCATACTAAAGGGGAAAAATTAGTTTTTAAACATAAGAAGATAACAGGTGAATATCTCGAAAAGATGATTGAAACCATCATTGATAAAAATAAATTTTTGAAAAAATATAATAAAGTAATTAGATCAACCTTTATTTTTGACAATAATACATTAACACAGGAAGAACTTCTGACCAATTTTGATTTGACAAAAACCGAGTTTTTTTCTATCATTGATAAATTTCTAAAATCCTTTATCATTACTATATATTTTAAAAAGGACATGATTAAAGTATTTTTGGTTTATTTTATAGGTTTTATGATTATAAATTTACCGTTTATTTTATTGCTAGAAGAGTATAATTTCATTTCGAGAACGAGCCAGATATTTTTTGTTACACTTCTACTTTCAACGGCTCTTCCTTTCCTCACGCTTTCAAGAAGATATATAACAAGAAGAAGAGATCATCTTCTTAATGTATACCAAGTGAATCAATCAAATTAGAAATTATTCATATATAAGTAGCTTCAAAAAATATTTTTCAAATAATCCACACAAATATTATTTCATTTAATATTGAAATATATATTACAGTAAAAAAAACATTTCTATAGAAATTATCTATATTATGAGTTATAATATAGGAAATAATTAAGGGGGCATCATATGTTTATATTGATTTTGCGATTCGATTTAAAAAGAATGAAGAGATATAGAAAAAATTAAGTTTAATATGAATAGATTTAAATACATGTTTCAAAGCCTAATTTTCTCACAATCCAGTTTAATCAATCCATTTAGTGTATAATATAAGCAAATAGACAGGAGGCTTATATATAAATGAAAAATCAAAGCAAAAAGTTTTTTAGAGATGTAAAGAAACAAGCTGATAAAACAGTAGATGATGTTAAGCAATATACAGCAAATACAAAAGAACTGATAGAAGTCTATCAAGCATTTAAACAAGCATCTGTTAAAATTAAAAAAGTGACAAGTAATTTTATTAACTTGGATTTGCCTATTTATGGCATGTTAGATACTAATTTTGCGACACTTACTTTTAGAGAAAAAGATGGTCTAGACATTGGTCAAATCTTGAAAACAGGAAAACATATATTGAAAGTTGAATCCATCCAAGATGATATTGTTTTAATTCCAATCAAGGTTAATGACAAAGAACATCAAGTCGAATGTAAAATTGCGACACTTAAAGAGATTTAATTATTTAAATCATACAAGAAATTAAGGTTAAGAACCTTACTAAAAGCAAAAACGAATTAAACTAACAGAATTATTTACCAACAACATCTAGACAACACTTTAAATAAAGTGTTGTTTATTTTTGTATTTAATGCTATTATATGAGTAAAGATAATGCACAAAATAGTAATTTTTAAAGGTGTATCAAAATAGACACAAGCTGGGTTAGAATCAAAACCCATTTTAATATATAGCTTGAGGAGTTCCATATGGCAGATGGAATCATCTTAGCAGCTGGATATTCTAGTCGTGCAAAAACGAATAAAATGCTTTTAATGTTTAAAAATGAATCCTTAATTTTTCATTCAATCAATGGTATGATGCCTTTTGTCAGCCATATTTTTGTCATTACAGGTCATTACCATAAAGAAATTACAGATGCATTAAAAGACTTAAAAGATGTTACTTGCATCGAAAATAAAAACTATAGTCAAGGCATGTTTAGTTCTATTAAAACTGGAGCTTCTTTTGTCTCAAATGATTTTTTTATTTTACCGGGAGATTGTCCATTTGTAGATGCCCTTACTTATGAAAAATTGCTACAAGGAACTAAAGAAATGAGAGTGCCTAGTTATCAAGGAAGAAAAGGACATCCACTCTTTATTCAAAAGCATTTAATCAAAGAACTTATTGATGAACCTGATTCATCAAATCTAAGAGATTTTAGAAATCAACACGATTTAGAAATTATAGAAACAAATGATCCAAATGTCTTAAAAGATATTGATACTATTGAAGACTATTTAAAACTTGAAAAACCATTAAGAAAGCCAACTATTCTAAATAAGTCAAGTATAAAATAAAAATAATGGTTTTGATATAAAGGCAAACTAAAAAAGGATGTCTATGAAACACCAAGTTCTTTGGAAACTAAATATGGCTAATGAACCTATTTAATATAGGTAGAATTATTTTTTAAAATAGAGTATATAACACGCATCAGTTTTTTAGTGACATGACCAATGATATTACGATGCTTCTTACCTTGAGCTTTCTTTTTTAGGTAGTATGCTTTAAAGGTAGGATCAAATTTAACAATTGCTTGAGCAGATTGAAACATAGCCCATCTAAAGATTGAAGAACCACGTTTTGAAATCCTATAGTTACCTTCAAATTTACCAGATTGATAAACAGAAGGGTCAAGACCAGCAAAAGCAAGTAATGCATCAGCGGATTTAAATAAGCTGATATCACCGATTTCAGCTAAAATAATACCACCTGTCGTATAACTGATTCCTGGAATAGAAAGTAAGGTCGTCTTCGTCATATCTACATTAAGTTTTATTTCTTCTTCAATTAAACTGACTTGATCGTTTAGTAAATTAATACGCACAATAGAACCTTTGATTGAAAAGGATAAAGCTTGACTATCCATACCAATTGAGGTCAGAGGCAAGGATTTAAGATCTTTAGCTTGTATGAGTCCAAGGTGACCCTTAGACGCCGTTTTAATTAATTCGATTAACGTATTTAGTCTAACCCTTTTTAATTCTGATAAAGAAGCATAACGTGCAAGAACAGCTAATGAAGTTTTACTGACAAGTTTATTAAAAATTTTATTATATTCAGGAAAAGCTTGGTCAATATATGCGTGTAGTTGATTGACATCCTTATTGATTTGTTTTTTCAAGGATTTTCTTAATCTGACTAGTGTTTTGAGTTCATCAATGTGATATGATGAAAGTGTATAGGGTTTGAAATCATTTTGATTTCTAATAAGAAACATACAAATAGCCTTCGCATCAATAGAATCAGTTTTCGTTTTACGAACTGAAGATGCTTTACGGTCCATATTGGTTAATAATGGATTAATGAACATTACATCATATCCGCCACGGATGAGGTAATGCAGGATGTTTCTGCTATAATGCCCAGTTGATTCAAGCCCTATACGAACTATTTGATCACAAAAGAACTCTTTAGCTAACTTAATCTCACTGAGGAGTTTTTTATATCCTTCTAAATCATTTATAATTTTAAAAGGTTTCTTAAAAAGGACACCGAGGTTATTGGTTATAACGATGTCATGTTTGTTTGAGGCGACATCAATGCCTATGTAAATCATAAAAATCAATCCTTTCTTTGATCATCACGTGCAAAGACTGTAAACTTTAATCGATGTAACCTAATAAGAAATAACCAGTCGCATAAAGCGCTGTATCCAACTCATTACCATATTTAATTAAAGTCACAGCTATATCCTTTCTAAACCAGTCGCAAAAGCGCTGTAAGGAAGAAGTAAACTAGTCTGTGATATGATCTAATTCAATTATAAAGTAGTCCGCGTCAAAAAACTATAAAGAAGGAGAGTCTAATATATATTTAGGACTACATATATATATTAGGAAGATAAAGATGGAAATTAATCTATATCACAAAGCAAAATCACTCAAAGAGGCTTATGAAATTTTAAATCAGAATCCTAAAAACTCAATTTTAGGAGGAGGAACTTGGCTAAAACAATCTTCATCAACTTTAGATACACTTATTGATTTATGTGAGTTAGGGTTAGATCAAATTATTGAAACTAAAGAGGCAATTGAAATTGGCGCTTTAGTGACACTTTATGAAATTGAATCCAATTTAGCTATAAAAGCTTTAGGCAAAGGTTTTATAAGTGAAAGCTTAAGTAATATATTAGGTGTTGGATTTAGAAATATCGCGACTATAGGTGGAACAATTGCTGGAAGATATGCATTTTCTGATTTTATCACTTCACTTTTAACCCTTGATGTTAAACTGCTCTTTTTTCCAAAAAAAGAAATATCTTTAGAAGACTTTTTAAATACAAAAGGTAAGATGACAGATATTTTAACACATATCATCATTAAAAAAAGTCCAGGAAAAGGATTCTTTAAAAAAGTATCAGGAACAACACTTGAGTTTGCAATTCTAGATATTGCGGTATATCAAGAAAATCATACATATAAAATATCACTTGGATCACGTCCAAGTGTTGCAATGCTTTCACATGAAGCTGCAGAGTTTTTAAATAAACAAGAAAAAATTACAGAAGAAGTTCTTGAACAAACAGTTGAAATTGTTTTAGATACAGTTAAACTTGGATCTAATAAAGCAGCAACCAAAGAGTATCGAGAAGTTTTAGCTAAAACATATGTTAAAAGAGGCATCAAGGAGGTGACATCCAAATGAAGATCAAATTAAATTTAAATGGTAGAGATCGTGAGTTTGAAATAGCTCAAAATGAATACCTTCTAGAAACACTAAGAAACAATCATATAACTAGTGTTAAAAACGGGTGTGACAAATCAACATGTGGAGCTTGTACCGTCTTAATGGATGGCAAACCTGTTCTATCATGTTCAGTTTTATCAGCAAGAGCTGATGGGCATAAAATTACTACAGTTGATGGTCTTCAAAAAGAAGTTGAAGAAATCAGTGATTTCTTTGGAGAAGAAGGCGCAGACCAATGTGGTTTTTGTAATA
Source organism: Mariniplasma anaerobium (assembly GCF_016865445.1). Lineage (GTDB taxonomy): Bacteria > Bacillota_I > Bacilli_A > Acholeplasmatales > Acholeplasmataceae > Mariniplasma > Mariniplasma anaerobium. The sequence goes on along the minus strand of NZ_AP024412.1, from coordinate 1,729,907 downwards.
CAGGTATGGCACTAACAGTTTATGCACTTAAACATGAATTAAAAAATCCAACTGATGAACAGATTAAAGATTACATGGTTGGTAATTTATGTAGATGTACTGGATATCATGCTCAATTTAAAGCAATAAAAAGTTATCTGGAGGTCAAAAAATGAAAATAGTTAATCATAAAACACCTTCAATAGATGGTAAAGGTATTATGATGGGTAGACCAGCTTATACAGATGATTTAGCTGATCCCAATTCATTAATCATTAAAATTCTTAGAAGTCCTCATGCATTTGCGAAAATTAAAAAAATAGATGTTTCAAAAGCGCAAGCGTTAAATGGTGTAGAACTTGTTATCACACATCATGATGTTCCAAGAACATCATTTACACGTGCTGGTCAGGGATACCCTGAACCATCACCACATGATAAATTTATATTAGATGAATATGTCAGATATGTTGGAGATGAAGTAGCATGTGTTGCAGCAATAAATGATGATATTGCAACAAAAGCTCTAAAATTAATAAAAGTTGAATATGAAATATTAGAACCTGTTCTTGATTTTGAAAAAGCATTTGAACATAAATCTATTATTCATCCTGAAGATGGAATAAAAGAAATGTTTCCAATTGGATTTCTTCCAAAGAAGAATGTTGCAGCAACTTACGAGATGGAAGTTGGAAAAGCTGAAGATGTTTTAAAAGATTGTGATGTTGTCATAGAACATTCATTTTACACACAAGCTCAAGCGCATGCAATGATGGAACCTCACACAGCTAATGCTAGAATAGATTTTCAAAATAGATTAGTTATTTATACAGCAACGCAAACGCCTTTTCATGTGCGTAGAATCTTATCACAAACACTTGATTTTCCACTTTCTAGAATTAGAATCATTAAACCAAGAGTCGGTGGTGGATTTGGTGGGAAACAAGCACTTCATGGTGAAATGTTTGTTGCATTAGTTACTTTAAGAACAGGAAAACCTTCAAAGATTGTTTATACAAGAAAAGAAGTATTTGAATCTTCATATACAAGACATCCTATGAGAATTGATATCAAATTAGGAGCAATGAAGGATGGAACCTTAAAAGCAATTGATTGTTTTGTGTTATCAGACACAGGAGCATATGGAGAACACGCTTTAACGGTCTTTATGGTTACTGGGGCTAAAGTATTACCGCTTTATAATAAAGTTGATGCTGTGAAGTTTGCAGGTCAAGTCGTATATACAAATCATGTATCTGCAGGAGCATATAGAGGTTATGGCGCAATTCAGGGTAATTTTGCATTAGAATCTGCTGTTGATATGCTATGTGCGAAACTTGATATGGATCCAATAGTCTTTAGACAAAAAAATATGATCCGTGAAGGTGAAACATCACCGATATTTGAAATCATGGGTGAAGGTACTGAAGGTACCGCAATGAACATGGAAACATGTAAATTAGATTATTGTGTTAAAAGAGGTTTAGAATTAATTGATTGGTATAAGACATATCCTAAAGTTGAAATAAGTGATACAAAGATTAGATCAGTTGGTATGGCACTTGCAATGCAAGGAAGTGGTATTCCATATATCGATATGGGAGCTGCGACTATTAAATTTAATGATGATGGTTTTTATAACTTAATGGTAGGAGCAACTGATATTGGTCAAGGTAGTGATACAATCTTAGCTCAAATCGCAGCTGAAGAATTAATGACTACAGTTGATAAAGTTATCGTTTATTCATCAGATTCTGATTTAACACCATTTGATACAGGTGCTTATGCTTCAAGTACAACATATGTTTCAGGTAATGCAGTTTTAAACGCAGCTAAAATTATGAAAAATATGTTGCTAAAAGAAGCTGCACATGTACTTAAAATAGATATAAAAGATGTTGAATTTGATGGAATTACGTTCTCATCAAAAGAAGAAAAAATAACATTATCAGAATTAGGTAATAGATTAACCTATAATGAAGATCAAAAACAATTAACTGCTACAGGAAGTTATGTAGGAACTAAATCACCGCCACCATTTATGGCAGGTTTTATAGAAATTGAAATCGATAAAGAAACATTTGAGTATGAAGTTTTAAATTATGTTAGTGTTGTTGATTGTGGAATGACAATCAATCCTAAACTTGCCCAAGGTCAAGTTGAAGGTGGAATTGTTCAAGGCCTAGGTATGGCAGGATATGAGGATGTTAAATATACAGATAAAGGTAAACTTATATCAAATGGATTTTTAAGCTATACAATACCAACAACTAAAACAATTCATAAATTAACGACTGAATTTGCTGACAGTTATGAAGAATCAGGTCCATTTGGAGCAAAATCAGTTGGAGAAATAGGAATCGATACACCTCCTGCAGCATTAGCTAATGCAGTATATAATGCAACAGGTGTGAGAATTACAAAATTACCAATAACTGCTGAAAAAATATATCAAGGCATGTTAGAACTTAAACAAAAGGAGAATAAAAAATGAAAGAAACTAAAAGTATTTGGATTTACGTATTGTTCTTTGGGGCTATTTGGGGGATTTTAGAAGCAACACTGGGATATGTATTACAGTTTTTACCTCCATTAGTATCTGGTAGTGTTATGTTTCCAATCGCAGCAACTTTAATGCTGATTACTTATCAAAACACTAAATCAAGAAAAGCAATGATTTATGTTGCAGCTATTGCAGCAACTATAAAAGCTATTAATTTATTTATGCCAGGATTACCTGCTATTAAAACTTATAATCCAATGATTGCAATCATGTTACAATCATTTGTTCTTGTAGTCTTTATACCATTGTTTAAGAAAAATAGTATTCCATCTGTAGTTACCGGTATTGCTGTCGTAGGATTTTCATGGAGATTGTTATTCTTGGGAAATATAGCTATTAATAATGCATTAACTGGATTTCAATTTTCACAATTAGCAAGTTTATCAAATATGTTTGATTTTGTTATCATGCTTGGATTAATAGAAGCGTTGGTATTAGGTTTGATTCACATCATACGTATTGGTATTAATCAAAAAGTATCATTTGTTTTTAAACCAAATGCTATTTTATCATTATCAACATTTGTTTTTGCAGTCGTACTAACAATATTCTTATAAAAAATACACCTACAGAAAAGAGCTGATGAGATGATTGATTTATATTCAAAGATTGTAGATAATCAAGCAAAAGGTATTGATATGGTTTTGATTACTGCGATTCAAAAAGAAGGCGAAGGACCTGTTGAGGTAGGCAAAAAGTTACTTGTTGTCGAAACAGGTGAGTTTTTTGGTACTGTTGGTGGTGGAGCATTAGAACACTATGCAATCGAAAAAGCAAAAAGCCTTATTAAATTGAGAGCTCACTTAACTGAAAAATATTTACTTGATAAAGGTAAAGTCACACCTGAAGCCAAAACACTTCCTATGGTTTGTGGAGGTATTGTTACATTGTTTTATGAATTTTTAGGGGTTAAGAATTTTGTTTACATATTTGGTGGAGGTCACGTTGGCCAAGCACTTGTTCCAGTTTTGAAACCTTTAAATTTTCATGTTACTGTTATTGATGAACGTAAAGAAATTATAGATGATTTTAAAGGAGCAGATGTAGTTGTTCATCAACATTTTGCTGACTTTATTGAAAAAAATGGAATCAAAGATAATAGTTTTGTAGTGGTTTGTACACCATCACATACATATGATTATCATGTGATTAATAAGATTTTGGAATTAAAACTGAATCCTAAATATATCGGTATGCTTTGTTCAATTGACAAACTTAAAATATATTTAGAAGAGACATATAAAAAATTTGGTAAAAAAGTTAATTTAAAGAATTTCTATTCGCCAATAGGGCTTGATATAGGCGGCGGAGCACCAGAGGATATTGCAATTTCAATAGCAGCTGAAATATTATCAATTCATTTTGGCAAAAAAAGTCAAAAACATATGAGGGAGGCTATTGATGATAACAATCGTTACTGGGAAAATCAATGAAGGCAAAACAACAGCTTTAAAACTAATGTATCATGAAGATAAAAAAGGTGATGGGTTTATTGCGATTAAAAAAATGGATGGGACTAATGTTCATAGTTTTTTAGCTACAAAATTATCAACAAAAGAACAAAAAGTTTTAATGCTTCATAAGAACTATTATTCTGAAAGTTTTATTAGTACAGGAAAAATTGGGCCTTACTTAATAAATTTATTTACTTTAAGTTGGGTAGAAAAATCAATAGAAAAAATGATCAAAAAGAAAGTAGAACCTATTTATTTAGATGAAATAGGCGCACTTGAACTTGATGGACATGGATATGATCGTATTTTAAATAAAATAATAGAAGCAAATTTAGATTTAATTGTGACAACAAGATCAGATTTATTAGAGAAAATTAAAGAACATTATAATCTTAAGGATGTAAAGGTTATTGAAGTATCTAGATAGGAGTCTTTTATGTATGATAAAGCAATCATAAATTCAAAAGTTTATATTAATAAATTGTGGAAACAAACAAATGTATATATTAAAGGTGAAAAAATCGCTTTAATTAGCGAAGAGCTTTTGCCTGCACTTGAGGTAATTGATGCAAAGGGATTAGAAGTGCTTCCTGGAATTATTGATCCTCATGTCCATTTTGAATTAGATTTAGGATTTATTAAATCTGTCGATGATTTTTATACTGGAAGTATCGCAGCTCTTTATGGTGGAGTCACTTCTTATGTTGATTTTTTAGAACCTACTGATTGTGTAAAAGAGTTAGAAAGATCATATAAAGAAAGATTAGCTCTAGCCAAAAAAAGTGTGATTGATTATCATTTTCATGCATGCATCAAAAATCCTAAAGGTGATTTAGAAGCTTATGTGAAAAAGATGAAAGAATTAGGCATGAATACACTTAAATTATTTACGACCTACTCTGATTCAGATAGAAGAACCTATGATAAAGAAATTATAGAGTTACTCAAATTATCTAAAAAATATCATTTTTTGATTATGGCACATATTGAAAACGATGATTTGATTCGTTTAGATCCAAAGTTTACATATAAAGATTTAACAGTAAGTAGACCATCAAAAAGTGAATTAACAGAAGCGCTTAAATTAGCTAAATATACAAGAGAAACTAAAGGCTATATGTATATGGTTCATTTAAGTAGTGGAAAGACACTTGAAGCATTGATTCAAAATTATCCTGATATTTTGAATCAGCATTTCTTTGTTGAAAGTTGCCCTCAATATTTTACGTTTAATAAAGAAGTATTAGAACGTAAAGATGGATATTTATATACTTTTGCACCTCCACTAAGAACTGAAGAAGAAAGACAATTATTACATAAATATCAAGATTTAGTTTATACAATTGGAACTGATCATTGTGCATTTATGAAAAAAGATAAAATTAAACCTACATTAAGTCAAATGCCTTTGGGCATTGGTGGCATTGAACATGCTTTAGGCATCATGAGATATCATTTAGGCGATGAAGCAATTGAAAAAATGACTAAAAGAGTCGCATTTACTCAAGGACTTCATACAAAAGGTCAAATCAAAGAAGGATTTGATGCGGATATTACAATCTTTAAAAAAGATATGAACACAAGAGTTCATGGCAACCATGGAACTTGTGATTATTCAGTATATGAAAATCTTTTAACAGCTGGTAAAGTTGTATCAACTTTAGTTAGAGGAGAATTTGTTTTAAAAGATGGACTTCTAATCAAACACAAAGGTCAACTTATTAAAGGAAGTGATTTTCTATGATAAAGGCGATTATTAATACTAAGATTTATGATTTTAATCAATTCATAGATAATGGATATGTTATTTTTGACGATAAGATTATTGAAGTCGGTTTGATGATAGAATTTAAGGATAAAGGCTATGAAATTATAGATGGATATGATCATTTAGTTATGCCTGGATTAGTGACTGGACATACACATATATATTCAACTTTTGCACGCGGAATGAGCGTGCCTTTTCATCCAAAAAACTTTCAAGATATCCTTGATCAATTATGGTGGAAACTAGATCGTAATCTAGATAATCAAACAACATATTATAGTGGTATTGTTAGTGCAATCGATCATATGAAAAATGGTGTAACAACTTTAATTGATCATCACGCAAGTGGTATTGAAATTTTAGGCTCATTAGAGTCATTAAAAAAAGCAGTTGTAGACCAAGCACATTTAAGAGGTGTGTTTGCCTTTGAGACAAGTGATAGATTTCCTGTCGAAAAAGCAATTAAAGAAAATATTGATTTTAGTAAGAACAACCACTCAGCATTCACTAAAGGACTATTTGGTCTACATGCTTCAATGAGTCTTTCAGAAGAAACTTTAAAGCGTGTTAAAAAAGTAATCGGTGACATGCCTATTCATATTCATGTTGCTGAAAGTGTTCTTGATGAACAAGATTGTAGAAAAAAATATAGCGAAAGCATATTAAAGAGATTAGAAAGACATGGTCTTTTAAATCCAAAGAGTATTATCGCACACGCGATCTATGTAGATGATGAAGAATTAGAAATCATTAAAAATCATGATTGTGTGATTGCAGTTAATTTTTCTTCTAATATGAATAATAGTGTTGGAGTTCCACCACTTAAGAAATTTAGAGATTACGGCATTCCAGTGATTGTTGGTAATGATGGTATATCATCAGCAATAACAACTGAATATTTAACTTTGTATTATGCAACTCATTTATTAGATCAAACACCTAATCTATTTGGATTAAATGAGCTTAAACAAATGATTAATGACACATATGATTATGTCAATCAAATATTAGATATCAAATCAGGGAAAATAGAAAAAGGATATGTATCAGATTTACTTATGATCCCATATGTAGCACCAACACCAATGAATAAAGATAACGCATTTGGACATGTATTCTTTGGATTATTCCATAGTTTTAAACCAAAAGATGTTTATGTATCAGGATGTCAAGTTGTTATGAATTATGATGTGGATAATATATTGAAAAAACAATATAAAGAAGCTTTGACATATGCAGAAAAACTTTGGAAAAGAATAGATGAAGAGGTGAAATTATGAATTTAAAAACAACGTTTGATGGATTGACATTAGAAAATCCTTTAATGCCTGCTTCAGGGCCATTAGTTGGAGATACTGAAAAACTATTATTTATGAAAGATGCTGGATGTGGCGCTGTTGTGACAAAAACCATATCTACTAAAGCTCCACATATTCCAAAACCATGTATTTATGGTGATAAACAATATGTTATGAATAGTGAACTATGGAGTGAATATTCAAAAGAAAAATGGGCAGAAGAATTTCTTCCTGAATATAAACTTACAAAAGATAGACCTTTAATTATAAGTGTTGGTTATAGCAAGGAAGATATGGAAATATTAATTCCTTTGTTTGATCAATTTGCGGATGCTTTTGAAATATCTACACATTATGTTGGAACTGATATTTCCGTTATTGCAGATACAGTTAAAATGATTAGAAAACATACCAAAAAACCATTTTATATGAAGATTAGTCCTCATATTCCTAACCCGGCTGAGTTTGCTAAAGTCATTAAAGAAAATGGAGCAAACGGTGTTGTGGCAATTAATTCCCTAGGGCCAACCATGAAAATTGATATCCAATCTAGATCAATTTTATATGGCAACGAAAGTGGATTTGTTTGGACAAGTGGACCTGTAATTAAAAACTTAGCTTTAGCAACTATCTATACCATTAAAAAAGCTGAACCAAGCTTAACAGTTATAGGTGTTGGTGGTATTGGGTCAGCAGATGATGTTATAGAATTCTTACTTGCTGGAGCATCAGCTGTTCAAATGCTTTCTGCAGCATTACTTAAAGGCAAACAACTATACGCTAAAATAATTAAAGATTTACCAAGTCGATTAGAAGCCTATGGATTTAAAAGTGTAGAAGAAGTGATTAACACAACTTTAAAAAATAACGTTAAATATGAAGCAAGCATACCTAAGTTAATTGAAGATAAATGTATTAAATGTAATTTATGTGTTAATGTTTGTCCATATTTTGCGATTACCATGAAAGATAAAATAACGATAGATCCTGATAAGTGTTTTGAATGTGGACTATGTGTTGCTAAATGTCCAACCAATGCACTTACTATGGAATAGGGGAGTGATTAAATGAAGGATATCAGTAAATCAATACAAAAAGAAGATCATGTTGAAAAGGTTTCTGGTAAAGCAATTTATGTCAGTGATATTAAAATGGATGGAATGCTGTTTGCTAAGACAGTAAGATCTATACATCCAAAAGCTAAAATAGATAGTATTGAAATCCCTAAGTTACCTAAGGATTATTTTATCGTTGACTATAAAGATATTCCTGGGAAAAACTTTGTCAAAATGATTTTTGAAGATTGGCCAATATTTGCAGAACATACTGTCAATTATATTGGGGAACCTATTATGCTTGTTATCGGTAAAGATAAACAAGTCATCAATCAAATTATTGATAACATAAAAATCGAATATACAATATTAGAACCATTGTTTGAATATAAAAAAAGTGTTATAAACAAAAAGTTTAAAAAAGGAAATATAGAACAAGCTTTTTTGAAACCTTATAAGATTGTATCACATACATATGAGACAGGTTATCAAGAACAAGCTTATATAGAGCCTCAAGGATTTATTGCATATCCTGAGGAAAACAAGAAAATAACATTAATAGGATCTATCCAATGTCCTTATTATGTTAAAAATGCTGTTATATCAGCCCTTGATTGTAAAGATGATGAGGTTCGTGTAATTCAACCTACAGTTGGTGGAGCATTTGGTGGTAAAGAAGAATTCCCATCAGTTATGGCATGCCAACTTGCAGTTGCTGTTAAAAAAATAGGTAAACCTATTAAGATGATCTATGAACGTGAAGAAGATATGGCAGTAACAACTAAACGTCATCCTTCCAAAATTAAATTGACTGCAGCTATTGATGAAAATCATCATATACAAGGTATTAAAGCTCATGTATCTTTAGATAGTGGAGCATATACGGGATTAAGTGGTGTAGTTTTAGCTAGAGCTATGATTGCATCAACAGATGCTTATACAGTGGATCATTTAGATGTGTCTGGTGATGTTTATGAGACTAATACTGTTCCAAATGGAGCATTTAGAGGATTTGGTGCACCACAAATGATTTTTGCTTTTGAGATGTTTATGAATCATATTGCAAAAGAACTAGATATTGATCCTCTTCCTTTTAGATTAAATCATTTAGCAAAACAAAATGATTTAACTTCAACTGGTGGGGTTTTTAGAGATCCAATTATTATGAAAAAAATGATAGATAAGGCTATGGAAATTTCTGATTATAAACAAAAATATGAAACTTATCAAGATCCTAAATCTTTTAAAGGTATTGGGATGAGTTGGTTTTTACATGGATGTGGATTCACTGGTAGTGGTGAAAGCACACATATCAATGCAAAAGTTAGACTAAGAAAAGATAAAGATAATCAAGTTTATATTTTGGTTGCCGCAGTTGAAATGGGACAAGGCGCTAAAACTGCTCTTAAAAAAATAGTTGTACAAACTTTAGATGTTCCATCAAATCAAGTTACTTTTAATAATCCAGATACTGATTTTGTTCCTGATTCAGGACCAACTGTCGCATCTAGAACTATTATGATTGTTGGTGGTCTTCTTGCTAGAGCAGCATTAAAACTTAAAGAGACTTGGATTGATGATCAAGAAATGGTTGTCAATGAAAGATATCAACAACCCGAATATATTAAATGGGATGAAGATACATTGCATGGTGATGCATATCCTGCATACTCATGGGGTGTAAACATTGTTGAAGTTGAAGTGTCGCCAGTTACATTTCAAGCAAACCTTAAAGGTATTTGGAGTGTCTATGATGTAGGCAAAGCAATTGATGAGCGTATGGTTTTAGGTCAAGCTGATGGTGGTATTGCACAAGGCGTAGCTTATGGATATTTAGAAGTAATGAAACACGAGAATGGGAAAATAAGACAAAAAACAATGACAGATTATATCATACCTACTTCAGTAGATATGCCAAAAACAGAAACTCATATTATGGAAAATCCTTATATATTAGGTCCATATGGAGCAAAAGGTGTTGGAGAACTAACGCTAGTTGGTGGAGCACCTGCTGTTGCGCTAGCTATAGAACAAGCAATTAAAAGGAAAGTTAAGAAAATCCCGGCAACACCAGAATATATGATGGAGTTGATTAATCATGACTAATATAAAATTTAAACTAAATGGTAAAGATGTTGATTTGAATTTAGATCCTAGCATGCGTTTTTTAGATGTTTTAAGAAATCATTTTGGATTAACAGGTCCTAAAGAAGGATGTGGCGAAGGAGAATGTGGAGCATGCGCTGTTTTACTTGATGGTCACATTGTTCATAGTTGTTGTCTACCTTTAGCAAATGTTGAAGGAAAAGAAATTGTAACCATTGAAGGTTTTACGAAAACAAAAAGATATCAAGCATTAGCTGATGCTATATTAGAAGAAGGTGGCTCTCAATGTGGTATATGTACACCGGGTATGATGATTGCTGCTGAAAGTTTATTAAATCAAAATCCAAAACCTAGTGAAGATGAAATTCGTATAGGTCTTTCGGGAAATTTATGTCGCTGTACAGGTTATAACATGATTGTCAAAGCAGTGAAAACAGCTTCTAAAAAGGGGGATGGACTATGGTGAAACAAATAATCCCTAAGAATCTAAAAGAAGCAATAACATATTTAAACCAAGAAGATTATCAAGTTATTGCAGGTGGTACTGACTTGATGATTCAAAAAAGAAATACTGCAGATCTGCCACCACTATTTAATACAAATATACTTTATGCGTTTAATTTAGATGAATTAAAATATGTAATTAAAGATGAAACTAAAATTAGAATAGGATCCATGACATCTTTAGAAACTTTGTTGCATCATCCTGATGTCCCTCAGTTACTTAAAGACGTCATCATAGAGATGGCTTCACCAGGTATTAGAAATGTTGCGACACTTGCAGGCAATATTGCAAATGCATCACCTGCTGGAGATAGCTTAGTTGCGCTATATTTAATGGATGCTATAGTTGTTTTATCAAGTCTTAATCAAGAAAGACAGATTCCGATTAGTAAAGTTATTTTAGGTCCAAGAAAGACATCAATTGCCAAAAATGAATTGATTACAGAAATCATTTTACCTATTCATAACTTTAGCCAAACATCTTGGGTAAAAGTTGGAGGAAGAAGAGCAGATGCTATCTCTAAAGTTTCTTTTGCTGGAGCAGTAAAGATTAATTCAGGAACTGTTATTGATATTAGAATTGCTTTAGGAGCAATCTTTATGACTGTTGTAAGAAATTTAGAAATAGAAAATCGTTATAAAAATATAAGTGTTCAAGAATTAAAAGATAATATGCAACAAATTTTAAATGATTATCAAAAATTGATTAAACCAATTGATGATCAAAGATCTAATAAAATATATCGAAGTCAAGTTGCACTTAATTTGATTGAGGATTTTATTAGAAAAATATAGACTGGGTGGTGCTTTATGGATTATCAAAGAATTATGAAAGTAGCTCGAGGAGAAATTAAAGCTGAACTTGTGCTAAAACAAGCAAAGATCATTAATGTGTATAGTGGTGAGATAGAAGTCGGTGATATAGCTATTGAGAATGGAACAATCGTTGGGGTTGGTTCTTATCATGGAGAAATAGAACATGATATAAATCACAAATTTGTTGCTCCTGGTTTTATCGATGGTCATGTACATATTGAGTCTTCAATGCTTACACCTCCTGGATTTTCTAAAATTGTTGTACCTAAAGGAACAACAACTGTTATTGCTGATCCACATGAAATTGCAAACGTTTGTGGCACTAAGGGTATAGAGTTTATGTTGGAAAGTAGTGAACATATACCGCTTAATGTTTACATGATGATTCCATCATGTGTTCCTGCAACAAAAGATGAAAATAATGGCGCTACGATAAGTGTAGATGATATTGCATCATTTATGAACCATCCAAGAGTAATTGGATTAGGTGAAGTTATGGACTATCCTTCAGTTATTTATGGTGAAGCTGACATTCATCATAAAATTGAACTTATGAGAGAAAAAAAGATTGATGGACATGCACCAGACATTATGGGTAATGATTTAAATGCATATATTGCAGCAGGTGTGCAAACTGATCATGAATGTTCAATATCTGAATCTATGATTGAAAGAATTAAAAGAGGTATGTATGTTCATTTAAGAGAAGGCTCACAAACAAGAAATACAAGAGCACTTTTAAAAGGTTTAAATAAAGATAATATCAATCGAGTATTATTTTGTACAGATGATAAACATCCGTTTGATATTAAAGAAGAAGGACATATCAATTTTAATGTAAATCTTGCGATAGAGTCAGGTATAGCACCAATAGATGCGATTAAAATGGCAACGCTAAATGCGGCTAATTGCTATGGTCTAAATCATTTAGGTGGTATTGCACCTAATAAGCAAGCTGATTTAATCGTATTTAGTGATTTATATCATATAGAACCCGAAACTGTTTACTACAAAGGTAAGATTGTAGCTAAAGATGATAAACCTTTATTTGAAGCAACAACTAAAATACCTAAAGCAGTTATCAATACAGTTCATTTAGATGATCAATTATCTTTTGATTTGTATTTAGACAGTTCAGAAGTTCGTGTTATAGGATTAATTCATAATAATATAACAACTCATGAACTTATTAGAAAAGTTAAAGTAGAAAACAAAAAGTTTGTTTATGATGAAAACATAGATATATTAAAACTTGCAGTTGTTGAACGGCATCGTCATACAGGAAATATCGGTATTGGTCTAGTGGAAGGCTTTGGACTTAAAAATGGAGCACTAGCGATGACAATTGCTCATGATTCTCATAATTTAATTATCGTAGGATCATCTGATAAAGATATGTCCATAGCAGCAAAAATGATTCAAGAAATACAAGGTGGGATTGTTTTAGTTCAAGATGGTAAAGTAACAGAATCTCTTGAATTAGAAGTTGGTGGTATCATGACAGCTCATTCTGAAGTTATAGTGCAAGAAACTTTACTTAGAATGAAAAGAAAAATCCAAAAAATGGGATTAAATCCTGATGTTGATGATCCATTTATATCACTAGCTTTTCTTGCGCTACCAGTTATTCCGAAACTTAAATTAACTGATAGAGGATTGTTTGATGTCGATTTATTTAAGATTGTTCCAATTGAAATAAATAAGAAGGTGAAAAATTGAGTTTTATAAAACAATATAGGTGTACATTATGCAATCAAACACTTGATTATGACAAAGATATCATGACATGTCCTTCTTGTGGAGAAAAAGGTATTTTAGATATCGAATATGATTATGAAGCAATGCGTAAATTTGTTGATATAAACTATTTTAAACAACAAGAAGAATTTACAATGTGGCGTTATATGCCAATGCTTCCAGTAGAGAAAACACATATCGATCAAATGCTTAAAATAGGTGGAACACCGTTATATCGATCAAATAATTTAGAAAAAGAGTTGCATATTAAAAAAATATACATTAAAGATGAAGGATTAAATCCAAGTGCAAGTCTCAAAGATCGAGCAAGTGGAATAGCAGTCCTAAAAGCAATTGAGAGTGGATATGATACAATTTCCTGTAGTTCAACAGGAAATGCAGCATCAAGCTTAGCTTGTCATGCTGCACGTATGGGATTAAAGACTGTTATATTTGTTCCTAAAAGAGCTCCTGTAGGAAAGCTTAATCAGTTATTAATTTATGGTTCTAAGGTTATTAGTGTTGATGGAGACTATAAAGACACGTTTAATCTATCAAAACTTGCGATTAATGAGTATGGGTGGTATAACAGGAATGCAGCGATAAATCCTCACTTAGTAGAAGGTAAAAAAACAGTGGCTTTAGAAATTGCAGAACAGCTTAAATTTAGATTAACAGATTGGGTTGCAGTTTCAGTAGGTGATGGATGCACAATTGCAGGAGTTTATAAAGGATTTTATGATTTACTGCAATTAAAATTAATAAAAAAAATACCTAAATTATTAGGTGTTCAAAGCACGGGATGTTCACCTTTTGTTGATGCATATATAAATAGCAAACCTTTAAAAGAAGCAATGGAAAACACAATAGCTGATAGTATTTCTGTTGGTATTCCAAGAAATCCTGTTAAAGCAATACAAGCAGTTAAAAAATCATCTGGTGCTTGGATAGCTATAACAGATGAACAAATTTTACAAAGTATGAAACAGTTAGGAAGTAGCGAAGGTATCTTCGGAGAACCAGCTGGAGTGGCAGCTTTAGCAGGTGTAAAAGAAGCAATCAAAACCAAAATCATCAAAGAAAATGAAACAGTAACAATCATTATGACTGGTAATGGTCTAAAGGATCCTTTAAACGCACAAAAAGCAGTAAAGGCACCAACGTTAGTTAAACCTAGACTAGAAGACTTAAAACAAATAATAGAAGAAAAAGGAGAAAAAAGACATGCCTAAAGTACCGTTTGGACCTACATATGATGAAATGCTTAATCCGAGTCATATAGATCCTGAAATTAGAAAGAAAGCTCTACATTCAAAAGAGGATGAATTAAATCCTATAAATTTATTTAATATTACATGGAAAAATGAAAACAATGAAGTTAATAAAATTGTACTACCTAAAGAATTAACTGGTGTTGACGCAAATATTGTTGTTTTATTAGGAAAATATTTTCCTTCTGGATCCCACAAAGTGGGACCTGCATATTCTACACTTATTGAAGGATGTGTAGATAAAGAAATTATTCCAGAAAAACATACAATTTTAGGACCATCAACTGGTAACTTTGGAATTGGTGTTGCATATATTTGTAATTTAATGAAATACGATTCAATCGTTATTATGCCAGATAATATGAGTAAAGAAAGATATGATAGAATCAAAAGATATGGTGCAAAACTAGATTTAACACCAGGTACTGAATCTGATGTTATCTTAACGTTGCAACGTACTTATGAATTAAAGAAAAATCCTAATTATAGATCATTAGCACAATTTGAATTACTACCTAATTATCGTTTTCATAGACATGTTACAGGTAATAGTGCAATTGAAGCTGTAAAAGGTATTGGTAATGGAAGAATTGCATGCTTTGCTTCTGCACCAGGTAGTGCAGGAACATTGGCAGCAGGCGATCAAATTAAACAAGCATTTCCAGAAGCAAGAGTTGTTGCACTAGAACCATATGAATGTTCTACACTTATGAATGGCGGAGTTGGACAACATCGTATCGAAGGTATCGGAGATAAGATGTGTACATTAATTCATAATGTTTTAACAACTGATTTTGTGGCATTAATAAGTGATGAAGATTCTGTAAGAGGATTAAAGATCATCCATGATGCGCCACATATTTTAGTTGAAAATGGTGTTGATCCTAAAGTTGCTGAAAGTTTAAGAGATATATTTGGTGTATCTACTATATGTAATATTCTTGGTGCAATCAAGATGGCTAAGTATTTAAAATTAGGTGCTAATGATAATATCGTTACAGTTGCAACCGATGGTTATGATAGATACAACAGTGTTATTGATAATTTAAATCACCGCGTTTTAGAAACTGAAGACTTTGTCTTAAGAAGATGGTTTAAAGATATTTTCTTAAAAGTTGATACAGAACATGTTGATGATTTAAGATCTATGGCTAAAAAAGAAAGATTATTTAAACAAAAAGAACATGATTGGCTAAGATTTGATTATTCGATTGATTATTTAAATCAAATGAGAGATATGAAATTTTGGAATGATGAATATGAATTAATTAAAAAATATGATAAAAAGATTTTGGAAAAAAGAGGTAAAGAACTATGATAAAAATTCCTTTTGATGACATTTTAAAAAAAGCTCAAGCCTATGAAAAGGATATGACTAAGTTTTTAAGAGATATGGTTAGAATCCCTAGTGAATCATGTGATGAAAAAAAAGTCATTGAACGCATTAAAGAAGAAATGATTAAAGTTGGATTTGACTCAGTAACACTAGACCCTATGGGAAACTTGTTTGGTAAGGTTGGACATGGTAAACATTTAATTGCTATGGACGGTCATATTGATACTGTTGGTATTGGTGAAATTAAAAACTGGACTTTTGATCCTTATGAAGGATATGAAGATGAAGAAACTATTGGTGGTAGAGGAACTTCTGATCAAGAAGGTGGTATGGCATCCATGGTTTACGCTGGTAAAATTATTAAAGAATTGAAACTTGAAGACGATTATACACTTTTAATAACTGCAACCGTTCAAGAAGAAGATTGTGATGGCTTATGCTGGCAATATATTATTGAAGAAGATAAAGTTACACCTGAATTTGTAGTCATTACTGAACCAACGTCCTGTAGAATATATCGTGGTCATCGTGGACGTATGGAAATTAAAGTCAGTACACATGGTGTGAGTTGTCATGGTAGTGCTCCTGAAAGAGGAGATAACGCAATCTTCAAGATGGCTCCAATCTTATTAGAAGTAAAAGAATTAAATGATAGACTTAAAGATGATCCTTTCCTAGGTAAAGGAACAATGACAGTATCTCAAGTATATTTTAGTTCACCTTCAAGATGTGCTGTTGCTGATGGATGTTCAATCTCTATTGATAGAAGATTAACACATGGTGAAACTTATTTATCTGCATTAGAAGAAATTAGAGACCTACCTTCAGTTAAAGCTGCTGGAGCTGTAGTAGAAATGTATACATATGAAAGAGCTGCATATACTGGTTTAGTATATCCAACACAATCATATTTTCCAACATGGGTCCTAGAAGAAGATCATGTTGTCTGTGAATCTTTGGTTGATGCATATAAGAACTTATTTAAAAAAAATCCAATTGTTGATAAATGGACATTTTCAACAAATGGTGTATCAATTATGGGAAGACATGAAATTCCTTGTATTGGCTTTGGACCAGGACATGAAGAAGAAGCTCATGCGCCAAACGAAAAGACTTGGAAAAAGGATTTAATTGAGGCTTGCGCAATGTATGCAGCAATTCCTCTTATGTATTTAAAACACATTAAAAAGGAGAAATAAAATGAAACCATTATTTAAAGGTAAACATTTCATTACGTTAGAAGAATGGAAAAAAGAAGAGATTGATAAACTTCTTGAAGTATCAAAAGAACTTAAAAGAAAGTTTTTAAATAATGAACCTACAGATTATCTAACCAATAAGACAGCGTTCTTAATGTTTTTTGAAGCTTCTACAAGAACAAGAAATTCTATGGAAGCGGGAATTGCACATCTTGGAGGTCATGGAACATTTTTAGATGTTTCTACGATGCAAATTTCACATGGCGAATCTGCTAAAGATACTGCAACAATTCTTTCATCTTATGGTCATGGTATTGCGTGTAGATATTGTAACTGGGGTATAGGAAACAAATATATCCGTGAAATGGCAGTCAATTCTACTGTGCCGATTATGAATCTTCAATGCGATATTTATCACCCTATGCAAGGTCTAGCTGATTTAATGACAATTCAAGAGGTCACAAAGACGACTAAAAAACTTAAAGTCTCTATTATTTGGGCTTATGCAAAAAGTCATAAGAAACCAATTAGTGTACCATTAACTCAAATTTTATTATTTCCAAGATATGGTATTGATGTGACATTAGCTTATCCTAAAGGTTATGATCTACCTGATTGGGCAGTAGAACAAGCAAGAAAAAATGCAGAAGAAAATGGTGGATCATTTAAGATTACTCATGATATGAAAGAAGCATTTACGAATGCTGATGTTGTGATTCCTAAAAACTGGGGAAGCTGGGTTAATAATCAATCAACAGCAGTTATTGATGATCTTTTAGAATCTTATAAAGGTTGGAAATGTACTGAAGACATGATGAAGTTAGCTAGTCCAAATGTATATTATATGCATGCACTACCTGCAGATAGAGGCAATGAAGTAGAAGATTCAGTGATTGATGGAAAACATTCAATTGTTTATCAAGAAGCTGAAAATAGATTGCATACTGCTAAAGCAGTTATGGCAATGACAATGGGAAATAAATAGAATATAAGCTAATTTATTTTAATAAAATGAACCCCTACGGGTCACCAATAAAATCATAAAACAGCTCATTTAAACTAATAAATGGGCTTTTTATATGTGTTCAATAATTCTTTAAATCTAAGTTTTCTAGATTTTTGGCTCATAGGTATAAAATTTTTAAGAAATTAAACAAAAGGTCTTAAGATTGTAAAACTTATAACAACATAAGCAAAATCATCACCAGGCAAAGAAAGGTGATAACAAGTCTTTAAAATATGATTGAAAACACAACATATATTTATAACAAGCTAAACAATATTCTTGATAAGGCATTTGATAATCAATAGATGTTCTAATTTTTCCGATTTATATTTTTCTCAATAAGATACTATAGATTATAAGAGAAGATAAAAAAATAAAGACACCTCGATTAAGAGGATTGTCTTTATATGTAAGTAATGCTATTATGATTATAAAAGTAAATGAAATTATTTTTTTAATCCGCAATAAAAGCACACTTTACTTACTAATTTATTTTATATGCTTAGCTTTAACAATATTCCAAAACTTTTGTGAATTTATAGATAACTCGTGATTCTTTACTTTACACAATCCAATTACACTAGTTGTTTTTGGATGAAGATTAACAATAGTTACATTGGTATCATGATAATACTCGACATGTTTAGACATTAATAGTGAAATTCCCATACCCTTTTCAATAAGATCTAAAATATTTTCAATACGATGACCTGTATATACTATATTAGGTGCAAAACCCGCTGCTTTGCAGACATTCACGCAAATGGTATACAATGATGTATTTTCATGAAGAAATAAGAACTCTTCATCCTTTAGTAATGATATGTGTATGGTGGTGTTTTTTGCATAACGATGCTCATCAGGTAGAACGACAACCATTTCATCTTGTACAAAAGGTACATATTCAATATGCGCAGATTTAACATCTTCAATTCTCATAAATGCTAAATCAACTTGATTCGTCAATAATAAGTTTAATAATTCTGCTGAGTCGTGTTCAGTAATAACAAACTTAGCAAAGGGATGATTCAGCTTAAAATTTGTGATTTCATTGGTTATAGCATAATGTGGCATGACTGGAATTGAAGAAAGACGGATAATTTCGTTTTGATTATCTATAGTATCCTTTATTTTTAATATGGAACCATTATATAAGTCACAAATAGCTTTAGAATATTCAAGTAATTTATGACCATAAGGGGTTAATTCTATATTTCTAGTATTGCGATCAAAAATCGTAAAGCCGAGTTCATCTTCCAAATTCAATATATGTTTTGATAAAGACGATTGAGAGATATAAAGAAAATCAGCTGCTGCTGAATAATTCTTTTTATCTGCTAGAACTATAAACTCATTTAATATTTGAATTTTCATTTACGCCACCTATTTATTCCCTTATAGAATATATTTTAACTTATTTCGAATTGCATGTCAATAATGAAAGTGCTACCATTTAGGTGTATCATAAAAATAACGGAGGAATTAATATGAGAAGAAAAGGTATAATTTTTGTTACATTATTCATGTTGTCATTAGCTTTATTTAGTTGTGGGAAAGAACAAAAAGAGATTGTCGCATTATCCCTTACGAGTATGGATAATCCTTTAATGGTTGCTTTCCAAGAATCATTTACTGCTCGTTTTGGTGAAGAATATGATGTTCAAGTTGGAAATGCTAACAATGATCCAAACACTCAAGCATCTCAAATAGATAATTTTGTCACGATGCAAGTGAAGATTATTTTCGTGATGCCAGTTGAAACATCGAGTCTTGTAAGTAAACTAGAAGATGCTAGGGACGCAGGCATACTTGTTTTCGTTGCAGGTACAGAACCTGGAGAAAGCGCAAGAGATGCTGTTGCAAAGATGGATCAGTTTTTAGCTGGAGAATACGAAGCATTAATGGTAAAAGAATGGGTTTCTGAAAATTATCCAGATGCAACAGCTGGATCTTTAGAAGCAGCTGTACTTGTTAGTACATTGAATGAAGATTCGATTGCAAGATCAAATGGATTGAAGATGGCTTTTGAACCATATTTGAAGAATGTCGATGGAGATTATATTAATCTTGCTGGAAGTGTTGTGACTGAAGCAAATCGTATTGAAAATCCAGTTTACATTCCAGAGTTAAATAAAGTTGGAGAAGTAGAAGCATCTATGTTCCAAAATGGACAGGTCGCTACAGAAAATTTATTGACTACTAATCCTAATTTAAAAATTGTATTATGTTATGATTCTGATGCGGCATCTGGGGCTTCACAAGCAATTATGGATTCATTGAATGGTGCTGATTCTAGCGGATATGCAACTTTTGGTGTAGGTATGTTTGGACCTGAAGGAGATACTTTGTTAGCTTCCGCAAATGGTGAAGGTGTTCTTCGTGGTTGCGTTGCTTTTGGTGGTGGGGATCTTGTTGGTGCAATGGGAGATATTATAGAAGATATGCTTAGTGGAGAAGATTATACTGTAGTCACATGGGATGCTTTAGCAACTGTAACTTCTTTAGATGGGCTTACACTTAATACTGTGCAAAGAGCTTCTAATGGTATTATTTCAAATTAAGTTCATTAATAATTAATATTTAGTTATCTAGAAAAGAGGATTTAATATGAATATTCCTATTCTTGAAATGAATAATATTGTAAAATCATATCCAGGCGTCATAGCATTAAACAAAGTCAGTCTCAACTTTTTTGAAGGTGAGGTACATGCAATTGTTGGCGAAAATGGAGCTGGTAAATCAACTTTGATTAAAGTTATTTCAGGTGCAGTTCATCCTGAATCAGGTAGCATCGTTTATCAAGGAATAGAGTATAGTCATTTATCTCTATACGAAGCAAAGATGAAAGGGATAGAAGTTGTCTATCAAGAGTTTAGTTTAATTGAGTCTTTGTCAGTAGCAGAAAATATCTTTTTAGGTGATAAAGTTGGGAATTTTTTCAGTTTTAAAAATATAGTTGCACAAGCGGAGGTTTTGTTCAGAAAATATAATATTGATATTGATGTTAGACAAAAAGTTTCTGAACTAAGCCCCGCACAAATGCAATTGACAGAAATCGTAAAAGCTGTTTCAAAAAGCGCTAAAGTGTTAGTGCTCGATGAACCGAGCGCTCCACTTTCAATCGCTGAGACTAATAAAATGTATGAAATAATTAAAGAAGTAAAGAAAAATGGGACTACAATTATATACATTTCTCATAGATTAGAAGAAATATTTAAAATTTCTGATCGTGTAACAGTTTTGAGAGATGGGATTTTAATTTCGACTCTTCCAATCATAGAAGTAACAAGAAAAAAAATGATTGAAATGATGGTGGGAAGAAAAGTCAGAGAAGATTATCCTATAAGAAAAATCAAATATGATGATATAGCACTTGAAGTTAAGAATATGTCTGGTAACGGAGTCAAAGATATCAGTTTTTCTTTACGTAAAGGAGAAATTTTAGGTGTTGCAGGCTTAATGGGATCTGGGAGAACCGAAATGGCTATGGCTATATATGGTGGTGCAAAAAAGGATAAGGGTGAGATCTTTATTAATGGGGAGAAAGTATTAATAAATTCCCCACACAGGGCGATTTATTATGGAATGGGACTAATCCCAGAAGATAGAAAAAGAACGGGATGTTTTTTAGAAAAAACAATTCAATTTAATTTATCTATCGCCTCTATTAGGAATCTTTCAAATGGCTTTTTTGTTGATAAAAAAAGAGAAATAAAACAGTCTAAATATTATTCAGACTTATTAAATATTAAAACGCCTTCTTTAAATCAAGTTGTAAGGAATCTTTCTGGAGGAAATCAACAGAAGGTTGTGGTAGGAAAAACGCTTGGAGCACAATCAAGGATTATAATATTTGACGAACCAACTCGAGGAATTGATGTAGGAGCAAAAATGGAAATTTATGAATTAATGAATCAACTTGCAGATGAAGGAAATTCTATACTTATGATTTCCTCAGATCTTGTTGAATTAATTGGAATGAGTGATAGGATTATGGTTCTATCAGAAGGGAAACTGATGGGAGAACTTTATCGCAAAGATTTTAGTCAAACTAAAATAATTGATATGGCATCAGGGAATAATTAGGAGAGAATAACATGAAAAAAAAAGGTAAAACTATATTATATAAATTAAAAACTATAAAATATAAAAACTATACAATTCTATATGTATTGATGCTAATGATTATTGTTTTTTCCTTTGCTAATCCATTATTTGCCTCATGGAGAAATCTGACTAATATAATCACACAAAATACTTATTTTATTATAGCTGCAATTGGAATGAGTTTTGTTATGATTGGTGGAGGTATAGATCTTTCAGTTGGTTATCAAATGTCGCTTGTTGGCGTAATTACAGCGGTTCTCATTGTAAGTTCAAGCATACCTGTCTGGCTTGCAATTTTGATTGGACTTATGATTGGCGCAATACTGGGTTTTTTAAATGGATTAATTGTAACATCTGTAAATATTTTCCCTTTAATCGCTACTTTAGCTACTGCGATGGTCTTTCAAGGAGCTTCATTTATGATTTCTGAAGCCAAGACTTATCGATTGGATCACGCATTAGATTTTTTGATTAGTGATAGCTTATTAGGGATTCCATTTGATATTTGGCTAACAATTATTATTGTTGCAATTGCTTCTATTGTATTTAAAAAAACATATTTTGGAAGATACATTTTTGCAACTGGAGGAAATGAAGAAGCTTCTAAACTTTCAGGAATAAAGACAAAAATGATTAGAATTAGTATATATGCTTTATGTGGGTTCTTTTTTGCAGTAGCTACAATGATAATGATGGCAAAAGCAAATGTGATGACCTCAACATTTGGTCCAGGAACAGAGTTTACAGCTTTAACTGCAGCTATTATTGGAGGGATCAGTTTTAAAGGTGGAGAAGGCAAAATTTGGGGACTAATTGTAGGTATATTTATACTCCAAGTTCTTTCAAATGGAATGCAATTGTCTGGTCTTGGAGCATATGTACAATATGTTGTAAAAGGCGCAATTCTTTTATTTGCTGTAATTTTTGATGAATATCAAAAAAGTAAAAGATCTAAACCCAAAATAGAGAAAACACTTACTCAAGAATAGAAGATGATTATAATGAAGAAAAAAACAGTATATAAACCGATTGAATCACCACCATTAAATCATGAGAAGTTGCCACTGGCAAAACATGAGTTTATAAAGAACAAACAATTAGATGTAGCATATGCTTTTAATTCTAATTCACAAAAAATGGATATTTATATGCCAAATGAGCCAGGAATGTATCCGTGTATCTTCTTTATTCATGGAGGAGCATTTGCGATGTGTGATAAAAGTGATAGACAAGTTCAACCATTTTTAGAAGGGGTTAAAAAAGGGTTCGTTGTTGTTAGTGTAAATTATAGATTGAGTGGTGAATCTATATTTCCAGCTGGATTGCAAGACTGCAAATCAGCAATTCGTTTTTTGAGAGCAAATGCGAAAAAATATCAAATAGATTCCGATAAAATTGCAGCATGTGGTGGTTCAGCAGGGGGCAATTTTGTTGAAATGTTATGTACTAGTGCTGGTATTAATCTATTCGATGATATATCTACTGGGAATCAAATGTATTCTTCAGAAGTTCAAGCAGGTGTTGCATGGTTTGCTCCAACAGACTTTCTTTTAATGGATAAACAATTAAAAGAAAATCATCTTTTTCCACAAGATCATAGTGAAGAACTATCACCTGAATCAAGATATCTTGGAGGAAAAATAACTGAACTAGATTATAATTATGTACAAAAATCAAATCCAATGACTTATGTACATTCAAATATACCACCTATGTTGATACAGCACGGAAGAATGGATCATTTAGTTCCCTATCAACAAAGTGTCATATTTGTTGATAAAATAAGAAGAATAGCTGGTGATGATAAAGTTATTTTCGAGATTCTTGAAACTGCAGATCATGGAGACAAGTTATTTGAAACAAAAGAAAACATGGAGAAGGTGTTTTGTTTTCTTGAGGAAAGTTTGAGGTAGCATTATGCCGATAGGAATAATAATAAATGTTTCAAGCGTTCTTATAGGGGGACTAATAGGAACATTCCTGAAACGATATATCTCAAAAGATCTGAAAAATTCTTTGCCAACAATATTTGCTTTTGCAGCAATTTGTATTGGTATCCTTTCTCTTTCAAAACTTGATTCACTCACAATTGTTATCATTTCATTTATTGTTGGAACAATTTGTGGTGAATTATTCCATATTGAACAAAAAATAAATAATGTGATAGAAAAATCAGTTTCTAAATACATTAAGACAAATGATTTAAATAATGATAAATTTTTCATGACAGAAATAACAATCGCTATAGCTATATTTTGTTTTAGCGGAACAGGTATCTTTGGAGCAATGTTAGAAGGTATGATTGGAGACTCATCCATATTGATTTCAAAATCTGTTTTAGATTTTTTTACTGCTATGGTTTTTGCAGCTTCGATAGGGATAATCATTCCTGCATTGTCAATTTTCCAACTAGGAACATATCTAATACTTTTCTATCTAGGTATGTTCATAGAGCCAATTATGATAGATTCAACGACAGCTAATTTTAATGCAATTGGTGGCATTATTACAATTGTTCTTGGATTTGAATTGATGAAATTCAAAAATATAAGAGTATTGAATACTATTCCATCCTTTGTATTAGTTTTGCTAATCTCTTATCTTGTAAATCTTCTTTCTTAGTAAATATCTTTAAACTTTGTTATATAATCATGTGACTGTAATTGTTACATTAAAATCATCTATCTCTGTTTATGCATTTTTATTATTTATATTGAAAAACAAATAAATTTTTTGAATGTTTGAGTTAAAATTGGTATTAACAAAAATGAGTTATTAAGGATTAAAACCCTAAATTTCAACTAAATATAACGCCGTACCAGAGTTGAAATGTAGACTTTAATCAAGCAATATCTTTTGATATAGAAAAAGTAAAATTATACCAATCAGAGAACTTAAAAATACTGCCTCAATTTCTAAATAAGTAGAAGAGACTAATGAGCCTGTTTTTGTAACTAAAAATGTTATGGTTCTATGGTCATTATGAGTATCGCTGTTTATGAAAAAGAGGTTGCCAAAAAACAGATGTTTGAATTCATTAATGAATCTCTAAAAGATATTGATAATCTTGATTAAAAGATTGATGGAGCACTTTTTTTAAACGAGATGAAAACGAAGTATGGAAAATAGGTATATACTATTTCCTAAAGCAAAAGATGATTTAGAAAATATCTTTTACTATATTTCATTTTAGTTAGTGAATCAAGAAACTGCAACTGATCTAATATATAAATTCAAAAGTAAATTTAATGAACTTTTGCTTCTCCCGTTATCTTTTCTGCTAGTAGAGAGCAAACTCATCTATGAAATTAACCAAAGAAAATGTATTGTTGATAACTATATTGTTCTATATTTTTACAATGCAAAAGATAAGCTAGTTGAAATCGTTAGAGTTATATACTCGAAAATAGATTATCTTCAAGCTTTATAGTGTAATAGAAGGACTTCAATATTAGTCTAATCTGATTTACTCTGTAAAAAATGCGAACCTCTACGGGCCACCAAAATGATAATGTAACCCCATTTTTAAATGAGACGGGGTCTTTGAGCGGTATATGATTACAGTAAAAGTATGATTTGAAACTAATTTTTAATATGAAATAATTTTCACTAAATTGATATGCAATAATTAAAAAAACGATAGGTGGAGGATTTTAAATATGATGAAATCAAAACTTCTTTTATCGATAAGTATTCTTTTCTTATCATTCTTACAGCTTGTGATGGGGTTACACCAACAGTAAGTATAACTGTTAGCTTTGAGGCCAATAGTGATAAAAGCAGTCAAGACAAGAAAAAAGCATGTAATTCATTATGCTTAAGACTTTTGTTTTATATCCATAAGCTACAAATTCAAATTTAAAGGACGCATCTTAAAATGTTGTCCTTTTTTACATAATAAAAGCACTTTTATACTACGTATAGTATGAAAGTGCTTTAAATAAAATTTATGCTAAAACTCAAAACATATTTATGCTATTTTTGTACCTGTTATTTTAATACAGTTCTTTATTTTTTTCTTTATATTCTTTAAATAACAATAAACATTCATCTCGATGTTTTTCATCTAGAGTTAAAATTTGTTTATCAGGATTATCCTCTCTCATGAAGCGATAGATGAATTCATCTCTAAATCCAATCTTATCTGCATCAGTTGGACGACATCCATAAACAACATGTTTAATATTAGCCCAAATGGTTGCGGCTAAACACATAGGACATGGATATGCTGTAGTTACTAAAGTGCATCCTGTTAAATCATGAGTGCCTAATTTTTCTCCGGCAGCTCTTATCGCATTCATTTCTGCATGTGCTGTTGGATCGTGGTCTTTTAATACTGAGTTTGAAGTAACTGAAACAATTTTGCCATCCTGATCGATAATTGCAGCACCAAATGGTCCCCCAATATTATCATTCATTGTTGTTTTAGCTTTAAGTATAGCTTTTTCCATAACATTCTTGATACGAGTGTCTTTTTTCATTAATAAACCTCTCTATGATCTAGAATTTTGTAATGCATCTTTATACCATTATATACGTTTTTTATATAATATTCAAATCAACTTACAATTGTTTTTTATAAATTTTTTAATATCTTACAAAAATCTATTGACAGCGCTTTCATAAATTGTATATAATAGACTTAGAGTCTATACAGAGGTGCAATTTATTGGGTATACTTATCGTAGTGAGAATCTGGACATTCAAGTGATAAGTAGAAGGCATAAATTGCCGAAAGATTAATGTTGTCCAATCATTAATCTTGATAATTGAAGGTACGCTTCAATTATTGCCATTAAGTGTAATGGAGAGCTGTTATTATAACAGCTCTCTTTATTTTTGAGTGGAAAGGTGGAATATAAATGATTAAAAGTATGCATGTTGGAGATCAAAGGTCCTATAAGAGGATGATCACGAAGGAAGAAGTTGCTGCATTTGGGGAGTTAACAAAAGACATGAACGATGCTCATTTTAATGAGGATTATGCAAAAACAACTATATTTAAAAAACCTATTGTTCATGGAATGTTTATTGGTTCTTTATTTTCTAAAATTTTTGGTATGGAGTACCCCGGAGAAGGTACTATTTATTGTTCACAGTCTTTAAAGTTTTTAAAACCCGTATATCCAGATACAAAGCTTTTAGTACTAGTTACAGTTAAAGAAATCATTATGGAAAAAAATAGAGTTATATTTAGAACTGAAATATTTGATGAAAATAATGAGTGTATGCTTACGGGAGAAGCAATGCTGATGCCAAGAAAGGAAAAAGTTCATGAATAAATGGATTGGTAAGAAAGAATTTCAGTCGCTAATTAAAGATAATCAATCAATCATGGTAGGTGGTTTTTTAACTTGTGGTACTCCAGAATTACTAATTGATTGGGTTGTTGAAACAAATGTAAAAGGGTTAACAATTATTTGTAATGATGCAGGATACCCTGATAAAGGTGTCGGGAAATTGATTGCGAATAATCAAGTGAAAAAAGTAATCGCATCCCATATAGGCACAAATCCTTTTGCAGGTCAGCAAATGAGTACAGGAGCACTAGAAGTCATATTAGTGCCTCAAGGAACATTAATTGAACAAATTAGAGCTTATGGAGCCGGGTTAGGTGGGATTTTAACACCTACTGGTGTTAAAACATCTATTCAAGAAGGTAAGCAAGTGATAACTGTAGCTAACAAAGAATTCTTATTAGAAGAAGCGCTTGGAGCGGATATTGCATTGGTCAACGCTTATCAATCTGATGCATTAGGTAATCTTACATATGCAAAAACAGCAAGAAATTTTAATCCTATCATCGCAACAGCAGCACATAAGGTTATTGCAATGGTAGATCATAAAGTTAACGCTATAGATCCTGAAGTGGTTATAACACCACATAACTTTATTGATTACCTTGTTGGAGGTGAGCATATTGGATAATATCAAAGAGATTATCGCTAAAAGAGTTGCTAAAGAGTTAAAAGATGGAGATTTAGTTAATTTAGGTATTGGTATTCCTTCATTGGTTGCTAATTATATAGATGAAAATGTTGAAGTATTTCTTCAAAGTGAAAATGGGATTCTTGGATTAGGACCTTTAGCCCAAGAAAATGAAATTGATATAAACTTAACAAATCCAAGTGGTCAATATGCAACCATAAAAGATAATGGAGCATATTTTGATACAGCAACTTCATTTGCAATCATTAGAGGCGGACATTTAGATCTTACAGTTTTAGGAACTTTAGAAGTTGATGAAGAAGGTTCAATGGCATCATGGATTATTCCTAAAAAATTAGTTCCTGGTATGGGTGGATCCATGGATTTGGTTACAGGAGCTAAAAGAGTGATTATCGCAACAACACATACGAACAAAGGCAGAGCTAAGATTAAAAAAATATGTAGTCTACCTTTAACAGCTTATAAAGTTGTAGATTTAATTGTCACAGAACTTGCAGTTATTAAAGTATGTGATGATGGTCTACATTTAATAGAAAGACACCCGGATGTTTCAATTCAAGAGATCATAGAACAAACAGAAGCCACACTCATTTATGATGATGTGAAAATCATGGAGGTATAAAGATGGAAAAAGTAATACATAAACTAAGATTAGGTCAACACGATGCACATTATGGAGGGAATCTTGTTGATGGTGCAAAAATTGTTGCATTATTTGGAGATGTAGCAACTGAGTTGCTTATTATCCATGATGGAGATGAAGGATTATTTAGAGCATATGAATCTATTGATTTTCTTGCACCTTTATATGCAGGAGATTTCATAGAAATTACAGGTGAAATTATTAAAGTAGGAACAACTTCAAGAAAAATGGAGTTTACATGTCATAAGATTATATCAGCAAGACCTGATATCAATCCAAGTGCAGCTGATGTTTTAAAAGAAAAAGTTTTAACAACAAAAGCTATAGGAACATGTATTGTACCTAAAGATAAGATGAGAGTGAAACATGGATAAACTTATTATTACATGCGCAATATCTGGTGCGGAGGTTACAAAAGAAGATAATCCATATGTTCCTTATACAATCCAAGAAACTGCTGAACAAGCTTATCAAGCATATTTAGCTGGTGCTGCTATCATTCATTTACATGTAAGAAATGATGATGGAACACCTACTCAAGATAAAATGAGATATAAAGAAGCTATTGATGCAATATTAAAGAAGTGCCCAGATGTTATTATTCAGCCATCAACAGGTGGGGCAGTAGGCATGAAAAAGGATGAAAGACTCCAACCGACTCAATTAAATATTGAAATGGCTACATTGGACTGCGGAACTCTTAATTTTGGAGGGGATGACATATTTATTAATACAGAAAATGATATTAAGTATTTTGCAAAAGTCATGCATGAAAGACAAATTGTTCCTGAATTAGAATGTTTTGAAAAAGGGCATATTGATTCAGTTTTGAGATTAAATAAAAAAGGCTTTATTTATAATCCAATGCATTTTAGTTTTGTATTAGGTGTTAATGGAGGTATGAGTGGAGAAGCAAGAGATTTTCATTTTCTAAGAGAAAGTATACCAGCAGATGCAACATTTAGTGTTGCAGGTATTGGAAGATATGAGTTTCCGTTGGCCGAATTATCAATTGCTCATGGTGGTCATGTCCGTGTAGGATTAGAAGATAATATCTATTTATCAAAAGGTGTATTAGCTAAAGGCAATCAAGAACTTGTTAAAAAAGTTGTTGACATAGCTAAAACATATAACAGAAAGATAGCGACTCCAAAAGAGACAAGAGAAATTTTAAATATCAAGGAGAAGAAAGATGAAAAAATTATGTAAATATGGAACACACCGTGTTATTGAACCAAAGGGGATTTTACCTCAAGCAGCTTTTAAGATTGATTCAACACCTATTTGTTATGACAATGAATGTTTAATTGAAGTTAATACACTTAATATTGATTCAGCATCATTTCATCAAATTAAAGAGGCATGTAATCAAGATACAGAATTGATGAAGGAAATGATTTTAGGAATCGTTAAGAAACAAGGCAAAATGCAAAATCCAGTAACTAAAAGTGGTGGGATGTTAATCGGTATGGTTAAAGAAGTAGGGAAAGACTTTTCTGGAAAAGATTTAAAACCAGGAGTAAAACTTGCTACTTTAGTATCTCTATCTTTAACACCTCTTCAAATTGAAGAAATTATCTCAATTAATATTACTAATGAACAAGTAAAAATTAAAGGCCAAGCTATATTATTTGATTCAGGCATTTATGCAATCATTCCAAATGATCTAGATGAAAAATTTGTTTTAGCTGCACTTGATGTAGCTGGAGCACCTGCTCAAGTTAGAAAATTAGCTAAAAAAGGTGATACTGTATTTATTATTGGAGCAAACGGAAAAAGTGGTTTACTATGCGCACTAGAGGCTAAAAATCAAGTTGGTCCAAATGGTAAAGTTATTGGACTTGTTAGAAAACAAAGTCAAGTTGAACAATTAGAATCACTTCACTTTTTTGATTCAATCATTGTTGAAAGTGCAACAAGTAGTGTTGAAGTTTATGAAAAGTTATCTGAAGTTACCAATGGACAACTTGCAGATTTAACAATTAATGTAGTAAACACAGAGAACACAGAAATGACATCTATTTTATGTACAAAAGAATTAGGAACAGTATATTTCTTTAGCATGGCAACTTCCTTTACTAAAGCTGCATTAGGTGCAGAGGGTATAGGTAAAGATATTACAATGATTATTGGTAATGGATACACTAAGAATCATGCAAATATTACGTTAGATATATTGAAACAAAACAAACAACTATTTGATTTATTTATGACACGCTATGCCTAGGAGGTTTATATGAAATCTATTTTAAATGAAAGTCATCTAGAGAGAAGAAAACAATATTTTAATCATGTATCAGATGAGGATTGGAATAGTTGGAAATGGCAAACATCAAATCGAATTCAAAGCGCAAAAGATTTGAAGAAATACATCAAATTAACTGAAAATGAAGAAAAAACTATTCTAAATATTTTAGGACATTTAAGAATGGCAATTACACCATATTATTTAACCTTAATTGATCCTGATAATATTCATTGTCCAATCAGACAGCAAGCTATTCCTTTTGGATCTGAATTAATTACAGGTAAAAATGATTTATGGGATCCATTAGCAGAAGATCATGATTCTCCAGTTAAAGGATTAACACATAGATATCCTGATCGTGTCCTTTTCTTAATTACTGATATGTGTTCAACATATTGTAGACATTGTACAAGAAGAAGATTTGCGGGAACTAAAGATGCTGAACTTAAGGTGAGTCAAATTGATCAAGCCATCGAATATATACGTAGTCACGAAGAAGTAAACGATGTATTATTAAGTGGTGGGGATGCTTTTATGGTAAGTGATGAAAGAATTGAATATATTTTAAAGAAACTAAGAGAAATTGATCATGTTCAAGTGATTCGTTTTGGCACAAGAACACCAGTTGTTATGCCACAAAGAGTGACTGAAAAACTTGTGAATATGCTTAAAAAATATCATCCAATTTGGGTTAACACTCATTTTAATCATCCTGATGAAATTACACCTGAAAGTAAAAAAGCAATTGATTTATTAGCTGATGCAGGTATTCCAGTAGGCAATCAATCTGTTTTATTAAGAGGCATTAATGATTGTGTTCATACAATGAGAAAGCTTGTTAAAAATTTGATTGCAATTAGAGTTAGACCTTATTATTTATATCAATGTGATTTATCAGTTGGTATTGAACATTTTAGAACATCAGTATCTAAAGGAATTGAAATCATTGAAGGACTTAGAGGCCATATTAGTGGAATGGCAGTTCCTACTTTTGTGATTGATGCACCTGGTGGTGGTGGAAAGATACCTGTGATGCCTAACTATGTTATTTCGCATGCGCCAGGTAAAATTATACTTAGAAATTTTGAAGGCGTTATTACAACTTATAGTGAACCTGAAAATTATAAATCAGAATGTAATTGTAAAGATTGTCAAAATGATAAGTTAGATGGTATTAGTGGATTGTTAGAAGGTAATAGAATTTCTCTAGAACCAGAACATCTAAAGAGAAAAGAACGGATAGCTCGTGAAAAGAATTATTGATAAAGTGGATATTTTAGGGATTATAGGATTATCTAAAAATAGCGGTAAGACTACAACTCTAAATGCTATCCTTAAACTTTATCAAGATATTAAAATAGGATTAACATCCATAGGCCTTGATGGAGAAGACTTAGACCAAGTCAATTTTTTACCAAAGCCTAAGATATCTGTAAGCAAGGGTATGGTTGTTGCAACTGCATCTAGTTGCTTAGAAACTATAAAAGCATCTTATAAAATTTTAGAGCATACGAAAATGCCATCAGCACTTGGGAATATTTTAATTGTTGAGATTATAACTGATGGGTATATGGTAATTGCTGGACCAACGACTAATAAAGAACTCAATCAAGTTATTCGATTGATGAAAAAATATGTTGATAAGATATTTATTGATGGTGCGTTTAACCGTAGAACATTTGCGAATATTGAAGTGATTGATGGGATTATATTAGCTGCTGGAGCTGCTGAAGGTCCAGACATGGCTCAAACGATTAAAAAAACTAAGATGATTGTTGATTTTTTTAATCTAAAAAAATCTTACCAGTTTAAAAAAATACCTAGTGCTTCATTAATTGTTCAAAGCAAGTTTGGATTATACAATTTTAACAATAAAAAAATAGAAACTTTAAAAAAGATTTTAAAAACAACTAACACTGAAATTGATTGGGTATATATCAAAGGTGCGATCACATCTAAATATATTGATCTTTTTACACAAAAAATGATGATGGGGTTTTCATTGATTTGTGATGACCCAACAAAACTTTTAATTTCACAACACGAATTTTTAAACATGACTAAATTAAAGATTGATATATCTACAATTCATACATGCCCACTTTTATGTGTAACAATCAATCCATTTAGTCCAAGTGGAAATCACTATGATGAAAAAGAGTTTATGAATGAAATGAGAAAAGCAATTGAATTACCAGTCTATAATGTCATGAAGATGGAGGAAGAATATGTCTAAATTAAATCTAGATTTAAAAACAATAGAAACATGTAGATTGCATGCTAGTCATATAGCAACTCAAGTTCAAAACTTTATAGACATCAATTCAACTGTCTCAGTTGAAAGAGCTGTTTTGCGTTTACTTGGAGTTGATGATGTTAATGAGTTAGGTATTCCTTTAGTCAATATAGTGGTTGATCATATTAAAGAAGAAGCTGATATATCATTAGGGATTTGTCATTATATATCATATGCAAAACATGAATATGGATTGTCTCCTTTGGAGATAGCTAAAAGAGTATCTCATAAGAAATTGAATTTATCAAAATATACAAATAAGTCTAAAAGCGCTTATTTAAGCAATTTAA
This sequence comes from Mariniplasma anaerobium, assembly GCF_016865445.1. Taxonomy (GTDB): domain Bacteria; phylum Bacillota_I; class Bacilli_A; order Acholeplasmatales; family Acholeplasmataceae; genus Mariniplasma; species Mariniplasma anaerobium. The sequence goes on along the minus strand of NZ_AP024412.1, from coordinate 1,696,282 downwards.
CACAATATTATAAACCAGAAATAAAAAAAATTGATGAGATGAAATCTTTTAGAGAATCACAAATTAAACTGACACCAAAAACTGATACACCTGAAAAATATGTAATTGTTGCTACAGGTAATATTTATGAAGATATTAAGCAAGCAGTATCTGCTGCTAAAAAGGGTGCACAAATTATTGCAGTAATCAGAAGTACCGGACAATCTTTATTAGACTATGTTCCTCATGGAGCAACTACTGAAGGTTTTGGTGGAACTTATGCAACTCAAGAAAATTTTAAATTGATGAGAAAAGCATTAGATGAAGTGTCATTAGAAGAAAAAAGATATATCAAACTTGTTAATTATGCATCTGGTTTATGTATGCCAGAAATTGCAGCTTTAGGTGCAATCGAACGTCTTGATATGATGCTTAATGATTCACTTTACGGCATCATCTTTAGAGATATTAATATGCAAAGAACATTTGTTGATCAATATTTTTCTAGAGTTTTAAGTGCTTATGCAAACATAACAATTAATACGGGTGAAGATAATTACTTAACAACATCAGATGCTTATGATCATGCACATACCGTACTAGCTTCACAGTTTATTAATGAGCAATTTGCTAAAAAAGCTTTAATGGATGAATCACTTATGGGTCTTGGTCATGCATATGAGATTAGTCCAGATATAGAAAATAGTTTCTTATATGAATTAGCTCAAGCTGAAATGGCAAGAGAAATATTTCCCAATGCCCCATTAAAATATATGCCACCAACAAAGCATATGACTGGCGATATCTTTATGGGATCCGTACAAAATGCATTATTTAATATTGCTGCAGTTACTTCTAAGCAATCTATACATTTATTAGGTATGATGACAGAAGCCATTCATACACCATTCATATCAGATAGAGCAATTGCTTTAGACAATGCATCATATATTGAAAAAGCATTTAAAGATTTTGGAAATGAAATCACTTATAATCCAGATGGTATTATAGTTAAAAGAGCCAATGATGTTTTAAATAGCACACAAACATTATTACAACAAATAGAAGATGATGGTATGTTTCAAACATTAGAAAAAGGTGTTTTTGCAGGCATATCTCGCCATAAATTAGGCGGTAAAGGATTAGATGGTGTATTTGAAAAGCATAAAAACTATCAAAACCCTATTCTAGATTATTTTATTAAATCTTTGAAGGAGGCTAATCATGTCAAATCATAAAGAAATGATTCGTCCCTACGGTGATACATTAAATGATGGAAAAATCCAATTAAGTTTTTCACTTCCTATACCTTGTAACGCACTAGGTGAAGAAGCTGCTAAAGCATTTGCAAATAAGATGGGTATTCATAATGCTGCAGTGGTGCATAGTGCACCACTTAGAAAAAACTTTAGTTTTTATATTGTCTATGGTACAGCAGAACATCAAATAGATTTAAATGATCTTCATGTTGTAGAAGTCAAATCAAATGTTATGAGTAAAGAAGAAGTTGAAATATTTATTAAAGATAATTTTAGTGAGCCACTTGTCTTTATAGGTGCGTCAACAGGAACTGATGCACATACTGTAGGTATTGATGCGATTATGAACATGAAGGGATATAATGGAAATTATGGTCTTGAAAGATATAAAGGCATTAAGGCTATTAATTTAGGTGGATCCGTGGATAATGAAACACTTTTAGAAAAAGCAATAGAACATAAAGCAGATGTTATTTTAATCAGTCAGACTGTTACACAAAAAGATGTTCATATTCAAAACTTAACAAGTTTCATTGAATTGCTTGAAGCTGAAAATGTAAGAGATCAATTTATTGTTATTATTGGGGGAGCTAGAATTAATCATGGGCTAGCTAAGGAATTAGGATATGATGCTGGTTTTGGTTCAAAAAAATATGCATACGATGTTGCTAGTTTTGCAGTTCTTGCTTTAAAAGATAAACATATAAAAAAATAATAATAAAAAAAACCAAGTCTTAATCGACTTGGTTATTTTTTAGTTTTAAATTTATAATATCAATCTAAGAAATCTATTGAGAGTTCTACAAAATCAGAATCTTCTGATATAAGATTAATACTAATATTAATTTTTGTTCCATCACTATAGAATAGTGGAATATTTGTACCTGGCCCTGCTTCATCATTAGATCCTAGTTGAAGCATACCTTGATCCACATCTCCATCATCAACGATATAGTAGATGTCATTATTAGTATATAGCGATAAATCATATGTGAGTGGTCTAAAGACAAACACTTCGTCTAAACCAATATCATCTATGCTATAATATCCTTCAACATTACCATCGCCTTCATAATCTTTATCAACTCGGTATATGATGACACCTTCATTAGGTAGATTAACTTCATACTCACCTGTTTGTGTTCGATATTCTATGTATAAATATTCATTTGAATATCCTAAATCAATGATGATTAAGTTATCTGTTAAAGAAGTAGAAACATTAAGTGTGTATGTGCCATCTGTTGATACATTAAAGTCATCTTGTTCCCAACCGCCATAGTATTCTTTCATATAAAGTAACATATGAGAAGGAGTGGCTGATGTGGCATCCATGATACCCCAATTACCAACAGAACTGAAATCATCATCTGAGTAGTAATGATAAAGATCCGTTGCGTTAATCACATGGAACATTTCATGACAAAATACACCTAGATTAAAGTACTCACTTTCCTCTAAACTATCTCCAATAAGTTGGAAGGTATATCCAAATACGTATGATCCATTGATTGAAGGAGCATCATTACTGAAATCTCCATAACCATCATAACTGTCATAAAAAGCGTATTGGTGAGGCCAAATTAAATCAGCCCAATCATCCACTTGTCCAGAAACTAAGAAAGTAACAACATCAACTTTACCATCGTTATTATAATCAAGTACAACTGATTCATCTATTAATCCAGAAGCCTCTAACCAATAAATTGAGTTAGATAATAATGCATATTCCCTATCATGTTTCTGGCTATCAGTGCTATATCCGATTCTATTTTTTGAACGATCATACGGTTGATAATAGCCTCTATCATATGTGTCGGTATAAAAAACAATGTCAGTTGAAGGAAATACTGTATCGATTTCATATGTTTCATTAGATACTTCTAAGTAGTAATCTTTTAATGAGTTTGTTTGTCCGTTAAATAAATCGTAATAATAAGTATAAGTGTTTGGTGCCACATAAGTGGTTTCATCCGCAAATCTAATAAACACAACGATATTACCTAAATCATAAGTATCTATAACATTAATGCTGAATTCAACAGAAGAAGTGTTTCCATCTAAATCAGTATAACTTAACATAATGATATGATTTCCTATAGATAGTGTAGATGTAGATGTGTCAGGAACTAAACCTTCATAGATATATAAATCATCTGCATCATAAATGTAATAATCAAGAGTATCAAAATCAAATGTTTCTCCACTATTAATGTTTATAGATGTATCATAAAGAAAGATATTTGGATTTATGGTATCAAAAGCAGTTAAAGAATTTACATTTACAGTGATACCAAATGATTCTAGATAATCAAAGAAATACGAGTATTCTAAATCAGTATCAAAATTAGGAATGTTTAATTCAGATAGATTAAACAAATAATCTATATCAAAATAATCTTCGATATTTGGATTTAAAGTTAAATATTCTAAAGCATCTAGATCTTGAATACCAGTGATATCAATAATCTCTGTTTGATCAATATTTAAGGATTCTAAGTTTGTAAAATTAAGAATAACATCAAAATCATCAGTTGGATTATCACTGACATCAAGTAGTAATAAAGATGGTAGAGATCCAATAGTAGATAAATCATAGATGATGTTATTATTTAAATTTAGATTTTCTAGATGTGTCAAACCATCTAGAAATGAAAGATCTTGAACAATATTGTTTGATAAATTCAAAGATTTTAATACGTTATTATTTGTTAGTACACTTATATCGGTATAATCTATATGATTTGTGTCAACGTTGAGATCTTCGAGTTGATCTAATGAATCCATAAAATCTAAATCATAGATATCGTTATAACTTAAATCTAGAGAGACAAGTGAAGTAAACTGTTGAATAAAATCAATATCTTGAATGTTAAGATGACTTAAATCTAGTGAGATTATATTAGAAATTTCTTGATCATCTAGTATTAAATCATTATTAGTATCATAAACAACTAATTGTAAGAAAATTGATGGATAGGTAAAGTAGAAATTTTCTAGAACAACAACATCTTTTTCTAAAGGCATTTGGGAGACTACATACACATAGTAAACTAAACTATACGTGTTATCTAACTCATCAGATATATCATAGACCATTTCGTAAATGCCTTCTGTTGTTGGGTCTACTTCATCATATCTTAGGGCAGTATAATCACCTATACTAGGAACATAAAAAGCTGGATAAGTCCATGCTTCATTAAGCATATGATAGATGATATCATTGGTTGGGATGATTAATATGCGATCACTATGATCTTCAACAATTACAGTTCTTTCTATATTCATTTCATTAGAACTAGAATCAACTGCATGATAGTAAACAATATATGTACCTATAGTTGTCATATCGACAGCACTATCATCGATTGTGACATCACAAACTAAATCATAATTATCACTGCATGTTACACCTAAATCAATGTAGGTATCACTTATATCTAAAAATATTGTATCTTCACCATGTAAAGTTATGATAGGTGCAATTACATCTTGGATGATAACAGTTCTAGATACTCTATTAGCAATATTTCCATTTGCATCAGTCGCATCATAATAAACCATATAGGTGCCTAAAATAGAAGTATCTATATTAGAATCATCAATGACGATTTGGCAAGTAGAATCCGTATCATCGATACAAGTTGCCCCAAGTTCTTCATAACTCTGATTTACATTAAGTGTTATAGTAGAATCTCCTGTTAATGTAATCATAGGAGAAGTTGTATCGGTAATATCAATCGGATCAGTTGGATCAGTTTGATCAGTTGGATCAGTTGAATCAGTAGGAGGAACTGTAGGAAAATATTCACAACTACTTAATAACAAAATAAGTATAAATACAAACATTAATTTTATAAATTTATGATTCCTCATGTTCACAACCTTCTTTCTCATAAGTATTATACATATTATTTTATCATAAAGCGCAATTTAAAAACTATTTTTGATTTGTTTATGTGAAATGAATATTGCAAATTTTTATTTAGTGCATAAAATTTGAACACAAATCATCTTTTAGATACAATATATAAAAGGAGTTGATTATATGAAAAAAACAAGCTTTATCCTCTTATTGATCATTTTATCTATCGCACTGTTAGCATGCTCTAATGATGAAAATTATTTAGATGATGGAGGATCAAACAATAATCAAGATGAGTTATTATATCTAACTATTGAGCAAGTAGCTGAATTTAATGGATTAAATGGAAACTTAGCATACGTTGTCGTACAAGGTGTTATCTATGATGTTACTGATGAGTGGGTAAACGGAGAACATAATGGAGTTCTAGCCGGTAGTGATGCGACTGATGCAATCATGGGTGCACCTCATGGCGAATCTGTCTTAGCTGATTTAGAAATTGTAGGCAATATCGTTCTTTCTGAAGATTTAACAGTTTATTATACACTTGATGAACTTTTAGCTTATGATGGTAAAAATGGTAATAAAGCATATATTGCAGTAGATGGAATCATTTATGATGTGACAGATGAATGGGGAAGTAGTACACATAATGGAGCAGTTGCAGGTACTGATGTAACAACTGTATTTGCAGTCTCACCACATGCATTAAGTCTTTTGGATGAATTAGAAATCATTGGAGAATTAATGGAATAGTGAACATAAAATAAATTACAGCATTTATAAAAGTTACATATAACTAAATACAAAAAAGAGATAATCATGAACGATTATCTCTTTTTTATACTATAATAATGGTATATATCAGCGTTTTTACACCAAATTAAGTGAATTTTAAGTTTAAGTAAGAAAAATGTAATTAAATAAATAATTTAATCATGTATTATTAATGTAGAGGCTTTTATTTACGACGATAGAATTAATTCTATTCTATTATTATTAAAGGGAGATCATATGACTAATATACATATGAGAGATATAGAAAAAGAAAAGTATAAAGACTATGCGTTTAAAAAAGATCTTAAATATATAAGACCTGTTTTACTACTTGGTACACTTTTATACGCTCTATTTACAATCATTGATTTTAATTTTTACCCTCAATACGTTCCATATTTTTTAAAAATTAGATTTATTTTAGTAGTCCCTTTAGTCTTAATGGGCTTTTTTTACTCATTTCATAAAAGTTTTAGATACATATATCAGTATGTTTTAATGGCTTTAACTTATCTTGCTGGACTTGGGATAATTCTTATGATTATTACAATTAAGGAACCAAATTATTATTATGGTGGATTGTTTCTTGTTTTTGCTTTGAATTTCTTTTTATTAAGATTAAGAACAATATATTCTTCAATTACTGCTGGACTCCTTCTTTTTTCCTTTTTAATGCTTACTATTTTATTTAGCGATATTAACATTGGAGTAATTATAGAAAACTTAATATTTTATTCTTCTTTTTGTTTTATTGGAGTTGTTGGATCGCGATATTTTGAGCAATATAGATTAAATCATTTTTATCAAGAATCATTAATTATGGGTGAAAAAATAGTCTTAGAAAAACAAATATATAAACAATATGAAGATACAAAAAATTATCACACTGCGACAATCATCACGCTAGCAAAGCTTGCTGAGTCAAGAGATTTATTAACGGGAAATCATATCAACAGAGTAAGTAAACTCTCTTATTTATTAGCTAAAAAACTTCCTAACTCAATTTATGAAAACAATAACTTAGTAAAAAAAGAATTTTTAGATACGATTATGTTGTCTAGTTCTTTACATGATATCGGGAAAATTGCAATTTCTGATATGATATTAAATAAACCGGGTCAGTTAACGAAAGAAGAATTTGAAGTGATAAAGACACATACAACTAAAGGCTATGAGATGTTAAAAGAAATAGAAAAAGATTATAAGGATAATATGTTTATTACTTTAGGTTTACAAATTTCGAAATCTCATCATGAAAGATGGGATGGAAGGGGATATCCAGAAGGATTAAAAGGAAATGAAATACCGCTTGCTGCACGTATTGTTGCAGTTGTGGATGTATATGATGCACTCATTAGTGAAAGACCATATAAGCCAGCATTTTCAAAAGAAAAAAGCTTAGAGATTATAGCACAAGGTATAGGCAAACATTTTGATCCTATTATTTCTAAAATATTCATTAAATTAAAGTCTAATTAAAATAAGGAGATCTCAATGGAATTATTTATTGGCTATTTAGTTTTAATCAATTTATTAGCATTCATTTTCTTTGGGATTGATAAAAGAAAAGCGATTAGACAAAAGTGGAGAATTAAAGAAAGTGTTTTATTAACTTTTTCTATAATTGGCGGAGGAATAGGTTCATTTCTAGGGATGAAAACATTTCATCACAAAACACAGAAAAAGAAGTTTATCATCTTAGTTCCAGTATTTACAATATTGTTTGGTGTTGCTATTTATTTTCTCAATGTGTACATTAAAATATTTTAAAGAATTATAAAGGAGAAAAATTATGGAAAACCTTTTAGTTGGTAAGAGACTTATAAATCAACGTCATATTTTAAGTGATTTGATTTATGCAAAAGATTTAGAAAAAAATCCGACAATTATAGCAATGGAATTCAAGTATAAGGAAGATGTTTCATATATGTTTGAATATCTTGGAACTTCTTATGAATTTCAAGATGAAGCGATTTTTACTAATTTTATGCAATGGTTTGGTGATTTAGGAAAACATTTGGGTTTTAATATGATCAAAATGAAAGAAGTGTTTTATTTGATTGAACAAGAACTTCTAGAGTTTTTAGATCAATCAAATCTTGATATGTTAGACGTTTTTCGTAAAGGTTGTGTTGTATATGAAGATTCTTATAATGATTTATTTATAGAAGAAATAGAAGATGATATTTTTTTAAATTATCTTGTAAATATGAAAAGTAATTTAGCTGAAAAATATGTAATGGATTATATGTAAGAATTTGGACCTAAAGAGGTTTATCTTAAACTTTTACAACCAACGTTATATAAAGTTGGTGTTTTATGGCAGCATAGAAAAATTACAGTTGCAAAAGAACATTATATCACAGCGCTTATTCAACAAATTATTGGTAAAATGTATTCAAGCATTTTTGAAGAAAGAATGGAAGGGACACATGCGATGGTTGCTGTATGTGTTGGAAACGAACTCCATGAGATTGGGATGAGAATGGTTGCAGATTTTTTTGAAATGGATGGATGGGATACATTTTTCATTGGATCTAATCTTCCTGTTTCTGAAATCATTAAAGAGCTAAAACTTAATTCTGTTGATTTACTAGCTATATCTTTAACAACGGCAATGCAGTTAGATGATGTCCAACAAATCATTTGAGAGATTCGAAACGATCAACAACTTCAACATGTTAAAGTGATTGTTGGAGGTCGAGTTTTCAACGGTTCACCTGATTTGTGGAAAAAGATCAATGCTGATGGATTTGCTTTAAATGCACAATTGGCTGTAGATTTAGGCAATACTCTCGTAGGAACAGCTCATGAATCCTAATATTATAGAAGGTTTTTTTGCAATACTTGATGATACATATCAAATTCAAAAAATATATCAAACTAAATCTATAAAAATTTTTAAAGAAAATGAATTACTATTTAAATATGTAGATCCAGCATATGAAAAATCATGTGAGGTGTTTTTAAACGATATAAAAGAAAAGTCAGTTTCATTTAATCATCGCATCGAAATGACAGATAAGAATAAAAAGATGCCGTTCTTTTTAAATGGATATAAATCAAAGACCCATATGTATGTTTTTGGCATACAAGATCAACATCATGTCGAAGAAATCCTTGAAGACCTTATTAGTTTCAATAATGCTAATTTAAATGAACTCAGAGTGTTACGTAAGCAAATGCAACTTAATGATTCTGGAGTTTATAACGAAATTACTAAACTAAACAATGAACTTTAAAATTCAAGACGCCTAATAGAAAAACAAAATTCTGAGTTAAAACGTTATAATGACTTATTAAAAAAATTAGCTATTATGGACAGCCTATCTTTAGCCACCATCCTTTTTACATAACTATTATTTAAAGGTATAAATCAATAATAGAGAGTAACAAGAGTTTTTTAACTTTTGTTATTTTCTTTTTATACTAAGTGAATAAGTATAGTTATCTATAAGATTTATAGAACTCTATGTTTGTGTTAATTTATCATAATAGATGTGTTCAAACATGTTATAATTATTACAAAGGTAGAATTAAGAACTAGCAATAAAGTTAATATTATAAAATAGAAGTTTTTAAATAAGTTAAGTAGGTGAATTTATGAGTGATAATTATCGAATGATATTAGTTGATGATGAAGATGATGTTCGTGGGAGAATTTTATCGAAAATAAATCCTCAAAGTGGTTTTGAAGTAGTTGGTAAAGCAGGCAATGGATATGATGCTTTAGAACTTATTGAAAAATATAAACCACATGTTGTTTTGACTGATATCAAAATGCCGTTTATTAATGGTATTGAGTTAGCGCGTATTATAAGACGTGATTATCCAACCACAAAAGTAGCATTTATTTCTGGATACGATGAATTTGATTATGCATATAAAGCGATTGAATTAAAAGTCGTTAGTTATTTAATGAAGCCAGTAACTAGTGAAGATATTGACGTTTTTTTAGAGAACTTAAAAATTTCTTTAGATCAAGAATTCGATTTTTTATCAAAATCACAATTAATCCATCAAAAGTATAATGAATCTATTCCTATGCTTATTAATTCATATTTAAGTAGTTATCGATATAAAGGCGCATTAAATAAAAATGATATTTCTCATTTAGAACAATATGGTATCAATTTAGATCGAGGCAATTATTTAGTTGGAATGATTGGTTTTGATATTAATGCTGATATTAATACATCAGAAGAAACAAAAGTCTTCATAGGTAGCTTAGTTGAAAAAGTATTTAAAAACTTTACATATAATCATCACTTTTTGATTCCAGAAGGTGTCGTTTTTCTCTTAGAAGATTCAAGCATTAAGAATGAATCAGATATTGATTCAGAGTTATATGAAATCATTAAATATGCAGAAGAATATCGCCAGACAACTTTAGATATCGGTATATCTAAAATTATTCATGAGTTTTATTTATATCCAAATGCATATCGTGAAAGCGAAAAAGCATTAAGACATTCTAAATACTTTAATATGGGACAAATCGTATATTATAATGATATTGAAGAAAAAGAATACAAACATATTTTAATTGATGAATCAGCATTAACTGAATTTGAATATGTTTTAAAATACGGTGAAAAGGAAGAGATTCAAGAGAATATATCCAAAATTTTAGATCTTTCATCACAAAAGAAGAAACAATATATTTTAGATCCCCAATTGATTATTATTAAGCTAGCAAATAGTTTAATTAACTTTGCTGCTTCAATTAACGTTGATGTCTCTGATGTTATCAAAGGAAATATCATTGAAGAAATGCTCAAAATAAATGATGTTAAAGAACTACAAGCATATATTTATAATGCGATTTTAAATATGAGAAAAAAGAATATTAAATCACAAGTAGATAAAACAGAAAAGATTGTAGAAGAAGTTTATAATTATATTGAAAAAAATTATACAGATTCAAATATTTCTTTAGAAACGATAACAAATGAATTAAATATAAGTGTATCTTATTTAAGTATGTTATTGAAAAAACAAAAAGGTGTGACATTTAATAAGGAATTAATTAAATATCGTATGGAAAAAGCAAAAGAGTTATTAAGATTTTCAAATGAGAAAATCGTCAATATTGCAAAAATGGTTGGTTATAATGAAGTCTATTATTTCAGTCATAGTTTTAAAAAATATGAGGGTATAAGCCCGAAAGAGTTTAGAACTAATGCGTAATATATTTAAGAATGCTTCCATACGAAGTAGTATATTAATTCCAACAGTCTTAATTGTAATGATCACTTTAATGGCATCTTCATATTTGACATTTGTAAATTATCAAAGAACGACACAAGAACTTGGTGAAACATCATCAGAAGAAATTAACAAACAAATTATTTTAAACTTCGAAAATTATATAGCTTCAGTAATTGATACAGCAGATTATATTCAACAAAAAACAATTGAACATGGTCTTAAAAATGAAAACTATTTGTTAGAAGATATTTATTCACAAGCAGCAGATGTTCAAACAGATATTGAAACTATTGTTTTAGTTGATTTTGCGGGACGCGAAATCGTCAATAGTTCCTTTAAAGATATTACAGATGATGATATCACACAAAAAGATTGGTATTTAGATGTTATTAGTGTGGATTTGATTTATCATTTTAGTTCTCCACATCCACAAGATATTTTAAAAAATTCTAATGCTGAAGTGATTACTGTAACTAAGATCGTTGATTATTATGTAGCTGGTGTAAAATCTAGTGCAATTTTAGTTGTTGATATTAATACATCAAGCATCATTCAACTAACTGAAACGACAAATTTAGGTGAAGGTGGGCATATTGTTATCTTAAATGATGATGATACTTTAATCTATTCTGATTTAGAAGACTGTCAAACCAATCAATGTGAAAGTTTATCAATTGCAAGAGATATTTTCCGCGGACAAAGTGTTACTATTAATGGACTTAGCATGTATGTAAACGCAAATACACTTCAAGATACAAGATGGGTGCTTGCGACATTTATTAATACTGAACTTATTGATCAAACTGAAAGACAAAATTTAATCATTTTAGTTGTGATTACTATCTCTACATTGGCTGTAACACTTGTAGTAACCTCTTTGATTGCAAACGGCATTAGTAAGCCAATTAACAGATTGAAAGATCATATGCAATTAATTGAGTCTGGTGACTTTTATCAATCTATTGAGATATCAGGACAAAAAGAAGTTATCGTCCTTGCGCATAGTTTTAATGCGATGATTGAAGAGATACGATCCTTGATGGAAAAAGTACTTACAGAACAAAAAGAAAAACGAAAAACTGAATTTCAAACTTTACAAAATCAAATCAATCCTCATTTTTTATATAACACATTAGACTCAATTGTTTATTTATCTGAAAATAAATTAAATGATAAAGTTGTTGAAATGGTTGTTGCATTATCTAAGTTCTTCCGCATTTCCATTTCTCGAGGAGAAAACATTATATTACTAAAAGAAGAATTAGAACATGCAAGAAATTATTTACTCATTCAAAAAATAAGATATAATGATAAATTTGATTTTAAATTTGAAGTCGAAGATGAAGTTTTAGCATATAAAGTCGTCAAACTTAGTCTTCAACCATTAATAGAAAATGCGATATATCATGGCATTAATACTGAATACAATTCAGGGATGATTACGATACGTGCATTTACTAAAGATGATAGACTTATTTTAGAAGTCGAAGATGATGGATATGGAATTCCAGATGAAACAATAGATGAGTTATATCAAAGTATTAAATTCGGACAATTAAGTAAGAGCATCGGATTAAGAAACGTATATCAACGCTTGAAAATTTACTATGGTGAAACTTTTGATTTTATTATAGAGAGCGAACTTGATGAAAAAACTATTTTTAGATTAAGCATTCCAAAAGAAAGGGCAATATAATAATGAAGAAAATTATAATTTTTGTATTAGTAAGTGTTTCACTATTTGTTATGTCTGGATGCCAATCTGTAAATAATACGATACCACTTATCTTATATGATGAGACTGACCCTTATATTTTAGAATTTAAAAACTACATTTTAGAAGACGCAATTGGCAATGTAGATATCAAAGCATATGATTCTCAAAACTCTCAATTGATTCAAAATGAAATCATTGAAAGTTTATTAGACGATCAACCACAACTCTTAATTATTAACCCAGTGGATAGATTAGGAGCATATACGATTATAGATGAAGCTCAAAAACGTGATATCCCATTAATTTTTATCAACCGTGAGCCGATAAAAAAAGATATGAACAGTTGGGATCAATTGTATTATTTAGGTGCGCCTGCTGAAAACAGTGCAATCATTCAATCAGAGATGGTTATAGAACTTTTTGGAAATCCATATAACTTAAGCGATCAAGATAAAAATGGTGACGGTGTTATTCAATTAGTGATTTTCAAAGGTGAACAAGGACATCAAGATGCCGAAATTAGAACTGAAGTTATTGTTGATGAACTTGAAAGATATGGATATGAACTTGAAATATTATCTATAGAAATTTGTGATTGGCAAAGAGATAAAGCTTATGATGGCATGAATAAACTATTGCTTGATTTAGAAGTAGAAATAGAATTAGTGATTTCTAATAATGATGCAATGGCTCTTGGAGCAATTGACGCAATGGTTGAAAATGAGTTATTTATAGATATAGATGAAAATGATCGGATAGATCACGATATTGACACATGGATCCCAGTTATTGGAATTGATGGTATTGCAGATGCGACTCCTTATTTAGAAAGTGGATATCTATATGGTACTGTCATTAATGATTCACAGACAATGAGTTTAATTTTAATTGAACTTACGCAAGCTATATTAAATAATACTGATTTAACAACATTATCATTTGAAATAGAAGATGGAAAATATATTTGGGTAGATTACAAGCGTTATGAGGAAGAAGATTAGCATAAAGACTTCATTTTTTGTTAGATTTATATGTTTTAAATGTAAAAAGTAAAAATTCACAAAGTTTGAGTAACATTTTACATTGTAAGTGCTTACAAATATTGATAAGATGAAAGCGCTTAAAAAAAAATAGGAGGAAACAAAAATGAAAAAAGTTTTAACATTAGTAGCAGTTTTATTATTCGCATTTACTTTGGCAGCATGTCAAACAGATGATGACACAGTTACAATTGGTGCAAACATCTATACATTCAATGATAACTTCATGAATGGCGTTGTTCGTCCAGAATTAGAAAGATACGCAACTGAAAAAGGCGTAGAATTAGACGTAGTGGATTCAGAAGGATCTCAAGCTACATTAAACAATCAAGTAGATACATTCATCACTAAAGGTGTTGACGTATTAGCAATTAACTTAGTAGACCCTGCAGCTGCAGCGACTATTATTGCAAAAGCTAAAGATGCAGATATCCCTCTAATTCTTTTCAACAAAGAATCTACTGTTGCTGGCGCTATGGATACTTATGATAAAGTATGGTACGTTGGTACTGATAGTGCAGAAGCTGGAATTATCCAAGGCGAAATGATGGTTGCTGCATGGCAAGCAAACGCTTCTTGGGATTTAAATTCTGATGGCGTTTTAGATTATGTATTATTAAAAGGTGAACCAGGCCATCCAGATGCTGAAGCTCGTACTTTAGAATCAGTTAAAGCATTTACTGATGCTGGAATCACTGTAAATCAATTAGCTCTTCAACCTTCAACAACTTGGTCAACTACAGAAGCTGCTGAAACAATGGCTACTTGGTTATCAGGATCATTTGGAAGTCAAATCGAATTAGTTATCTCTAATAATGATGGTATGGCTTTTGGAGCAATCCAAGCTATGACAAACGCTGAAGTTTCAATTCCAATTTTTGGTGTTGATGCATTAGAAGAAGCATTAGCTAAAATCGTATCAGGCGATATGAATGGTACAGTTCTTAATGATGGTGTTAAACAAGCTCAAGCTACTTTAGACTTAGCTATTAATGCTGCTTTAGGTAATGATGTATTAGAAGGTACTGACTGGGTATTAGACAGCGCTACTGGAACTAAAGCTGTACGTGTATCTTACGTTGCAGTTGATGCTACAAACGTTGCAGATTTTCAATAATCTTTAACAAATAAATAACTGATTATGGAAGTACATCAGTGTACTTCCATAATTTTATTTATGTCAATAATTAAGAAGTAACGGCAAAAAAAACCGATTTAACAAATGAGGTATAAAAATGAGCGAATATTTATTAGAAATTAAAGATGTTTGTAAAGCCTTTAGTGGTGTAAAAGTTTTAAAACATGTTGAGATAAGTGTTAAACCAGGAACTATACATGCATTAATGGGTGAAAATGGAGCAGGAAAATCAACATTAATGAAATGCTTATTTGGTATATATACACAAGACCAAGGTAAGTTTTTTTTGAATGGAGAAGAGTTTAACTTTACTGATCCAAAACATGCTCTAGAAAATGGAGTTTCGATGGTTCATCAAGAGCTAAATCAAGTTTTAGCTAGAACGGTAACAGATAATGTATGGCTAGGTAGATATCCTAGAAAAGGTTTATTTGTTGATGAACAAAAAATGTATAATGATACGGTCGAATTATTTGAGAGTATTGGAGTAAAAATTGATCCAAAGAAAACTCTTGAAGAATTGAGTGTTTCTCAAAGACAAATGGTTGAAATCGTTAAAGCTGTTTCTTATGATGCTAAGATCATCGTTTTGGATGAACCAACATCATCATTAACAGAAAATGAAGTCAATAAGTTATTTGAAATTATGAGAACCTTAAAGAAAAAAGGTATTGGACTTATTTACATTTCTCATAAAATGGAAGAAATTTTTGAAATATCAGATTACGTTACTATTTTAAGAGATGGTAATTATATCGGAACTAAAGCAACAAAAGATTTAACAATGGACAAAATCATTAATATGATGGTTGGTCGAGATTTAGAACATCGTTTCCCACATAAGGCACATAAAGTTGGAGATATTGTTTTAGAGGTTAAAAATTTAACAACACTGTATGAACCTAAAGTACATGACGTTTCATTTGAATTAAGACGTGGTGAAATATTAGGTATCAGTGGATTAGTAGGATCTCGTCGTACAGAACTTTTAGAAAGTATCTTTGGAGCCCGTACAAGAGAAAGTGGTGAACTCATTTTAAATGGGGTACCAATTAAAAACGCAAATACAGTTGAAGCAATTAAAAATAGATTTGCTTTAATTACAGAAGAACGTCGTGAAACAGGTATTTATCCTCTAGGTGATATTATCTTTAATATAACCATCGCGAATGTTCATAATTATGTAAATAAGATTGGTTTACTAGATAATAAAAAAATGTTAGCTGATACTGATAAGCAATTTAAAGCAATGAGTATTAAAGCTGCATCAAATAAACAAAGAATTAGAGCTTTAAGTGGTGGAAATCAACAAAAAGTAATTATTGGTAGATGGTTATTAACCGATCCTGATATATTGTTGATGGATGAACCAACAAGAGGTATTGATGTAGGTGCGAAATATGAAATCTATCAGTTAATGCTTGAATTAGTAAGTAAAGGCAAATCAATTATCATGGTATCAAGTGAGATGCCAGAATTACTTGGAATCACCGATCGTATTGGTGTTATGAGTAATGGTAGATTAGCCGGAATCTTAGATACAAAGACAGCTTCACAAGCAGAGTTGTTTAAAATGACTACAAAGTATTTATAGGAGGATAAAAATGGATAAAGTAAATAATTTCTTTAAAAACTTGTTCAAGAATTTGTTTTATGATTCTAAAGGAGAACTAAAGAATATTAAAGAAGTATTAATCAATAATGCGATTTATATCATTATTGGGTCAATGATAATATTTATTATTATTAGTGACTATACATTTCTAAGTATTGGTGTATTTAAAAATATCCTAACACAATCAAGTGTAAGATTAATCTTAGCATTAGGTGTTGGGGGCATTATCATTTTACAAGGTACCGACCTTTCGTTAGGTAAGAATGTTGGGTTTTCTGCAATTATTACAGCATCTTTCTTACAATCGTTTAGTTACGGTGCTAGATTTTATGAAACATTACCTGATTGGGTTTGGCGTACAAATGCATTAGGTGAAGTTGCTGGTTTCCAATGGTTCTTCTATATCCTAGTTTTATTAGTTGCTATTGTAGTCAGTTCATTTTTCAGTGGTATTAATGGTTATGTAGTTGCGAAATTTAAAGTACATCCATTCTTAGCTACATTAGGTGGAAGTGTTGCAATATACGGTATTATGTTATTATACTTTAATACGTCTGCTGCAGGACCTCAACCCATTGGATCACTTGATCCTACATACAGTTCCTTTGTTAGTAATTTAGAGATTTTCGGGATGGAAATTCCAAAATTGATTATTTACTCAATACTAGTTGCTGTTGTGATGTGGTTTGTTTGGAATAAGACTACATTTGGTAAGAATATGTATGCTGTTGGTGGAAATCCAGAAGCTGCTAAAATATCAGGTGTTAGTGTTATGAAAACTACAGTAATGGTTTATTTATTAGCTGGTGTCTTATATGGTATTGGTGGTTATTTAGAAGCCGCACGTGTAGGTAGTGCAAATACCGCATTTGGTCTTAACTATGAACTTGATGCGATTGCAGCCTGTGTTGTTGGTGGTATTTCATTTAGTGGTGGTATTGGTAAGATTAGTGGTGCTATTGCTGGTGTATTAATGTTTACGATTATTACATACGGAATGGTTTATCTAGGTATCGATGCTTATTATCAATATATTATTAAAGGTGTCATTATTGTAGCAGCTGTTGCACTTGATACTAGAAAATATATTAAGAAGACTTAATCAATTAAAATTTATATTGACAATGATGATATTCATTTTTCTCAGGGAAAGAAATTTCCCACTAAAAGCAATCCTTTTGGGGATTGCTTTTTCTTTAATAAATCTATTATAATTATTATAATATTGAAAAAAAGTGGCTTTATTGTGGTATAATAAATAAAATAACATACGGGAGAGTGGCTATGAATAGTGGTGTGAAAAAAATAAAATTACATAAAAAAATATTGATTATTTTCATAGTGTTATTTACAAGTTTAACAGTTGTCGCTTGTAAAAATGATCCTTTAATATTTGATCAAGTTCCATCAATCATGGGTGCTGATGACTTAACGATTCTCGTATTTGATGCATTTGATCCACTTCATGGAGTCACCGCAATTGATGAAGAAGATGGGGATTTAACATCAAGTATTATCATAAAAACAAATGATGTCAATAATGAAGAAGTAGGAAATTATACTGTTGTTTATGAAGTTAAAGATAGTGTTGGCAATACAACTAGTGTGACTAGATATATTATAGTAAGTTATGAAATTATAGAAGACTATCCACTTGCTCAGTATCAAAATGGTGTTGATTTATCTAATTTAGATGGGGTAAATAAGGATATTTTGTTTGCTGCTGCTGAACGTTACTTGCTTGATAATGTTTATGGTGGGGTTCCGCTTTATACATATTCACATATGATGATGTATAGCGAAAGAGTTCAATTGTTTAGTGATGAATATAATGGTGTCTTGGGATATGGCGATGAATTTTCACAATTAAATTTAGATGATTCAAATGTATTAATGGATGGATCTACTTATGGTAATACAAGTGAATATACATGGAGATCTGCTTATAGTTTTGATCCTGTAACTTTAAATCCTTGGGAATCCGATGATTCAGATACATCTGAATTTAATGATTTATTTAATGGGGCATTATATAATTTCTTTTTTGATTCATCTAAAAAAGGCTATGAAATTCTTCCAGAATTAGCTCAGTCTTTACCACAACCAATTAGTGGTAGTGTTATTGATGGAACTACATATGCTAAACAGTGGGCAATCGTTTTAAGAGACGATCTTGAGTGGAAGTTTAATCCAAATACTGATACATCAAATCTAGGATCTGATTATGAGAAATTAGATGCTAATGATTATATGTGGACTTTTAAGTATGCACTAGATCATGAATGGTTTAGAGCAATATCAGGGGGATCAGATTTTATATCTTCTGGTATAAAAAATATCGAAGCTTATCTTGATGGATTAGTTCCATGGGAATTTGTTGGTATAAAGTTAATAGATGATTATACAATTGAATTAGAATATGAACAAGATAAAGAAGCGTTTGATGTGTACTATCAATTTGCCAATAATATCATGGCACCAATCAATCAACAATTATTTGAAGAGCTTGGAGATCCAGATAGTGGTGGCACTTATGGAGAGACTTCAGTAGATGTTGCGTCAAGTGGTGTTTATTATCTTGATCAATGGACAATAGAAGAAAGTATTACATTTAAGAAAAATGAATTACATCCAGATGCTAGTATGTATCACTATACTGGATATCAATTTACATATTTTGATAATTTAGATGAAATCTTTGATGAATTTATTGCGGGTAGATTAGATTATACAGCTATACCTAATTCAGACTTATACGATTACGTAGATGATGCAAGAACAAAGATAGCACCTGATGATACTGTATGGTCTATAATGATTAATGGATTTGGTACAGAAGAAGCAAGAGATCAATATATTTTAGATCATCCAAATGTTTGGATATCTAATAACTATGTTCCAGAACCTATTTTAATGTATCAATCTATGCGACAAGCATTAATGTATGGATTTGATAGATATGAAGCAGCTGTTAATGATGTAGGTATTTACTTACCAGCATTTACATTAGTTCCTTCAACTTACTTTTTAGATGCTCAATCAGGGTATTCTGTTAGAAGTGGTGCCGCAGGTGCCGCAATCGTTGAAGATTTTGGTGGTAGCTCATATGGATATTTTCCAGATGAAGCATTAGCATATTTTAAACAAGCAGTTGACCAAGCTATTTTGGATGGATATTATGAAGCAGGGACTGTTGATCATTATACTGAAATTGAATTGGTTTTTACATATCAATCAGGTGGGAATACAAATATACAAACTATGGTAACAAACTTAGTTAATCAATATGAAGCATTATTAGTTGATGACACAAATTATGTTAAAGTTGTTTTTAATGTTATAGACATTGCTTTTCCATCTAGTTATTATTTTTATATGATGATTGCTAATACTGATTTAGGTCTTGGGGGCATTAGCCCAAACATCATAGACTCTATCAATTACTTTGAAATTTTTTATGATGATAATCGTACTGGATTTACACTAAATTGGGGTTTTGATACAACTTCAGCAGTTATTCCAGTTAGTTATCATGATATAGATGGTCAACTCGTTCAAGAGACATGGGGATTTAATGCATTGATAGAAGCTTTAGCTGGTAAAGTATATATTAAAGATGGAGTGATACAAGATTCATGGGATAATGCAGATGATTTAATTAATGCATCACTTGATTTGGATTTTGAAGTTTTAGACTCTTTAAGTGTTGGAACTACTTTTGCACAGAATGTATTAGGTGATACACTAAGTAGTGTTGCACAAGACATACGATTGGATGAACTGATTGCTCATATCGCTGTCACTGAAAGTGGTAAAAATATTTTATTTATCATCTCAGTCAAAAATGATGTATACAAGTTATATCAAAGCTATGAATTATATACAAATGCAGAAGATGCAATCCAAGAATATGTAATTAATGAATATGGTGATTATGAGTTGTTGGAAGTTTCGGGACCACTTACTGATCAACAAGTTATCTTAAATGATTATGTATCTTCATTAAATAGAGGAAGTGGATATGATACAGTTGATGATCTATTAGATGATTATGACATAGAAAATAGTTTATATATAGAAATATATGCAGCTTCTTGGGCTCCTGTTGGATCTGAGGGTTGGGATGATGCAGCAATTCTGCTTCATATTGGAAATTATTATTTAACTTTAGTTTGGTTATAGATATTTAAATAAGGTAGGGAAATGATATGAAAACATATAGACAATTTCATGGTGAGATATTTATATCAGAGATAGGTAAAGAATTAAGGGATATTGTTAAAAGTGAAAAATCAGCTTTTAAAATATTAACTGGTTATGGATCAACTGGAGGAACATCAAGCTCTAAGCATGCTGCTTTAAAATCTTTAAGAAACATGAAAAAACAAGGATTGATTAAAGGGTATTGTCCAGGAGAAGTGAAAAATCAGTTATTAAGTGATACCTCGCCGTTTTATGAAACTAAAAGTAAATATGAGTCCATTTTAAAAAACGATTCAGATTTTGGTAATGATGGGATCATATTTGTATTTATTAAATAGATAAAAAAGTAAAACCGACATTCAATGTCGGTTTTGTTTTATCTATTGATAATCTTTGGCATATCAGTCAAAATAAAGTTAGATGAGTTGATGTGATATGTATTCGATCCATCGCCCTCTATTTGTTCTGGGTTTGTAAAATATAATTCACTATTACCCTCAACCTTAACACCTAATAAGCTTGTTACATTCATATAGATTTTAATTTTAGAGAAGATGTTAATCTTATCTTTTTTGTAAAATGAGCTATCTTTTTTCATGACTAGATTGATAATGACATTATTTCTTTTTGTTTGTTCATTGTATAAGATATATGCACGACTTTCAGTTTCATTTTCTGGTGGCATAAATTCAAAGTTTACACCGTCTCGCTCAAATCTTAGTTTATCAAAGGTTATCGAAGATACAATTTTACCTTCAATGATTTTAAAAGGAATTTTAATAGAGAAGAATAAATAGTCATCTCGTTTAGTAAATATATCATGTGTATGAACACCTGACTCAATCATATGAAAGATTAAGTTCTTTTTATTGATCACACGATCAACATAACGACTAGATTCTTCATAGATTAGCATTCTATCCATAAAATCAATAATAGAATAATTAGAAGATGCAAATTGAAGTTCTCTAAAGAGTTCAGCACGTTTATTGGTGTCATCGTTTATTTTGACTGTTGTCTTGTTGTGAAGTAGGATAAGTAAACTAAATAGCATGCTAGATAAAAATGCCGCAAAAGCTACAAATACTGCCGCTACTCTAATACCAATGACATTAAAGAGTAGTTCTAGTTCATCACCAAAAAATAACATCGTTAATGTGATGAGAAAGACTACAGTTCCAGAAATGCCTATAACTAATAATATAATGTTACGTTCTTTTTTCATATGGTGTCACCTCTTACTTTTTCATATGTTCCTATATTATATCACCTTTATTTAAAAAATGAATATAGCAAAACATTAATGAAGCAGAAATATTTTTTTATACAAAAATGTAATATATACTTTACATTATGTAATGTATAATATATAATGTTAAGAAAAGGTGGTGGATATATGAATCTTAAGATGAAATCTATGAGAGCTTTATTAGGATTATCTCAAGAAGATCTTGCAAAGATTGTTGGAGTCTCAAGACAAACGATTATTTTAATCGAAAAAGATAAGTATAATCCATCTTTAAAATTGTGTGTCGCTATAGCAAAAGCTTTAAACACAACATTAAATGATTTATTCTGGGAGGATGCACATGAATGATGAGCGAATAGCTAGTGAACTCAATAAAATTAAAGGATATATATTAGTTTTAGTTTTTATAACTACTTTATTATTTAGTGGAACTAAGTTTCTAGTTTATGGATTTATATATCAACTCTATTTAGTAGATATATTTGTTTTATTAGTCTCAGGCATTGTTATATCGACTACTTTTGTGATGAAGCATAGTAATCAATATGATGAGCGCTTAGAACAAAGTGTTGGTCGTATTTATAAATTAGGATATGCTGTATTACTTATTGGTGGATTTTGGATACATTATTTTGCGGTTTCAATTACACCTTTTGATATGATTGCGTTTGGCTATATTACCAATACATTGATTTTAATAGGATTTGTTGTTTTAATTGTTTTATTAAAAAGAAAAAAACTATATGCAAATTATAAAATGATAGAAGAAGATAGTTCTGCGTATTATAAATTAGTATTACAAAATATTGGTAAGTTGTTGATCATGTTTATTTTAATTTTAGGATCTATTCTATTAGTTGACTATTTATTTATGATACTAGTTATTGATATACAAATATTAGCTTTATTAATAGGTGTATCATTTGTAATGTTGTCTATTGAGTATGTGATATTTGCGGCTTATGAGAAGAATCATTATGATGAGACAAGGCTTACTGAAAAGAATGCGCCAAGGTATTTAACTAAAAATGCTGTCTTATTTTTTGGTATTATTGCTATTTTTCAAATAGCA
Organism: Mariniplasma anaerobium; assembly: GCF_016865445.1. Lineage (GTDB taxonomy): Bacteria > Bacillota_I > Bacilli_A > Acholeplasmatales > Acholeplasmataceae > Mariniplasma > Mariniplasma anaerobium. Next base: position 1,673,157 of record NZ_AP024412.1, on the reverse strand, counting down.
TCATCATATGTAAATATGAGATATAATTTATTAGTAGGAAATTTTCAAACAGCACAATCTTTATATCTGTGGTCATTTTTTAAAGCATTGATAGAATATTTAAGTATTGATTTTGCGATTATAAGACTTATTTTGATGCTTATTATTTATACATATGTTAAAAGTCTTACCGGACATAAGATTGTGATGAAAATGGTTTTAGCGAATGCAATCTTATCTTTTACAGTAAGTATTGCTGGAGCATTTACAAATATTTTATTACCGATCATCACTAGAAATATGGATTCTGGAGAAGAGATTCAATCTTTAGCAAGTAGTATATCATATATTAATTTAGGCTTTTCAGTTGTGTTTATTGGATTTGTAGCATTTGTAGCATTTAATTTGTATAAATATAGAATTATCTATTATAAATTTACATTTATATATGTAGCGATGCTTATTATCTTTCATCCATTTATTATTAGCACAATATGGAAAGAGAGCCTTAAAGAAGTCTATATTGCTCAATTTGTAGTATTTGTTATTAAAACTATAACTTTATGGATTCTTTATTATGTATATAGTAATAAACAATTTAACTTAGAATTAGGTCTTGAAAAGCACGTAACATATGATCATAAAATTAAATAACTTTAACAGATAAAATATACAAATTTAATTATTTGTATATTTTTTCTTTACATTCGAAAGATTTTGTTGTATCATATGATAGTGGTCACTAACATTTATAAAGAAGTATAGAAGATATTTTGTTTCTAATTAAGAAAGATGGTGAGGATATGAGAGATACAAGAGATTTAATTTTAGATGCCAGCTTAGAGGTATTTACTGAAAAAGGATATACATCAGCAACCACATTGGATATATCGAAAAAAGCAGGTGTATCTGAGATGACATTGTTTCGTCATTTCAAGACTAAAGACAACTTATTTATTTTATCGATTAAAAAAGCGATGGGTACATCTATAGATAAAGATTTAAAACCTCATTTAGAATTGAGTTTATCAGATTTTATTAGTGAATTATTAGATGAAAAATTAACCATTATATCTAGTCAAATTGATGTAATCAAAATGTTGATACGAGAAACGCTATCTCATAAACTACCTGAGGATTTAGCATTTCCTAAGATCATATCTAATCAAGTGATTTATAAGATATCGCTTTATGTAAAGCATCATCATCTTGATATGGACCCTATATCATTTGGACAGATGATTGTTGGATTATTGCTTAGATATGCCATTATGGAAGAAAGACCTGTATATCATCAATTAGGGTATGATGAAAAGATGAAATATTTAAAAAGTTATTTAGACATATTAAACACACAAGGAGAATAAAAAATGATAGTCGTAGCATTTTTAGCAATATTAACATTACTAGCATTATTTGCTGGTCCATTTATTAGAAAGCACAATATAAAGATTTATATCGTCGCAGTTATTATTTCCGGTATAGCTTTTGTTCTAAAAGATAAGACAATTGCGTTGCCGTTTGTTCAAGGATTTTTAGGATTAAGTTTCTTTTATATCGTTATGATTACTGGAGCTCTACCTAAGAAGCATAAGTTAAGAATTAAGTTTATGGGATTAAGAAGAGAATATTCTATTATAGGATTTATCGTGATTAGCCCGCATGCATTAAAGTATATACTCCAGTTTCTTGATGGCACAAGATCTATTGAATGGTTTGGGCTTATTTCATTTGTGATTATGATTCCATTATTTATTACATCATTTCAAGTCATTAGAAAAAAGATGAAGGTTAGTAGTTGGAAGTTATTACAGTCTTTAGCTTATATCGTTTATATCTTATTGTTTATTCATTTGATCCTAAATTATAGTAAAGCAATAAACTTAGTGTTGTATTTAATATTATTTATTACATATTTTGTATTAAAAATATATTATGAAGTTCATAAATATATGATTAAAAGAAAAAAAGCAGTATTAAAAACTACATAAGTTTGAATATATAATTGCCCTCAAGCGTATTAAGTGATAAAATATTATCATAGATAACAGCTGGGGGCTTTTTTAATGAAAAAAATGTTGGTTGTTTTAAATATAATATTTTTATCACTTATGGTTTTTTTGACGCTTAAAATCACAACTGGAAATTATAGTGATTCTCGTATTGTCATAGTCGCAATCCTAGCCTACTTTTTTGAGGTTATTGTTTTCTTATATTTATTTTTATATATACCAGATCATATAAAAGAAACTATAGATAAAATAATCAAACTATATTTGATAATTTTCGGATCTATATTTTTACTCATCATGATCATACAATGGATTACAGGATGGACATTAATCTTATATTTATCTTATCGATTTATCATTTATGCATTCTTTATATATCCTGCTATCCTAAAATTATTCTTAAAATTAATATCATATTATGAATTTAAAACTAATCTGTTTTTAACTGGATTAGTTAGTTTTGTAGTCATACTTATCATGGGTATTCATGGTATTCTTTTTGGACTTGATGACAAATACGTTTCACTGGTAAGTTTTGATGAACCTCAGACGATAGATTTTCTATTAGTTGAAGAAAAGTCTTTTTTAGTATCACATCATGATCTATATATAAAAGAAAACTTTTTGTTTGCTACTTATTTAGAGGATAGTAAGTATTGGTACTGTATTGATTATTGTGTTTCTGGGAATCCGGATGCATATGATTGGGTTTGGTTAGATGAAAATACGCTTGAAGTATCTGGTGGTGGATTGAGTCAACCTGTTATATTTCATATATATGATAATTAAGATAATATAAAATTAAAATAATAAAGGAGATTTTAAAAATGAACAAAACTGAACAAGATTTGAATCAAAAAATTAAAGGGATTAAATATGCTAGCTTGAAGTTAGAAAAGATTTATTGCCAGGATGGAGCAAATATTAAAGATTATCCTTATGAAGAAGTAACACAAAATGATAATGTTAAAATTGTTAGACGTTACAAATATGAAGATATGGATGATGAAGAACTTGATAGACTTTATGCACTTCATCTTGAATATGAAAAAATGAGTCGGGAACAACGTAAATCAGAACTTAAAGAAAGTATGTTTCCTTTAATCATTAAAATTATTGCCTGGGTAGGCTTTACTTTTATGTTTATTATGGGACTTGTAATGATTGGCGATAGAGAACCAGATGGAACAGGGGCAATTTTATTGATTGGATCTATAAGTGGTTTGATTTCATTGTTGGTTTATGCGAATATATTGAAGTATTTAGATGATATAAGAAGAAATTAAAAAGAGAAATAAAGGGTTATTGCATAATTTAATATTAAATAATATATATAAATAAGAAAGGTGATTGTCTATATTGAAAGATAGACATGTATCAGTATGGGATTATTAAAAGATTTACTTAGACAAACAGAAAAAATCGATTTTTTATTTCCAAATAGTTTTGAAGAATTAATGAATAATGAATACTACGATTACGATAAATTTGAATGGTTTTTATATTATGTCTTCAAATTGGATGGCTCAAAAGTTGAAAAAATTGGAAAAAAAGGAAAAGGCGATGGTGGCGCTGATTTAATTTTAACAATACCTCAAGTTGAGGGAGGTATACGTAGAATCGGGGTTCAAGCTAAATATTGGAAAAATAGAGTAGGAACTGAACCAATAAATCAACTAGCTAGCGCAAAATCTAGACATAATTTAACTGATTTATGGATAATTACAACATCTGACTTAACAACAGATGCAAAAAAAATAGCAGAAGTAATGGATATAAAAATTTTAAGACAAGATGATGTAGTTAAGTTAATTGAATCAATAAAAGAAAGATATGAAAACGATATCGAAAAAAATGGAGAATCTTCTATCGAATTTTTACAAATTATTAAAAAAATTCCAATAGAGAAAAAAGTAAAAAAACCCATACAAAAAAATCCTCAAAATGAAGAATATATTGTATTGCTTAAAGCTCTTCGAATTGAGTTAAGTAAAAAATATAAACTTTATCCATTATATACTGTATATAACAATGAAATGATAGATGCAATTATTGAAAACAAACCAGTTACTTTAGATTCATTATCAAAAATTAAAGGATTTGGAACAAAAAAAGTTGAAACATTTGGTAATGAAATTATTAATTTTGTAAAAGATAGTCTAACAAAAAAAAGCAAAGTTGTATTAGAAGTAGATCAAAATCTAATTGATTTACTATTATTAGAAAGGGTTAAGATTGCAAAATATAATAAAATGTTAGAAACAGATGTCTATGATGACAAAGTTGCTACATATATTGCTAAGATGAAGCCGACAAATAAAGAAACTTTATTAAAAGTTTATGGGTTTAAAAAAGAAAACATAGATATTTTTGGTGACTATTTATTAAAAGTTATTTCGAAGTATCTTGATTCAAATAAATAAAGAGGAGTGTATGAATACATTATATAAGTATACAAGTATTGAAAATGCTAAGAAATCACTTGAAGGAGGATATATTTATTTAAGTTCTCCTGAAAATTTCAATGATATTTATGATTCTTCATTTGGCTTTAATTTAGATGAGATGAAAAAAGTTATCATTGGAGAAATTGCTTCAAGATCTAAAATAGGGGATAAATCATATATTGATTTAGCTAAAAACGTAAAAGCATTTTCAAATAAAAAAACAGATACAGCTGAAGATAGATATGATTTTATAGATTTATTCTTGAGTAACGATTATTTTAAAATTTTGGAGAAATTTGGGAGAACTAATCAAAGCGAATTATTTGATGAGCTGCTTTTAAAATCTACAGAAGTTATTGGAAGTGAACCAACTCCAGATGATCTTGAAGTTATTGATAGAATGAAAAAATTCGATTATAATGAACTATTATTAAAAATAATTAATGACAATAAAGATGGAGTCGAACATCTTAAACAATTAATTAACGGGTTTATTTTTAAAATAGGCTGCTTATCAGAAATCCACACATCAAATTATATGTGGGCGTTATATGCTAACAATTTTAAAGGTGTATGTTTAGAATATGATTATAAAATTTTGAAAAAGGAAGTAAAAGGAGACTTATATAAAATATCATATTCTGTCAATCGTCCAATTATACAAAGAGAAAGCATATTGACTTTTATAGATGATCAAGCAAAAGGAGAAAAACTTTTAGAAGAAGAAATTCTTAAAACTTTAACAACAAAGCATATTGAATTTATTAATGAAAGAGAGTGGCGTATTATCAAACTAGATTCTGATAATAATTTTGCAACAAAGTCTATTAAAAAAATATTTTTAGGACATAGATTATCTAATCCTGATATTTTAATATTTAAAAACTATGCTAAGAAATACAAGATAGATTTATACCAATTAATATGCAAAGATGATACTTATACAATTGAGTTTTCAAAAATTGATATTATATGAGTTAATAATAAGTATTTAATAGTTTTAAGGTTAAACAAAATCTATGAAAAAATAAGATTTTTAGTATCTTCAGAGAACAAAAAGGTTTAGTAAAATTAGATCAAAGATAAAAAAATTAAATAAAATTAGGAGTGTATTATGCAAGCATCTAAAACATATATGATGAGCCTTATAGGAGCACATTTTCAACAATATAAAGTTCCAGTATATCAGAGAACTTATGATTGGCAAGCTAAACATTGTAACCAACTTATCGAAGATATCTTCGCAATTATGGGCAAAGAAAAAGAACATTTTACTGGTACTATTGTTTACTTGAATGAAACGGATTTGATTAGTAGGAAAATATCTTTACTCATCGATGGACAACAACGTGTTACAACCATGATTATTATTCTTAAAGCTTTGGAAATGATGGCTAATGAAAAAGGATTTGCTCAGTTAAAACAACAAATTAATGACAAATACCTGTTTACCGATACAAATGAGCTTAAACAAATTAATAAACTTATACCTACAGAAGAAGATCAAAAAGAATTTGAATTGTTGATGTTGGGAAAAATTGAAGATTTGAATTCATCATTAGGATTTTATAAGAATTATTCAATTATAAAGAGCAAGTTATCAAACAGAATTTCTAGTCAAGAAGATATGCTTAGATTTTTTCAAGCATTACACAAGTTAACTATTATAGAATTATCATTAAATAAAGGTGTAGATGATCCACAAGAAATATTTGAGTCAATAAATTCGACAGGACTAGAATTATCAAAAGCGGATTTAATTAGAAATTTTTTGCTCATGAGTGTTAAACAACAAGACTATTTGTATAAAAATTATTGGAAACCCTTATATAATCTTTTAGGAGGAGAAAACCTTGAAGATTTTATGTTTAATTTTTTGCTGTATAAATTACAAAGAAAAGTTAATAATTCCGAAATTTATAATCTTTTTACAGAATTATTTAGAGAAAATAATTATTCTAGAGAAAGTATTCTTATTGAATTAAATGATATAGCGATTATTTATCATGCTTTAACTAGTAAATCAGATAGATATTCAGAACAAATAAAAGAACTACTTAGTCAATATAGATATATTGAACAAACCACAATGTATCCTTTCTTCATTCAAGTGTTTAAAGACTTTGATAATCATATCATTAATGAAGATGAAGTTGTAAAGGTATTACAGTTTTTCTTGAATTATCATATCAAACGTCTTGTTTGCGGGTCTTCATCAAATTCCCTTCGTGGATTATATTTAAATTTATATAACCGTATTTTTAAAATCGAACAAAACAAACAAAGATATTATGATTCAATTGCTTATTACATGAAAGAATTAAAAACAAAAGATGAAGTTCCAAACGAAAATCAATTTTTGAAAAATTTAAAATCAACAGAACTATATAAACAAAGAAAACTTGTTAAATTTTTACTTGCAAGTGTTGAAAACACAACTAAAGAGATATTACTGACAGATAATTTAACTGTTGAGCACATTATGCCACAAACATTAGAAAATTCGTGGATTAAAATGTTAGGAGATAATTACAATGTTATCCATGATACTTATCTACATACTTTAGGTAATCTTTCGCTAACGGGTTATAACTCTAATATGGGAAATAAATCATTTGATGATAAAAAAGTAGTATTAAAAGAGCATTCTAAAGCAAATAGATTAAATAGTGATGTTTTAGATAAAAACCAATGGAGCAAGAACGAAATAGAAGAAAGAGCGATTAGACTATCATCAATTATTAATTCTTTATTCAAAGCACCAAAACATAATTCGAAAGACATTCGATTTGAAAATGTTATAGAACATACATTGGAAGATGAATACGAAGACTATAAAGGGCAACCACTATACTCATTTAAATTTATTAACATGGATCATGAATACAAACAAGACACATATAAAAATATGCTGATAAATATTATTGATATTTTAGATAGCATGGATTCTAAAATAATGGATGATATAGCCAAAGATTTATTTAATCCTTGGAAGGATGGAACTTTAGATAAAATAGCAAATAACACTAATAATGCTGGTAACAGGACCCTACATAAATTTAGAGAAGATCTTTATCTTGTTGGAGGATTTTCATCTGGAGGCGTGATATATTCTATAAAAAAATTGATGGAATATTATGATATACCTATTCAACAATTTATTTTTTATACTAGAGTTAAAGAAATTTTAGAGGATATAGAGATTTAGAATAAATATCTTTGAAAAAAATATAAATTTTATATTTTGAAATACAAAATTATAATTTATACTTGATACATAAAAAGGAGGATATTATGCCTTTTCAAATCATAAGAAAAGATATAAGTCTGATGAAGGTCGATGCTATTGTAAACTCGGCAAATACTGATGTAGCAATTGGAACTGGTGTTGATTTAGCAATTCATAAGACTTCAGGTGAAGCTCTTTTTGAAGCACGCAAAAAAATAGGAAAAATCAATGTTGGAGAATCAAAACTCACAAAAGGATTCAATTTAAAAGCTAAACATGTCATTCATACTGTAGGGCCCCTATGGATTGATGGGACTAAAGGCGAGTATGAAGATTTAAGAAGTTGCTATTTATCATCTTTAAATTTAGCATTAAGCAATAATCTTATATCGATTGCATTTCCTTTGATATCATCTGGCACATTTGGGTATCCAAAAGATAAAGCATTGAAAATAGCAACTGAAACCATCAAATCTTTTTTGTTTGAACATGAAATGATGGTTTATCTAGTTGTCTATGATGACGTATCATATGAACTATCAAAGAACTTAACTGAACAAGTTGATAATTACATCTTGGATCATTATATAGATGATTCAAGTTTTATGGCATATGAAATGGATAACAATTTTGTTCATGATATGCTAGTTGATTCTTTTGATATACGCACTAATAAGTCTAGAAGCATTGTAGATGTCATTGATGAAATCGATGAGACTTTTGTAGAATCATTATTTAGATTAACAGATCAAAAAGGTATGACAGATATAGAACTATACAAAAAAGCAAACATAGATAGAAGACTATTTTCTAAAATTAAAAGTAACTTTGATTATCAACCTAGCAAAATTACCGCGATATCTTTTTCAATTGCACTAGAACTTAATCTAGATGAAACAAAAGATTTACTAAGTAGAGCTGGTTATGCATTATCACCAAGCCATAAATTTGATTTGATTATTCAATTTTTTATTGAGAATGAAAATTATGATGTATATGAGATCAATCAAGTATTGTTTAAATTTGACCAAAAAACTCTTGGATAAAATAATCTTAAATTAAATGTCGCTTTTCAAACGACCATTTTCTTTTTAATAACTGATATGCTATAGGTATAAAAAAGAAAAGAGGTAATATGAAATGAAAAAAGATTTAATTGAAATGGTATTTATTTTAGATCGTAGTGGATCTATGTCAGGTCTAGAGTCAGATACAATTGGTGGTTTTAATAGTATGATTGAAAAACAAAAGAAGATAGACGGTCAAGCGATCATATCGACAGTGTTGTTTAATCATGAATTTAAAGTTTTGCATAATAGAGTGGATAGTAAAGACATAGAGCCTTTAAATGAAAAAGATTACTATGTAAGTGGATCAACTGCATTAATTGATGCGATAGGTAGAAGCATTAACAAGATTGGTAATATTCAAAAATATACACCAAAAGAGTTAAGAGCAGAAAAGGTTATTTTTGTAATTACAACAGATGGTATGGAAAACGCAAGTCGACAATACACTTATGAAACTTTAAAAATGATGGTAGATAGACAAAAAGAAAAATATGGGTGGGAGTTTATCTTTTTAGGAGCAAACATTGATGCAATGGGAGTTGCTTCAAGATTTGGGATTAATGAAGATAGAGTGGCAAATTATCATGCAGATAGTAAAGGAACTAATCTTAATTACGAAGTTATAAGCGATGCGCTATGTGAATTTAGAACAAGTAAAAAAATAAGCGGAGAATGGAAAAATAAGATAAATAAAGACTACAGCAATAGAAATAAATAATAGATAGCATGTATATATATTAACTCAGTACAGATAATATATAATGTATTCAGATCAAAGTCACGTATTTAGTAAAATATTGGTGTGTTAATCGATAAGAATCAAGTATTCATCTCGATAAATATCTTTATTAGAATTATTTGACTCTATAATTTATTTATAAAAAAATCTTTTTAGATATATAGATTAAGTGAAATATATATGAAATTATATAAAAAAGCACTTATATGTTATAATTTTAATTAAGAAGTAACACGTTTATAGGGGGTAGTTACATTGGTAAACAAAATGATCATTATTACAGATAAAAAACTTTTCTTGTTCAATTTACTTGAAGCAAATTATCCATATAATAAGGTTTTAAGCTTATATAGATGCCTAAATGAAAATCATAAACTAGAAGATAGTATCAAAAGATGTTTAAACTATTCACCAGATAGCAGTCAAGTTTATGCGGATGTATTAAAAGCTAAAAAAAATCGATATTTAACAATTAAGGCTTTAATGATATTTGGAATCCATGAATTAATAATAGACAAAATCAAAGAAAGATTTCCTAAAATTCAAGATATTACGCATAATTACTTTATAATTGAGAAAGAACTTGAACTTACGAAAGATATATTTGAAAAAATCACATATTTTTTAAGAGTAAAAACTAATTATTTTGAAATTCAACAGTTATCTACTGAGATGATTAGTGACATAGACAAAGATATATTGTACTATATTTATAAAAACCAACCAGTTAATCTTATATCTATTCAACAATATTTATACAAAGAAGTAAAACTTGAATTATCTGAAGATCTTTTATTGTCTATCAATAGATTGGAAGCTAAAAAATTGATTATGGTTACATCAGAGGGAATTTTGATGTATTTACCTAGATTTAATGAAATATTTGAGCAAATTAGTGATGATGATGAAATATTCATGAATAAAATTATTGATAACAAAATTCATGGAAGAAAGATATATATATATGAAAAAATGAGATTTAATGATATTTCAGCGACACTTATGATCTGCAGAAATGAAAAAAAGTATGAGCGACTATTAAATATGTTTCAATTCAATAAAGAACAAAAGTCTTGTTTGTTTCCACAAAAAGATTTATTAGCATATATTGAACTTAAATATCATTTAAAACCTTTAAAAACATGTTCTGATTATATAATAGAACATGAATTGTTAGCAAGTGATTTAAGCAAGAAATTACTGTCTAGTGAGGGTAAAATTGTATTTAATAATAAGATAATAGATGATGATGTAAGTGTTTTAATAGAAGAATTTGTTAAAAGTGAAAACCTAATAAGAATTAATGACTTAATTTACGATAAGTTTTTATTCTTTTTAAAGAAACTAAATGTGAATTTAAAATTAAAAGCAATAAGTAAAATTGAATTTTTTAAAGAATGTTCCAAAATAAACGGAATATTTATGGTATCTGATGATGAATTGTTAGTGGTAAATGAAGAAAAACTTGATAGTAGCTTTTTAAATTTTTTGGATACAGCACTTAATCTTTTTGAATATCCACAAACATCAAAGAAATTATTTAATAGTAATAAAGTTATTATGAAAAAATACGAGATTCAAAATTTTAAGGAATTGTTTGTTGTGATGAAACATTTCTTTAAAGAAAAATATTATAGCAAACTGATTTTCGGGAATAATGACTTAATTGAATTAAATGATTTGAAATTAATCGATTATATTATCCAAAAATTTGAAGAATTTGAACCTATCTCAAAAGTAAAATTAGTAGAGTCTTTATTTGTAGAAACTTGTGTGGATAAAGATATTCTTAGAAAAATAGTGAATGATCGTTTAAACAAATACAACAATGGTGAAATTTTAGAAGTTATTCATGAAAGACTAGAAGAAAATGTAGTAAATTTAATAAAGATAGAATTTGATGGCTATTTTAGTCAAATAGATTTATTAAGAAAAAGGTTAAAATCGAATTTAAAAAATGATTATTTAGATATAATGTTCCATGTTCAAAACTTAAAAGCTATGAATCTTAGACGAGAAAAAACTCTATTGGTTGAAGTGAATTATTCAAGTTTTGAAGAGGCATTCATTACTTGGTTGAAAGCTATGCCTAAAGTTATTGATGAGAGTATGATTGAAAGTAAAATAGCTATTAATTCATATATGTTTAGAAAAATGATTCAAAAATGTTATATTATAAAAAGTCGAGGTTTTTCATATTATAACATGACTAAAATATTTGGTGTTTTAAACATACAACATTTTAGGGATGAAATTATCGTACAAATCCCTGAAGATAAAATATTTACGGGAATAGATATATTAAATGATGATAAATATAAAGAAGTATTTGATAATTTTCCGGAATTGGACATTAGGAATCAAGATATTCAATTATTAGAAAATATTATTAAGAGTTCCACAAATATATATTCATATCTTGGTGACGGTACAGCGATGAAAAAAGGTAGTCTAACAAAAACAGACATTGTGTATAGTGAAATCAAAAATGCCAATCAAATTGATCGATTAGATTTAGAAGCTTCTTTGAAAAAAAAATATGGGATTTCAAATTTTAATAGTTATATACTACGAGAACTTATTGATGAATATGGTGTATATCAAGATACACAAGGTAGTTTTTATGTAGATAAAAAAACTTTTGATAAACAATTGGAGGAATATTTAAATGGAACGAATTAAAATTTTTGATGAGAGTATAAATGATCTCTCTGAACTTGGTGTGATAACGACAATTGAAACTAAAAAAATAGTGATAGGTAAAATTGTTAAAACTTTACCAGTTTTTAAAATACCTATTGAGTTACTGAAATATAACCAAAAAAACGGCAGAATTTTTTCTGAAATTTTTAAACTTAAGAAGCAAGATGATCTTAATCTTGATGATCTTGAAATAGAAGAATATAATGATGAAATTGAAAATTTAATTTGGAATTCGGATGAAGGTAAAAATGCTATTACAAAACAAAGCATAAATGACTATGGACAGTTGGAAAACGGTGTTGTCTTAATTGATGGAACAGTTATTGATGGGAACAGAAGATTTACTTGTTTGAGAAAACTTAATAGGGATAATCCAGAAATAGATGATTACAAGTACTTTAAGGCTTGTATATTAAACGTAGATAGCAATTCTGGTATATCAGAAAAAGATTTGAGAAAATTCGAATTAACAATACAGTTTGGACAAGAAGAAAAAGTTGGTTATAAAGCACTTAATAAAGCTTTAAGCATTTATAATGATATTAGTAATGATGACATTAGTATACCTGAAATGGCAGATATACTTAATGAATCTAGAAGTAATATAAATAAAATGATAGGTACTGTTAAACTTGTGAAAAACTTTTTAGTTTTTATTAAAGCACCAGATGATTACGGTGTTGCTGAAGACTTAAAAATATATTTCACTTTAGAACCATTAAATAATTATATAACCAAACATAAAAATATTTATTCTGCAACTGAAATAGAAGAAAGAAAAATGATATATTTTACATATTTAGCAGGTGTTAAATTTGAATTACCAACACAAACGCTTAGAGATAAAATGATAAAACTGATTTTTAAGGATCCACAAGAGTATCAAATTTTTAAAGAAGAGTTCGACGAATTAATTGACGATTTTGAAAGAGAATTAGCCCCTAAAGATGATGATGATGCACTAGAAAGAATAAAGGATTTAAAGACCTCAATTGTTTCGGAGCAGTTACGTTCTTTATTTGATAAAACAATTAGAAAAATTAAACTAAAATTAAATTCAGAAGAACCGATTCAAATTTTAAAAGATGTTTTAAAATCTCTTGAAAGCATCAATTTAACACCATTTGTTAATGCTAATCATGAAGAAAAAATAATGCAAATTATTAAATTGTTAGATTTAGTAGGTGAAAAAAATGATGAACTTAAAAAAGTATTAGATAAGTCATGACCAGTTTAAAAGATTTAGATTTAAAACCTGTATATGATTCTGAAAAAGATGTATTAGAGTTTTATACAAGCACGATGTCAGTTGCAAAAAAATATATGAGAGCGTCTGCTTATTTTGATGACAAACTTTTTGCATATATATCTAAAGGAATTAAACAACTGCTATTGAACAACGGTAGTATGCAATTGATAATTTCTTCTGAACTTAAAAGTAAAGATATAGCTAAAAAAATACTTGAAGGATATAAAAATAAAGAAGATAAAAAAGTGAATATTGATTCTAAGATGTTAACTGATGAAAATATAGCAAGTCTTTCTTTTTTGATAAAAATCGGGAAGTTGGATATTAAAATCGCACAAAAATCTTTTGGAATATTTCACGATAAATATGGGGTTATAATAGATAATTATGAAAACACCATAATTTTTTCTGGCTCTAATAATGAGACTAGAGCAGCATTAAAGTATAATCATGAAAGTTTTGAAACGACATTTAGTTGGGATAATTCTTTGAATTCAAAATATAAAATTAATCATAGAATTAATTCATTTAATCGAATATGGAATAACGATGATCCTGAAATAATCACAAGAGATGGTATAGAATTTGCGGAAAGTTTATTGCTACCTAATTTAGATATTTTAGATATTATGAAGACAATCAATGAAAAGATAATTATGATTGATATTTTAGATGAGAAAAAAGTGTTTTTAAAATCGAATATAGATTTGAGAGAATTATTTGAAGGTATTAGGGGAAGTGTTTTCAAACCTATCATTGAATTAAATCTTGAATATGTTATTGAATTTAAAACTGGTATTTCTTTTGATGAGATTGAAAAAATTATTAAATTTATAGAGAACAAAAAAAAGAATTATAAATTTAATCTTATTTATTCTAATAGAATTGAAAATTATTTGGATTCGATGAAACTAGACATGAATAAAATATCAAAAGAAGGCCAAAGAATACTCGATAAAAATTTCACGAATAGTGAAGAATTTATACAAATAAGAAACACTTTAAATAATTATTTAAAAAGATCTTTAAGAGATCCTCAAGTCATATCTGCGTATCATCTTATTAATCTTAAAAGAACCATGAATTTTTCTGTCCCTGGTTCTGGGAAAACAGCATCAATTATAAGCGCTTTTAATTATTTAAGATTTATTAAAAAACCTATTTTATCTAGAATATTGGTCATTGGGCCAATAAATTGTTTTAAGTCTTGGAAAGATGAATATAAAATTTTAAATCAGGACTATGAAAAATTTCAGGTCTATGACTCTTGTGATGACACTAGTTACGATAAAGCTACAATTCTAGAAAACGATTTTTATAAGTTTAAACTTATTTTATTAAATTATGAATCTTTACCGCATATAAGTAATATGTTGTCTAAATTAATTGACTCATCTACAATGATCGTATTTGATGAAATTCATCGAATTAAAAGAATAGAAGGAATATATTTTAGAGCGTGTAGAAATATAGTTGACAATTCAATTTATAGAGTCGCTTTAACAGGAACTCCACTACCGAACGGATATATGGATATTCATAATTTATTTGACATATTATATGGAAGTTATGCAAGAACATATTTTGGCTTTACAACTGATATACTTAAAGATTCACAAGAAAAATATAAGAAAACTAATCTAGAAAATAAAGATATAAATACTATCATAAAGCCTTTTTATGTAAGAGTTTCAAAAAAAGATTTAGATATACCTGCACCAGAAAAAGATAAACTAGTTAGTGTTATAACTACATTAGATGAGAAAAAACTTTATAATGATATTTATTTTGGTAAATCGTATAAATCTCTTTCAAAAATTGTTAAAATGATGCTACTAGGATCAATAGGATCCAGAGCTTTAGATTCCGATATTCAAGATGAATCAGATTTTTATAATGGTGTTGAAAATTCAGATGAAAGCAATATTAATCTGCAGCTAACAACTAATAAAGCTATATTTAGTTCAAAAATACTTAAAACCGTTGAGATAGCAGAATCTCTATTAGAAAATAATAGAAGTGTTATTATCTGGGCGGTATTTAAGAAAACTATTCACGAATTAAAAACTGTATTTGATAGCAAAAATTTAAAAAGTGAGTTTATATATGGTATTACATCAAATGATGAAAGAAATCGTATAATAGATGAATTTAATAGCGGAACATTAAAGATTCTTATTGCAAATGCAAGTACTTTAGCAGAATCTGTATCATTACATAAGGCATGTCATGATGCAATTTATGTTGAATTAAATTTTAATTTATCGCAGTATCTCCAATCTAGAGATAGAATACATAGATTAGGCATTGATGCTAATCAAAAAACGAATTATTATATTTTATTTAACAAGTATGATGTTCCTTCTATAGATGAAAAGATTTACCTTGCTTTGAAAGAAAAAGAGAGACTCATGTACCAAGCTATTGAAAGAAACGAATTATTTGCTCAGAGCAACGCAACTGTTGATGAAATTATCGAGCAAATAGAAATTGAAGAGGCATGACTGAGAACATGAGAATTAAATTTTAGAAAAAAGTCTATATTAAATGTAGGATTATATTGATTCACCTAAAGCGTATTATGGTAGAATAAAAATAGTATAATTGTCACAAATGTTATTTGTCTTACTTTATTTTAAATATAAGATTTGAGAATCTTATTGATAGAATTTAGACTAAAGAAGCATTTGTTATAAATTATAAGTTTGAAGCAGTAATTTGTAAGGGAAGGAAAAGATAAATGTATTGTTTAAATTGTAAAAAGAAACTGAATATTTCAGTCTACAATGATCAGGGACAAAAATCTTGTCCGAAGTGTTCTGTTAAAAATGGGAAAATACATGTTTTTTATGACGAGTCTGAGTTTGGATTCTCGGATAAAAGAATTACAAAACATAATCCAAAAGGAATTCAAAGTTATTGTAAAACCTGTAGAAGTCATAGTTGGTAAAAAAAGTATAAATAGGAGTGACAGCATTTGAATACACATATAAAACCATTTATAAAATGGGTTGGAGGGAAAAGACAGCTAATACCACAAATGGAAAAGTACTTACCTAAGAGTTCAGAAAACTATTTTGAACCTTTCGTTGGTGCAGGAGCTTTGTTTTTTCATATGCTTCCAAATAATGCAAATATTAATGACATGAATGAAGAATTAATAAATACATATAAAGTTATTAGAAATGATATAGATAATTTAATAGATAAATTAAATATTCACGAAAAGAATAATACAGCTGAATATTTTTATTCAGTAAGAATTTGGGATAGACAACCTGGTTATTCAAGAAGATCTAACACAACCAAAGCAGCTAGATTCATCTATATGAATAAAGTGGGATTTAATGGATTATATAGAGTTAATCTTAAGGGCCAATTTAACGTTCCTTATGGAACATACACTAATCCTAAAATATGTGACGAGAACTTATTAAGAGATATAAGCAAATACTTTAATGAAAAAAACATCCATTTTACTTCTCTAGACTTTGAAGAAGCTGTTAAAGGTGCTAAATCAGGATCATTTGTATATTTTGATCCCCCATATGATCCTTTAAGTAAAACATCATCATTCACTCAATATCAAAAAGGTGGATTTGATAGAGAAGAGCAAAAACGATTAAAATGTGTTGCTGATAGACTAGTGCATAAAGGAGCAAAAGTCATATTAAGTAACTCTAATACGGAATTTATAAAAGATCTTTATAAAAACAAAATAGATGATGCAAAAAGTGATGTGGATTACTTTATAGTAGAATTAGTTGATGCAAAAAGAAGTATAAATTCTAAAGCAGATGGTAGAGGAAAGATCAAAGAAGTTCTAATAATAAGTAAGGATTGAAATTATGGAGAAAAAAACCGTCTCGGATTATTGGAATGAAATATTTGAAAAGTATAATATACTTGATGAAATTAAAAATCATCAAGTTTTTAAGATTACCGCTAAGCAAATAAAAGAGTTTAAAGAACCAAGGTTAATGACGAAATTTGACAGTAGAAGAAGTAGACCGGGAATATTTAGAAAAAATTATCTTGGAATCTTACCAATTGATAATGGAGAGTATTTAATTGGTAAATTTAATTTATACGAAAAAGTACCAAAAGATCCAAATTTAATGCCAGTTGAGGTTGATTTACCAGAATATTTAGAATCAATAGATCCAGATAATATTTATTCTGAAAGTAATGCATTAAACGTTGCTCTATTGTCTGGTATGATTCGAAATTTAATTGGTGAAGATCTTCATGAAACTATCTCTGGGAGAATGAGAGCTAATGATTTTGATTTTATAGTACATGGCAGTGATAATATTTCACAAATAATCAATGTAAAAAAGCCTCAAATCGAAATTGATGGAGGGTATGAAAGCAAGAATAAATTAATTTTAATTGAAGCGAAAAATACAGATCCAGATGATTTTATCATTAGACAACTGTATTACCCATATCGATTTTGGACAATGAAAGTTAATAAAAGTATTGTTCCAATCTTTTTTACGTATAAGAATGGACTATATGATTTTTATGTGTATGAGTTTGAAAATGAAAAAGACTATAATTCAATTAAGTTTATAGAGCACATATCATATAAGTTGAGATATAAAAATCTTGAAATCATTAAAAGAGAGAATTTAATAGTAATAGATGAAGATATGAGTATACCATTTCCTCAAGCGGATAGCTTTACTAGAATTAAAGGGATATTGGACCACCTATCAGATAAGGATTGTACTGCAAATGATATTGCAGAACTGTTTGATTTCACTCCTAGACAAGGAGCATATTATTTAGCCGCTGCAAGATATTTAGGATTGGTTGAGAAAGAAAATAAGCTATATCAACTTACAAAAGCAGCTTATCAAATCAATAAATTTTCTGTAAAAGAGAGAAATGTTATGCTAGGTGAATTTATTCTTAAGCATAAGCCTTTTTTATTAGTCTTTGACTATTATAATAGATATAAAGAATTTCCATCTAATGAAAAGATTATAGAGTTTATGGATATATCAAAAATAAATCTACCTAGCAAGAATAGAGTCGTATATGAAAGAAGAGCAAGCACTGTTAGAGGTTGGGTACAGTGGATAATATATTCGGGGATTAAAGTTTCATAAGGTATTATACTATTTTTAGTTGAAACTATATATAAATGGTAAAATATAGCATACATAAAAAGATTATATTAAATTAATCTTTTTTTATATTATTACAAAAAATGTAAAAATACTTTACATATATTGTAAATTATGATATTTTATATGTATAGGAGGTGTTAACTATGAGAGATAAGCTTAAACTACTTGGACTTAGACTTACTGAATTATCTGATTATCTAGGGTTTTCAAGACCAACACTATACAAATACTTAGAAGATTACGAAAACAAAAAATACAAAGCAATAGATTACAAAGTTAAAACAGTATTCGATTTCATCATGAAGAAAAAAACATTATCAAAAATAGAAGTTATTAATTATATAATAGATTTAAATGGAGATAAAAAAGAAAGTAATTTAGATAAACTATTCAAGGAAATTAAAGATGATGATATTCTTACAAAAAGAATAATAGAATTAATAGACAAAAAGGGGATGAATTTTGTCTTAAATCAAATAAAAATAATAGTTAAAAAAGGAGATGTAAAGAATGATTGAAAGATTAGTAACAATTAGTAATTTTAGAAGTATAGGAAATGAACAAAAAGAATCTTTTGAGTTAAACTATTTAATGGATAATGAAGGATCTTATGGTGGATTAGTAACGCTTATAGGAGAGAATAATTCGGGGAAGAGCAACTTTTTAGATGCTTTAAAAGCATTCCAGTCTAAAAAATTTGTAGCAAACGATATTCCATTTAACATATATGACCCTAAAATAAAGCCGACTATTGATTTTATATTACACGATAAGTTAAGTAGAACTAAATTTATAGCAGAACTTGTAGACAATAAAATTTTTTATTCAAAAACAATTGGAACAAAAACTATAAGTTGTGAGCCGAACAAAAAACTTAAAGCTCAAACAATAAAATTTTTAGAGTATTTGGTGAGCCCAGTATTAAAAGCAGCTACACAAAATAGCTCTTCAGCAATCAGCTATGTTAATGCTATAAAGGTGATTGTAGATAAGATATTGAAAAATGTTTTTATTACTGAAACTGAAAAAAATAATTTAAATGCATATATAAAAAACGCACACATCGTTACATATTTAAATTTAGAGTATGAAAATGTAAAACTTGAAGGGTTTATTTCAGATATAGAAGATAACTTTGTACAGTTAAGTCAAATTAGTATAGACAAAAAAACAACTGATGAAGCATTAGAACAATTTGGAGTTAAATTGCTGCCAAATATAATTTCATATGTTGATAGCAATCATATAACAACTAATAATACTGTTTCAACCGTTGTCAATGGAGTTATTCAAACACCACTGTTTTTTATTAAGTTGTTTGAATTGCTGGAAGATGAACAATATACAGAACTTCAGAATGCTTATAAAAAATTTCATGAATTTGGAAAAAAAAGAAAGAATATATTAACTAACTATGAAAAAAAGATAAATAAATCAGTAACAAAATTATCGAATCTATTTAATGAAATTTACTCATTTGAAACAGAAGACAAGTATCACTTTAGATTGGCTATTGAAAGTGATAATTTGTATTTTATGATAAGTGAAAATGAAGAGGACATACTACTTGATAGTCAATCAACAGGATTTAGATGGTTCTTTGATTTCTTCTTTAATATATTTTCAGATAATAAAATTGAAAAAGGAGATATAGTTTTATTGGATGAACCAGCTACAAATTTACATGTAGCAGGACAAATAGAACTTCGCAAACAAATAAAAAAATTTGGAATGCAAAACGGAGTTACATTTATAATGAGTACGCATTCACCATTTCTAATTGATCCAGATTATTTAGATGAACTTCGAGTTGTAAGCAAAATCAATCAAAATTCTATCGTGTGTAATAAATTCACAGTTAACCAGGAGAATGATGTTGATGTTATTATGCCAATTAAAACAGCTCTTACTGTTAATAGACATATAATTTTAAATCCAGATGATTTATTAATATTTGTCGAAGGAATCACGGACTACAACTATCTTGTGGGATTTAAAGAGTTACTAGGGTATGATCATATTAATTTTATGCCTATACAGGGAATAAAAAGAGCAAATTTACATAAAGAATTATTGAAAATAACAAAAACCCCAGTTTTGCTTGTAGATTCAGATGGAGCTGGGAAATATGTTTATGATAAAAATAAGGATAAATTTGGAATTGAAGTATTTAAATTAGCAGACATTGAAGAAACTTTTAAAGAGATAGAAGATTTATTCACCAAAAGTGATCAAGCCAGATTTCATGTTATGGATAAGGATTATAAAGTTACTAGTGGATTCAAAAATGCATTAGTAAATAAAAAAATTAGAGTATCTAAAGAAACAAAAGAAAACTTTATTAAACTATTTAAGCATATTAGTGCATGAGATTATAATAAAAAAGGAACTGTTATGAATAGTTCCTTCAAAAATATATTTACAACAATAAATATTATTATTAATTTAATCAAACTATTAAGTAGTTGTTCTCCAAAACACCTGATATTAAATCTCTAGTATTAGAACTTAGTGATTTTGA
The DNA here is from genome assembly GCF_016865445.1 of Mariniplasma anaerobium. Lineage (GTDB taxonomy): Bacteria > Bacillota_I > Bacilli_A > Acholeplasmatales > Acholeplasmataceae > Mariniplasma > Mariniplasma anaerobium. The sequence goes on along the minus strand of NZ_AP024412.1, from coordinate 1,652,070 downwards.
AACTAATCATTTCATAAGTATAGAATAGTACGCTTTTAGTTTAGAAGAAATTTTCATGTGTATTACCAAAGCGATCTACCATATCAAAGATCATTTTGATAATTTTGTTGATAGAAAAGCAAATAAAAAAATATAGGAAAAGGTGTCTAATGAATGGTAATCAGAAAAAAGATATAAAGATAGGATCTAAAGTGATGGTTGTTGAAAAACAAAACCAACGCAATGGTAATTTAACTGAAGGTGTTGTATCACGCATATTAACAAATTCAGCAACTCACCCACATGGCATAAAAGTGATGTTAGAAGATGGTACAGTTGGAAGAGTGAAAGAAATATTATAAATTATTTAATATATATGAAAAGAAAATAGAGCTGATTTATTTCAGCTCTATTTTTTATACTCTATTATTGAAATAGGCATATATATTTTAAAAAGCATCTGTATGAACTTGTATAACATGTCTACAAGTGATATGATTTGTGTAGATATTAATTGTTAATATCTAGAAGGTAGTGGTTGATATTATGGAAGTAGTAATTAGTGTATATAAGGAAAAAGATTATTTAGAAATGCTAGATGTAACTATGGAATTATGGAATTTAAAAATGACTCCTTATACAAAAAAGTCTATTGATATAAACACAAGTATTATTGATGATACTGGATCTATACCTAAAAAAATTAATGAAGGTATACTTATAGCCAAAGTCAATCAAAGTATAGCAGGTGTTGCACATCTTGATTATAAAGGTAAAAAAACAAGCGAACCCGAGAGTTTAAGTGTTATAAAATTAATCAAAAAGTATGGCCTATTTAGATTATTAAGAGTTCAAAAAATGGGTAAATTTTTTGAGCATGAAGTTAACGAAGACGAACTTCACATACACGGGATAGTTGTTGCTAGTAAATTTCGTAGTATGGGTATAGGATCTAAACTCTTTGATGAAATAGAAAGTATTGCGAAAAATAAAGGATTAAAGAAAATCACATTAGAAGTTCTTGACTCTAATAAGTTAGCCTATAAACTATACAAAAAATTAGGATTTATTGATATAAGAGCATCTGAGTTTACTAAGAAACAAAAGAAATACTTTAAGAGTAATACTCATATATATATGATAAAAGAACTAGATATAAAATAATATAACTAAATATAGATCTCAATTATATATTGGAATTGACAGATGAATGTATAAAAAAAGCAACTTAAATTAAAGTTGCTTTTTGTTTTAATCATTTTTTAAATTTCTACAGGTCTATTTTCCAAAATATTCAACTGTTGTGTAAATGCCTTCTTTAAAGGCTCATACAACCACAATATAGAAATCATATTACTAATACCCATTAAAACCTCAAAAGGTATATCCATAATCAAATATGGCACAAATGGTGTATCAAGCAAAAAGACTGTAAAAGGAATATAAACCCATCCATACACGAATCCATAAAGTAGTCCAAATATAGATAACCAAATCACATTTTCAACCTTCCTAAACACTGTTGTTAGCAGCACAGGAACAATCATCCATGCGATAAACATCGCAGGGATTAATGTTGGAACAACCGGTCCAAAGGGTGATAATAAATTGATTGCTGCTACATGAACAACAATAATTAGAGATGTCTTTTTGAATCCAAGCATCTTTGTATATAAAATAATTAATAAAACAGAAAACTGAACATTAGGAATAAATGATAGTGAAATTTGCTGAACAAAAAGGATGGATGCACAAACAACCATTAAAGTTAATTCTTTTAAAGTTTTTGAATGTTTAAATGTCATAACTTACTCCACTAGATCTGCAGAAATGCGGATCTTTTTGTTTTCTTCAATATTCACATAATCAAATCCTATGGTAGATCTTACATATTCATTGCCGTCATAAATCTCTATCTTTAAAAATGTATTGTCCCAGTCTGTCATGATTTCAAAAACATCAGATTTAATACCTAAAACGACATGATTCTTATATTGCATAATCGTAAACTTATAACCACATGTATCATCAGCTTCATAAAGTCTATTTGCACATGTCAGTTCAAAATTTTCATTTAAAACATCAAAAAAAGTTTGACCTTCCTCATAATACAAGACTTCATTATAAACAACGTCTTGATTACTATCTAAAATAATTAATTCAAAACTACCATCACCATCAGTTTTGCCATCACCCATGATGACATTGATGATGATATATCCTAAAAGAAGTGCTGAAATAGTTAACACAATTTTTAATATAATCTTTTTCATTTCAGCACCCCTTATCTTTTAACTAAAATTAAATATATTTGTACTACCAAATCCCCAAGTATCACGGGACAATTTATACGCAACAAGTGCTGCAAACGCTTGAGGTGTAGAAAATGCTAGGTCAGCTTCCTCGCTTGCTAGTTGCCATTTAAAATTATATCCATCAACATATAACATCAAAGCTTCAACTAAACCAACACCATCAGTCATATATGCATCACTTTGAGGATTAATGCCATTTGCGACTAATCCCAGGATAGCTGTTGCTGTTGATGCTGAATTTGCACTCCCCCAAGATTCAACTCCTGTTGCAGTTAATGTTGTTTGTAAATAAGTTCCTAAGCTATCTATATATGAATCAAAACCTTCTAGGTCACTATATGGAGCAATTGCCATTAAAGCCATACCTGTATAATCTGGATCATTGACTTCTTGATTCATTAAATCGGCTGCGACTACGTTATCCATCTCACCTGCGATATATAATGCTTCAAGATAAGAAGTGGCTTCATAAGGATTTGAAATTTCTGTTTCAGACAACTTTGTTTTATAAGTATCTAAGTTCATACCTTCAACTTTATAAACAGGACCAGCCTTTAATAACTCACCAATGGTCATATCATCAAGTACTTCATTTTTTAAATCAAGATTATCATAAGAATAATAATCATTAAAATCAAGGTCTATATAATTATTTTGAATAAGTTGATTAAGACTTGATAAAACCATATAATCAACAAACGCATCTGATAAATAATTATCTAAGTTATTTTTAATAAATCCATAAATGAAATCATCAACCATTTGATCAAAAGCTAATAGAGAAGATATCTCTACAAAAGATAGAGTCATCTGATCAACATAATTAATCTCAGATATGCCAACTTCACTAGCCACACCATCAACTTGAATTTGATAGTAGTAATTATAACTAGCACCATATTCTCTTGGATAATATCCTTCGATTCCATTGACCATCACACCAAAATCATATGTATCATAATCAATATCAACAGAAGCTTCAATCAATTCTAAAATTGTTCTTTGATCATCTTCTTCAAAATAAATAGTTTGATCAACTAACACATCACCATTAAAATCAGTTAATTCTAGTGTAAATGAATCTTTTTCTTGACACCCAGCAAGAGTAACAAAAGTAAATACAAAAAGCAGTAATAATAAGGTTTTTTTCATGTTTAATCTCCTTTTTTTGTTATAAAAAAACCATGTCCTGTGGGACATGGTAAATAACAAAAAAAGTTATCTACACTCTTTAATCCCAGAAGACTGTTACTCGTTCGAATATATTGGTAGGTCTACCGGCTAAACTTCATCCTACTATGCACCTTCCCGCCATAAGCAGTGGTTATTTGCATTTCGTCAGTATTACGGTTGCTGGGACAGCTCAAGCTTTTAACTTGATTCCCTGTTATGTATTTAAAATACACCAACTATTCTTATTAAGTTAATTTAATTATAAAGTATTTTTTGTCATTATGCAATGAGTTTTTGATATGAAATGAATCAATTGTAATATATCGTAAAATATGATATGATTAGTATGCTTCTAAATACAAGAAGACTAGAAGCTATAGTTACATACCGCAAACTTAACAAAGAAGTTTAAAAGCGTTGTTTAGCTTAACCACAACGCTTTTTTTGATGGAATAATTTAAGTTGTATTTATCAAATAGTGTTACATAAGGAGAAAAGATGTCATTTAAAAATTTAGGAATTATCCCGGAAATATTGAAAGCAGTAGAGCATGAAGGCTATGATACACCTTCACCTATACAAGAACAAGCCATCCCTGTACTTTTACAACAAAAAGATGTACTAGCAAGTGCACAAACAGGAACAGGTAAAACAGCGGCTTTTTCAATACCAATTATTCAAGGGTTGTATCAAGATCAATTACCATATGAGAAAAAACATATTAGAGCTTTAATTCTAGCACCAACAAGAGAACTTGCTGAACAAATTAAAGATAGTTTTAGAGGTTACTCTCGTCACATGGGATTAAGAACAGAAGTTATTTATGGTGGCGTATCACAAAGAAGCCAAGAAATAGCATTAAAAAAAGGTGTTGACATATTAGTTGCGACACCAGGTAGATTATTAGATTTAATTAACCAAGGGTTAGTTAAATTACAATTTGTTAAATATCTAGTTTTAGATGAAGCAGATCATATGTTAGATATGGGCTTTATCAAAGACGTTAGAAAAATAGTTTCATATGTTAAAGATATGCATCAAACAATGATGTTTTCAGCAACATTACCTCATGAAATATTATCTTTTGCAAATGAATTATTAATCAATCCAGTAAGAATTGAAATCACACCACCAGAAGCAATGTTAGACAAAATCGATCATAGCTTATATTTTGTTACGAAAAAAGATAAAACAAATCTATTGATTGACTTACTAGTTAATCCTAAGATGGAATCTGTTTTAGTTTTTACAAGAACTAAACATGGTGCAAACAAGTTAGTTAAAGAATTACTAGCTTATGGTGTTAAGGCTGATGCGATTCATGGTAACAAATCACAAAACATGAGACAAAAAGCATTAAATAACTTTAAAGCTAAACGCACAAGAGTATTAGTTGCAACTGATATTGCAGCTCGTGGAATTGATGTAGATGATTTATCACATGTATTAAATTATGACCTACCAGAATCTCCAGAAACTTACGTGCATAGAATTGGTAGAACTGGTAGAGCAGAAAAAACTGGTATTGCAATGTCATTTTGTTCCCAAGATGAAGCACATTTATTAAGAGCTATTGAAAAAACAAATAAAATAACAATACCTGTCATCACTGAACAACCATTTCATACAACCATTAGAGTTGACCAAACAAGAAATGAATTAAAGGTTATCAAAGCTCAAAGAGAAAATGGTTCAAAAAGAGGTAATACAGGCAGAAGAAAAAAATCTTACTCACCTGATACAAATAAGAATAAGAATGAATCCCCTTATCAAAAAGCTAAATCAAAAAAGAAATATTATGATAAATATTCAAAATCTAAATCATCAAGAAAATATTAATCATAATTTTATTAAAGTAAAAAATAACGATTGACAATAACTCATCAGAGATGATATCATTTTCATAGGCAAACATTAATTTTTAATGTTAGAAATGAAGAGGACACAAAAGATGAAAATATCAATAGGTGGAATGATTGCTTCAGGCAAATCAACATTAGTTAATCGACTAGGAGAGGCACTAGACCTGCCTGTAATGGAAGAGTTTGAGAAAGACGATGAAGTATTCAATACATTGCTTAAGTGGCTATATGAGCAAAAAACAGACGTTGAAATGTTGTTACAAATATATTTTATTCACAATCATTGGCTCAATCAACAAAAATATGAAGGAAACTTCATTGTTGATAGAGATTTAGTTGAGCATTGGTTATTTGCTCAACATAATCTAAAAAGAATGCCAACAATCATGAACATGTATAATGGTGTCTTTCATGCATATATGAATCAAATTAAAAAACCTGATATTTATATCATATTAGATGTAGATTGGGAAAACTTTAAAGATAGAGTATTATCAAGAGGTAGAGATCAAGAAATTGAAAACTTTGATAAGAATGAATCATATTTTAGATCTTTATTAAAAGATTATGTAACAAAGATTGCAGCTCAATGTGCTGTATATGATATTCCATATGTCATACTTAACACATCAAACAAATCAGAAGACGAAGTGTTTGAAATGAGCATGAAAGCAATTAGAAATATTTAATGATTTAACAAAAGCCATCTGTAACTCAACAAATGAGTTATCAGATGGCTATTTTTATTGTTTGACAGGTGTCTATTTGTCGTATATAATATTGACATTCTACAATTTATAGGAGATAAACTATACAAAGTCAAGTGAAAATAATGAATAAACAGAAAAAGACCTAGTTACAGGTCAAAATTGACGATATGTGAGTCAATTTAGGTAGCTACACCCTAACGACTCATGCTGTGATCAAATGAAACGTTATGATATTCAATATAGTAAATCATGCGAATCAGTTTACGACAGATGTGAGATAAAATGACTTTATGGTGTTTACCCTGAGACTTCTTTTTATGATAATAATCATTAACTGTAGGGATGAATCTTACAGCGGGCAGTGCATAAGTCCATATAGCATTTCTAAGTAGAGAAGACCCGTGTTTAACGAGCTTGCCATAATGCTCTTGAGTCCCTGATTGAACGATTCTCACATCAAATCCAGCAAATGCGACGAGCTTTGCAGGATTAGAAAAGTTTTTGAAATCACCAACTTCAGCGTAAATGGTTGCTGCTGTGATGATACCTAATCCAGGAATGGTGAGTAACTTAGAATTTGTTTTCTTGAAAAGTGCTATGATTTCATCATCCAATAATTTAAGTATTTGAGTTAAATATTCATACTGATGAATGGAAGTTTGAATGAGCAAATCATAGACTTTAGATGAGATTCCAATTGAATCTTTGGCAATTTGTTTCAAACCATTGAATTTAGGATAAGTTATTCTACCTTTGGTCTTTGATCTAATTAATTCATAGTCAGATGAGCTTAGTTTAGAGATGCGAGCCTTTGTTTTAAAGCGTTTTAGAATGAATAAAGCACTGACACCTAAACGGTTCTTAAAAAAAGGTTTAAACTCAGGAAATGTCTTATCTAAGAGATTTGTTAGCTTGATTAGTTCTTTAGAACGACTATTTAAGTAAACATTTCTCTGCCTAACTAATTCCTTTAAGTCATTCATGTGGTAAAATTTAGTATGTAGTGTTTCGTAATCAACAGATCCTAACATACTCGAAATGACTTTAGCGTCAACCTTATCAGTCTTTGTCTTTCTTAACGATAATGCCTTGGAAAACATGTGCGTTAAGTAAGCGTTGAGTTCCACATAGGTATAACCTAGGTTGGACAGGTAAGATTTCAAGTTTATGCCATAGTGACCCGTTGATTCGAAACCTATTTTTATTTGACTAGGTTTGCCTAAACAGTTTAGTGAATCTTTGAGTTCTATGAAACCTGACTTGTTGTTGTCAAAGATGAATTCTTTGACCTTCACTCCTGCATCCGTAGCTATGAAGCAGTTGTGTTTGAATTTAGAGATATCGATGCCGACATGGTACATATCTCCACCTCCTAAAAGTTTTTGGGTACTGATGGTTAGTCACGAGTTTCCTGTTTCCTATATTCTTGTGATCAAGCGTCAAGCGCTAATAAACTTATTGATAGTAAAAAACAGGAACTGTGGTAGAAATCTCCTATATGCGTCAAGCGCTATTTATGAAAAACAAATCCACAGTACCTATTAGAATTATAACAAATGAAAGAAAGGAAGCTATATTCAGTATCTATCAAATGCTACATACTGAATATACAAGATAGTTATGAATATATATAATTTGCTAACAGTCATCATCTTACTAGTCATAGCTTTTTTTATCAGTAGAACGAGTACAAAGTTTAAAAGAAAGCTACTACCTAGTATTGCAATGATACTATTAGTCTATAAAATAGCTGAATATAGTTATTACATTATAAATCTTGAAGTAGATAAAATACCTATAGAATTTTCTACACTAGCATATTTTTTATTTGGTGTAGTAGTTTTATTTAAAATAAAAGAACTTTATCCTGTTGCTGCTTTTGCTAGCTTTATCTCAGGGATAGGATATTTATTAGTGTTTATATTTATGGGTGATCAATATGTTGTTATTCATGGTTTTTATTCAACACTGATAGCATTAAGCAGTCATTTTATATTACTTTTGGGTAGTGTGTTATTAAAAAATATTGCAATTGCTAAAACCAAAGATATAAAATACATCATTATTTATACAGTATTCTATTTAATTTATGTAGGTATTATGAATATTATTATAGATTATAGCCAATCTTATTTATTTATCAATTTACTACTTAAAGCAGAAATACTTGAAAATATGTTATCTACCACAGATATTGCAAATTATATCTATTGGTTGTATTACATCATTATTGTTGGTATTTACTTGCTTGTAATTTTCATATTTTTCAAGATTTACGAACGCGATCATTCTAAGAAGATTATGCATTAAGCCAGTTTATAATATATAAGAACACTATAGATCCATCCGTTTGGTTAAAATTATTTAACCAAACGGTTTTTTTATTGACAAATATTTTCAACTAGTATATAATATATAATAGTATATGATATATAGGAGATAAAAGATGAATCTTTGGGTAATTATAATAGCTTTGAATGCGATTCTCTCAGCCATACTCATGAGTAGGGTACAAAAGAAGAAAAAAAGAATGCTGTTATTAAGTATTGCTTTCTTGCTTTTAATATATAAAATTACAGAATATACCATTTATGGATTGAATCTTGAGATTGGTAAAATACCTATTGAGTTTTCAACATTATCGTATTTTCTCTTTGGAATTACTATTTTATTTCATATAAAAACATTTTATCCTGTTGCTGCATTTGCTAGTTTTATCTCAGGAATTGGATATTTAATTGCATTTATCTTTATTGGCGAACAATATGTATTGGTTAATGGACTATATACAACTATAGTATCATTTACAAGTCATTTCATATTATTTTTTGGAAGTATATTATTAAAGAGTTTCTTTGAGATTAAAAAAGAACATATCAAATATATTTTAATCTATACAGTTATCTATTTAATCTACGTGATTATCGTAAATAGTTTTGTAAATCTAGATAATTCTTTTCTATTCATTCAAATATTATTAAAGGCTGATATATTGGCATATCTTATGCCAAGTCAAGCAACTGATGGATTTGCCTACTTTATATATTATTTCAGTATATTTATGATTTATAGATTAACACTTTCTATTTTTTATAAAATTTTCAAACATCACAAACGTAATCAGGAGGCATTTGATGAATATTCAATTTAAAAAAGGTGTATTAGAACTCTTTGTGCTTTCTATGTTAAACATAAGGGATCAATATGGATATGATATTTCAGATCATATAAGTAAAAGTATTTCTATTTCACCGGGTACAGTTTATCCAATTTTAAGAAAAATGAATAAAGAAGGTTTAGTAACAAGTTACTTATCAGAAGAAAGTTCTGGACCTGCTAGAAAGTATTATCAATTAACAACATTAGGGCATAAAAGATTTGATATGCTAAAAGAAGAATGGATCATGTTTGTTGAAACCACAAAAATGTTTTTGGAGGAAAGTCATGAATAAAGAAGAATTTATAAATGATCTTGAAAAAAGATTAAAAAAAGCTAACATATCAGAAATTGAAGATATTATCAGAGATTATCAAGAATATTTTGATAGACAACTTCAATTAGGGAAAAAAGAAGAAGATATATCAAGATTCATTGGGGATATAGATTCAATTGTATCTGAATATAAATCAATAGAACAACAAGATAAGCATAGTTGGTTTTCCATTGTGGGAACCACAATGGTTGCACTTCCATTATTAATTATTTCATATGGAATAGTGATTGTATTACTTGGTGCGATGATTGCATCATGGGGGATAGCGGTGTATTATATGTTTAATCTATCTTCTTTAGTATTTATGCCAAATATTCCATTATTTCCAAAAATATTTTATATACTGTTTTTTATCTCATTTGCAATCTTTTTCTTTAGTTTAGCATACAAATTTTTTGTTACCGTTTTGTCTATGACCAAACAATATATCGTTAAACAAAGCATTGTCATCGGTGAATTTAAAAAAATAGATGTTTATGATAAATTATTTAAATATAGCTTTTTAATAGGAACGATTTTATTTATTATTGGATTTATTATATCGGTTATATCATCAAAATCATTTGAATTTTGGCACACTTGGCAATGGTTTGATTAAATAAACAAATATATTAAAAAATGCTAGCCTGACAAGAGCTAGCATTTTTCATAGGGGAAAAGAAAAATATATTATCAAAGATTTTTATTAAATCTTTGTAATTATCTACGTGGCGGAAGTGTTCCACCTGGCATCATCTCACCAGTATAACCAATAGTCGTAACGATTGTATCTGTTGTAAATTCTGTATCATCACCATCTATTGATAAAGTGTATGTTTGATCTAATACCATATCTTTAGTACTTATAAGAACACTTGCATAACTTTTTAATGCAGTTATTGAAACCAATACTTGATTATCTTGGTCAACTAATGAAACAGTTGTTCCTGCTTTATAGCTTTGTGTTCCTACGTATAATATTGATGCTTGAGTAGAACCATCTGTAGCTGGAAGTGCCATACCTGAACTACCTAAAGCTACAACAAATCCACCAGAAATTGTAAAGGTTTCATCATAATCTATAGCAGCTTGTGCATCAGTCGTAGGTCCATAAATGATTAAGTAACCATCAGTCATTGTAATTGTGCCATTTGCGTCAACGCCATCACCTGCTGCATTGACTTGAATGATTCCACCGTTGATGTTAATCAGACCACCAGTTGAAACATAAGTAGGTCCATGTTCTTGTGTACCACCAGTTGTTGCGTTAATTCCATCATCTGAAGCTGTAACATTAATGGTTCCACCATTTAAATCTATTTGATATGCTTCTAAACCTTCATAAGAAGATTCAATAAGAATATTTCCACCTTCGATACATAGATAGTTATCAGAGTGAATTGCATCATCATCTGTATTAATTGTAAAGTCACCAGCATAGATCACTAAATCATTAACACTATTGATTGCATCACCTGTTGCATCAAGAACAAAAGTGCCACCACCAATTAAGATTTGATCATTTGATTGTAGACCATCATCTCCAGAGGTCAATGTGAAAGTGCCATCATAGATGATCATATCATTTTCACTTTGAATAGCATCACTACCTGCATCTATTGTTAATGTGCCTGATTTGATATATACAAACCCTTTTTCATCAGAATCTTCTTTTGTAGAAGCGATACCATCGCCATCTGCATTGATTTCTATAGTTGCATCTTTAATTGCAACATAATCTTTACCAATGATGCCATCATCAACAGAAGATATCTTTAAGGTAAGATCACTAAATTTAGCATCATCTTTTGTATAGATAGCGTTGTTGTAATTAGCTGTAATGTCTAATGTACCTGTACCGTTAAATTCAATATCACTTAAACTATAGATTACACTGTTATAATCTTCGTCTTCGACTAATGGATGAATTTCTGTATCTGAAATATAACTGATCGTACCTTCAGGAACAGAGATTGTAACATCATCAGCATCTAAAATTAAGATTGCTGGACCTGATGTGACTGATATATAAGCATTGACTAAAACTATCTCTACATCTTGATCAGGTGCATTGATAGTAATTGTTTGATTATAAATACCATCAAATACGTAAACGCCACCTTCTGTAATTGTAAATGTATCACTTGCTATTCCAATGGTTGTATAGTCGCCATCTTCATAATCATCATAATCATCAAAATCAACTTCTTTGCCTGTAATGCTAAATAGTGCATCATCTAGAATAGTTTCGATTTGACTTGAACTGTAATCTTCGCTTACATCTGTTGTGTCAATCGTATCATCTAGTGCATCTACTAAATCAACATCTTTCGTGCATGAGCTAAGTGTTAAGGTTAGTAGTAATATAAATAATATAATGTATTTTTTCATAATGTATTCTCCTTAGTAATCTGTGTTTTCTACTAAATTAATACTGATATTTAAATTAGAATTTCTAACTCTAATATCATTGATTAATTTTTCTAAGTCTGTTTTTTCTGGCATACGCACCTTATAGGTTAATTGATATAAACTACCTAATGATGTACTTTTTAAATGTGAAAGACTATAATTTATGTTATGAGATTCAAAAACTTCTTTAAAAGCTTCTGTATAATTTAAGTCTTCTGGAATGGTGATTTTTATTTCTTTAGGAACATTCTTTTTTTCACCATATTTCAATTTAAATAAAGCAAACATAACGATACATAAGATGATGGTAAATATCACAGTATAGCCTTTTGCGCCAACTCCACTAGCAAGTCCTGCCATCATCGCAAATAATACATATGCGATATCTTTAGGTTCTCCCGGGGCACTTCTAAATCTAATGATGCTAAATGCACCCGCAAGACTAAATGCTGCTGCTATGTCGCTACCGATTAGCATGATCAATAGAGATACAACCAAAGGTAGTAAAACCATTGTAAGTGCAAAATTGCTATTATAATTTTGATCTCTGTATGTATGCATATATGTGAAACTTATAATGATACCACTAATAAGACCAAATATAATCATAACTACTGTGTCAATTAAAGTGATTGACGTACTTGATATGTCGAATAAGGATTCAAACATTTTTCATCACCCTTTCTTTTTGTGATTAGATAGTCGTAGAATTCTGAACCATATTTAGAAAAACTACTACTGTATAATTTGTGTTTTGTTAAAATTGTTGTTAACCATAGAGGTATACTTGAACTTGTTTTTATTTCCATAAGATATTGATCAGAAGCAATTAAATCGATATCGTCATTATTTCTATTTAATGAGATATCATGACGTCTGGATGTAATGTGTCTATCAAATGTAATTCTAATGTCATGATTGTTTTTATCATAATAGGCAACTCGATCATAAAAGATTGCGATTCTTGGAATGAGTTGTTTACCTAATACATAATAATAAAGTTCATTAATCACTTGTGCATTATGATAAGGTTGAGGATCAGGTTTGATTTTATTGTAAATCAATTGATCTGCGTCTTCTTTGGAAATAAGAGTTCGACGTTTATTGACATAACCATGAAGTTTCTTTTTTAACTCTAAGTAAACTAAATCGTTATCTTTGTTTCCTGAATAGCCACGTAATCTTAATTTTTGTTTAAATTCAGGTTTAGATACGGATTGTTTAATAATCTCATCTTGTGCAGTATCATAGTAAATGTTGTATATGGTATAATAAGAGAAAAAATCTAGGTGATCATCTTTATCTAAGTAAGGCTTAAATTCTTTTATTAAATTTGTAAATGTAGATTCAGAGACGATATATTTTTTTTCGAATCTGTTGAATGTTGTTAAATTCATGAGATCACTTCCTTTGTGACTTCATTATAGAATATGAACCTTAAAGGATACTTAAAAATAAAAAAAAGTTTTTTAAGGATAAATTAAGGTTGGTGATATAGAATAAGGATAGCAAGGAGGATATGCGCGTATGAGAGTGTTAATTATAGAAGACGAAAAGCATTTGAGCGAAGCAATAGCTTTCCTATTAAAGAAGAATCATTATACTGTAGATGCTGTTTATGATGGACTTGATGGATATTATGGTATCCAAAGTAATATATATGATCTTGTTATTTTAGATGTTATGTTACCATCCATTGATGGATTTGAAATATTAAGAAGAATTAGACAAGAAAAAAATGATGTGAGCATTTTAATGCTCACAGCTAAAACACAAATTTATGATAAAGTTCAAGGACTTGATTTAGGTGCTGATGATTACCTAGCAAAACCGTTTGCTAATGAGGAATTACTCGCTAGACTTAGAGCTTTGATGAGAAGAAAAGATAAACCATTTGAAAGTTCAATCGTAATGATTGGAGATGTTTCATTTGATAAGGATAGACTTGAAATCTTTAATGGTAGTAAACGTATTAAACTAACACATTTAGAATATGAGTTATTAGATCTTTTAGTATCAAGAAAAAACACATTAACCTCAAAAGAACATATTATTACTAAACTGTGGGGCTATGATACAGAAGCAATGGATAATAATGTTGAGGTCTATGTTTCTTTTTTAAGAAAAAAATTAAGTTTTATTTCTAAAAAAGTAAAAATTAAAACGACTAGAAACGTTGGATATGGCCTAGAGGTAGAAGAACATGTTTAAAAAACTCATAAAACGTATGTTAATCTTAAATGTAGTGATTATATCTTCATTTTTATTTATAGTTCTAGGAACCTTGTATACTCTATCTTATGTAGATATAAATGCTAGAATACAAGATGATCTTGATAAGATATTAGAATTTAGTGTTGTAGATGAACCTGTTGACCCCTTGAGACCTCCTGGACTTGATCCGTTTAATCTAGAGCGTACTGTATCATTTGTAGTTTTTATTGATCCAGTGACTAATGAATTAACTTATGATGCTCAATTTACAACTGATTTAGATTTTATAGATTCAGCTTATGAGCTTGTTGATGATAATCATGGAGATTTCCAATTAGATGAAATAACTTGGAGTTATAAGAGCGTTGAAACACCTGATGGAACTAAAATAGCATTCTTAGATACAACTAATGAACAAGGAATTCTTGATAGTTCATTAATTAGATATATTGTTATCTTTGTAATAAGTACTGGATTAACTGCACTAATATCTTGGTTTTTAACAAGAAAAGCTGTTCAACCAGTTAAAGAATCATTTGATAAACAAAAACAATTTATTTCAGATGCATCTCATGAACTTAAAACACCTTTAACTATTATGAATACAAATGTTGATATTCTTTTAGCAGAACAAAAGAATTCAAAATGGCTTAAATATATTAAAAGTGAAGTTACAAGAATGACTAAACTTACACATGATTTATTATATTTAGCAAGTGTATCTGAAACAGATCAAATCAATATGGCTAAATCAAGTGTTGATGTCTCAGAAGCAGTAGAATCCATTATGTTAGGTATGGAAGCTTTGGCTTTTGAAAAAGAAGTTGAACTTATCTATGATATTAAGACAGATAAAAAAACTGAATTCAACTCAGAAGAGTTTCATCAGCTTATTATGATTTTATTAGATAATGCGATTAAATACACCCCCAAAAAAGGGCATATTAATTTAAATGTTTATGAAAAAAACAAACATACTTATCTGTCCATTAAAAATACAGGTACAGGTATTGATCCTAAAGATCTTGATAGAATATTTGATCGATTTTATAAAACAGATAAATCTAGAGTTTATACGTCAAATAGCTTTGGCCTAGGACTTTCAATTGCACAATCTATTTGTGAGCATAATGATGCAAGGATTACATGTGACTCAAAGCTCAATGAATATACAGAATTTGAAATTAAATTAAAAATTAGTCATAAATAAAAAAAATGTTGTGATATATTAATCACAACATTTTTTTATATTTTTTTAATAATATTTGTTATAAGTTTTGAAAATGATTCATTAACTTGACTAGCAACATCTAAAACCTCTTGATGGGATAGCTTTTGTCCTAATATACCTGATGCCATATTTGTTAAACATGATATCCCTAAAACTTCCATATTCATATGAGATGCTGCAAGACTTTCAGGAACAGTAGACATACCTACTGCATCTGCACCAAGCGTTCTAATCATTTTGATTTCAGCCGGTGTTTCATATGATGGGCCTGTCCACCAGGCATAAACGCCTTCGTTAAGTTTGATATCTAGTTTTTGTGCTTGGTCTAGAGCTATAACTCTTAAATCTTTTGTATAGATTTCTGAAGCATCAGGAAATCTAGGACCTAATTCATCGATATTATCTCCAATTAAGGGATTATTAGCTGTTAAATTGATGTGATCTGTAATCAACATTAATTCACCTGGTCTAAAAGATGTGTTAACTGCGCCACATGAATTTGTGATGATGAGTTTTTCCACACCTAAGAGTTTCATCACTCTTACAGGGAAAATCACATCACTTAAAGTGTGGCCTTCATAATAATGATATCTACCTTTTAAAACAACAACACATACTTTTTTTAAGTATCCTATAGATACGATCCCTTGATGACCTTCCGCCTTTGTTGATTTAAAATGAGGGATGTCTTCAAATTTGATATTAACAACTTTAGTCATTTTATCGACTAAACTGCCAAGACCTGATCCTAAAATCATTCCGATTTTAGGTTGAAGTTTTGTTTTAGATTGGATATAATCTCTTGCTTCTAATAATTGCTCATAAGCATTCATATTGTAACCTTTCTTCTTTTAGTTTTAAGTACATTATAAAGATATATAGACAATAAAAATATAAGTGAAATCATAGATAAACTAAGGATACTCCATTTAAACAAAGTCATAAATCCTGCCATATCAGATATAAATGGTGTGAGTAGAGGATATCTATGCATTGTAATTGAAGTCGTGATATTTTCGAGGTAATCAAAGATGACTGAAACAACAGGCATATAAACGAAGTATTTATATTTTGGATCATTTATTCTATAAGTTAAAAATCCTATTGTTGAAACCAAGAATAAACCATAGACTATAGGCCAAATTAAATCAAATGTAAATCTTTGTGTCACATAAAACTCTCTTCCTGATGCTCCATATTCATCTGCAAGTCTATATAAAGTCTCACTTGTATAAAAAATAGAAGTATCGGGACTTTCAGCAATACCATAAGATAGAGATTTATTAGATTCTTCTGGAAGAATGAAAATCATGAAAATTAAAAATAAAAGAGTAAAAACTAAAACGTGATACCATTTTACATATTTCATATCATCACATCCTTTATAATTCATATTATATCATGGTGATTAAAAAGATATCATTAATATTTGAAATAATTTATCATAAAATTTCAATACTATACAATAAAAAAGTGATATAATTATATCAAACAATCATGCATAGACTACAATTTCTATATTATTATGATAAAACATCACAGGAGTTAAAAAAATGAGAAGAATAATGGGAGTTTTCCTCTTTATGAGTGTGCTTGGATTTATGATTGGTTGCACAAAAAATAGTGGTAGTTTAATAGATTCTGGTAATCCTTCACAAAATGATGATGATTCAGAAATTGTTGATTCAACAACAAGTGATTTTGATGCATATGGTTTTGAGTATGAAATGCTTTCATATGCAGATCCATACTTTGAAGTAGAAATCACTGATATATTTTTTGATGTTGTTCAAAGAAAGATTAATTTTCATTATGAAATCATAGACTATCAGTCTAGATATGAATATTATTTTGTCTTTGGATATGAAAATAAAGAACATCGACCTTTTCATTCACTTGGGCAAATTAGATTTTCACCACAAACAGATTACTCCTTAGATCTTATATATGATGAGAATAATCCAGAAGCATATGTGACATTAGAAATGGGCTGTTATGCAGCTTTTTCACCTGTGCACATGGAACATGAAGAAACAAATTCCGCTGGTTTTAAATATAGAATAAAAGCTATTGAATCTAGATCTGAAATTGATGATTATGATCTCTATTTACCAACAGATGATAGCGATCCATATCATCAAGCGGGTGCAAAACTATTGGCACATGATACAGAGCGAATCATTACATCAGTTAAATTTGTTTTATCTGTCGTATTTATGAATAATTATTTTGTAACAGAAGAAACAGTAGAAGTCTTACCAACAATGTTTAATGATAATGATTGGTTAATCATTGATAATGTTCATTTTGACAACTTATCACCTGGTGTAAGATATCAAATTACTGCGTATATCAGTGGAAATGATGGCATATATGATTATGAAAATATTAAATTAGGTATTGCGCAGTCTGAAATGCAGATACCATTTACGGTTGTTACAACATATCATGGGTTATATGCTCAAATCAATACCTCTACAAAAATTGATGATTCAATTCATATTAATATAGATCTAGTTAATGAGGGGATTTATCAAATCAATGATGAAACACCAGTTTTATTTCTAAACTTTTATCATTCTAGATATGATAGCCAACCCTATTATAGTATTGCTCTACAAAATGGAATTAACGATTTAACGTTTTCGAATGATGATATTATTTTGAATGATATGATAAAAGTTGAAGATGAAGCACATACAATGATTTTATCTCAATCAACTATTCGCAATAATTAAAAAGTCTGATACATAAGAATATATAAAATTAACCTCGTTTCAATTGAAACTGGGTTTTCTTTTTATGTGTAAGGTTTTTGTGTAAAAGACTTAAGGCTCAAAGCATAAATATTGATAAAGATGTGCTAAAATGGAGTATAAGAAAACAATATATAGTTAACTAGGGGATGATTTTATGAAATTAGTCAATTGGAATGTTAATGGATTTAGAGCAGTTATGAAAAAAGGATTTGAAGAATTTTTTAAAACTATTGACGCGGATATCTTTTCTATTCAAGAAACAAAAATGCAAGAATCTCAAAAAGAGTGGAACTTTGATGGGTATTATGAGTATTGGAATGATGCAGATAAAAAAGGATATTCAGGAACAGCAGTTTATACGAAAATAAAACCTATTGAAGTAATTTATGGTATCAATGGAAGTGGATATAATCATGAAGGTAGAGTAATCACTTTAGTATTTGATGATTTTTATTTTGTGACATGTTATGTCCCAAATTCAAAGCGAGAACTATTAAGATTAGATGAACGTATGGATTTTGAAGATCAGATGAGAGACTATCTTGTCAAACTAGATCAAGATAAACCAGTCATTTATACAGGTGATTTAAATGTAGCACATATGCCTATTGATTTAAAGCATCCTAACTCAAACACTAGAAATCCTGGATTCACTGATGAAGAGAGAGATAAGTTTTCTAAACTTCTAGAAAATGGCTTTGTAGATACATTTAGAACACTCTATCCAGAAACAGTGAAATATAGTTGGTGGAGTTATATATTTCAATCCAGACAAAAAAATGTAGGATGGAGAATTGACTATTATGTAGTCAGTCAAAGACTAATGGATAAAGTTAAAGATTCAGAAATTTTAAATGATATAGAGGGCAGTGATCACTGCCCAGTGAGTCTAGAAATCAACTTATAAGGAAACCCTATGAAAGAAACAGATCTTTATTTACCAGTCAAAACATTATTAATATCACAGGGCTTTAAAGTTAAAGCTGAAATAAAAGATATAGATATCTTGGGAGCTAAAGATGATTTTTTATGTGCGGTTGAATTAAAGACTAAGTTATCAATTAAATTAATTTATCAGGCTATTGACCGACAAAAGATAGTCGATCAAGTTTATATCGCTATACCTAGGTCATCTATAAAAATGAGATCTGCTGCATATAAAAATCTTGTTTATTTATTAAAAAGATTAGAGATAGGTTTAATTTTTGTTGATGATGATGTTGCACAAGTTGTATTAGAAGCTTCTATATATAACATGGAAAAATCGAGAGCACGATATAAAAAAAGAAAACAACAAACTTTAAAAGAATTCAATTTACGAAAATATAGTAAAAATACAGGTGGAACAAGAGATAAGAGGATTACACGATATAAAGAACAAGTTATAGACATAGCAATTTATCTAATCAATCATGAGAGTGCATCACCTAAAGAAATAAAAGAAGATACACAAATTCTAAAGACTTCCTCAATTTTACAAAAGAACTATGATGGATATTTTGAGAGAGTCTCTAGAGGTATATATAAAGTTAAAGATGATAAAATAGAAGAGATAAAAAAACTAAAAAATATAGTAAAAGAAGGTATATAAAATGAAAATTGCAAAAATAATATCAGGCGTTGGAGCACTAGCGATGACGATTGCTTTATTAAATGGATTTATCAATGGAAGTTTCTTTGATGATGGATCAATCATTTTAAACAATCCTTGGGGGATTGTTTCACTTGTGGATCTTTATGTAGGATTCATCATATTTTCTATGTGGATATATTTTAGAGAAGAAAAAAAGGTTCATTCTATTTTGTGGATTATATCTGTTATGCTTCTTGGTTTCTTTTCAGTTAGTATATATGTACTCATTGCTTTATTTAGAAGTCATGATAATTGGTTAGATTTTTTCCTGGGTTATCAAAAAGATACACTTGTTAAAAAATTAAATCAAAAATGAAAAGATTATTAAAAGAAGTATATGAAGAACTCATACTTGTCTTAAAAGGTAGGACACTAGATACACTTATACCACCGATCTTATTTGCGATTGCTTTAGGTATTTTTGGTTTAGAAGTAGCGCTTATTTTTTCCGTTTCTCTAGCTTTAATTATTTTAGGGTTTAGAGTATATAAAAAAGAAGAAAAGAAATATGCGTTTTTTGGTGTGATTGCAGTTTCTATTGCTGCATTATTCTCATATTTGAATCAAAATCCAGTAACCTATTTTATTCCAGATATCATAGGTAGTGGATTATCTGTTATAATTGCTATTTTTTCATTGATCATTAAAAAACCAATGGCTGCATATCTTTCACACCTCACAAGAGGCTGGCCTCTTGAATGGTTTTGGAGAGATGATGTTAGACCGGCTTATAAAGAAGTAACCTATTTATGGCTTTTATATTTTATATTTAGAACCACTTTAGAAACAACCATCTATTTAACTGGAAATGTTAATCAATTTGTATGGGTAAATACTTTATTAGGCTTTCCGCTTTTGATATCTATACTAACAATCAGCTATATGTATGGCATATATAGACTTAGAAAGCTTGGTGGACCTGGAGTTGATGAGTATATTTCAGGACAAGAAGCTCCTTATAAAGGGCAAACAAGAGGTTTTTAACGATTTAAGTATTTTGTAATTCTTTTTTACTTGTAATTAAAAAATATTGTGGTAAGATGAAAGTGTATTCCCCATATATAGATTTTTAGTTTTTACTGAATTGAAGATATTGTTTGGGAGTTAAAGATTCAATAGATTTAAAGCAAGAGTTATATTTATTTATTTTAGAGATTTAAAGATTTAATGTTTAATGTCTGGTATTCAATATTTTATGTTTAATATTTAATATAGTTTATGTATTATTGTTGGAATATATATGGGGAATACTTAAATATAAAGCACCTTAACAGGTGTTTTTTATTTATATAAGCATATCGCATAAAATTTATTTGAATGAATGATAAAATTATTTCAATAAAAAGAGGTGGTTATTTATGGGATTTAAAGACCTGTTTACTATGTTTAAAACAGATACATCAAAGAAGTTTAAATTTAGTGTGATACTTTCTTTGGTTGCTTTTGTAGTTATGTTGATTGTGTTTATGCAAGGATATATATCAGTAAATCAAGAATACACATATAATTTAGATAACCATATGACCATTATTTATTTATCATTTGTTGCTGGAATGTTGGCATTTATGATTAGAAATTATTCAAAGCATAGATTTTTTAAAGGGACTTTTCTTATTTTAGTTAAGATCATTGTTCTTTTAATTGCTGCATATTTTTTATATGTCTTAAATTTCCAAAGATTAATATTGCCTTTTCTCTATATTAACGATACACTTTTTATATTGGCTAATGCAGTTTCAATCACATTTATTAAACTTATTTTAGGATAACCGTGATATAATATAAAAAAATGTAGCAAGGGAATTTATGCATATGTATGTAGAAGTCGGCAATTTTTTTTACTTTTTATATTTCGCAATCGCGATTGCAATTACAATAGGGTTAATCCTTTTTTTAAAACATAAAAATGACAAAGTAAAACGCAATGTCATTTTATTTTTACTTTTCTCTGCACTAGCACTACATTTTGCAAAACTATTATTTGAACCATATAATCAAATGTATCCAGAAATTATTAGAAAAGTATCCTTTGAAAACATATGTGCAGTATCTACTTTAGTGTTTCCGTTTATATTCTTATCTAAAAGTAAGATATTAAAAGATTATATGATAGTGATGGGGATTATTTCAGGACTTGCAGCCTATTTATATCCAACAGAAGCTATCTTTGATACTTTTGATAGTATATATTTTGGGATGAAAGGTGCATTTAGTTTTGATGTGATCAGATTTTATTACGCACATCTAGTCATCTTTTTAGCTCCATTTTTAATGGGATATTTTAAACTTCATGAGTTTAAACTAAAAAGACTTATATATCTACCATTTACTATTTTATTAACACTAGCTATTATTTATGTAAACGAAGTAATCTTATTACAACTCAGATGGATTGATCCAAATGGATTTATTGATGTTAATATTAGAAACTCATCATTTGTCTTTGGTATTCCAGATCATTACAAAAATGTTGGAGTTATCTTTGATGTATTTGTTTTTGATTTTATGAAAACAAATCCATTTAATGGAGATCCGTATTATTGGCCTGTTGTTTGGTTAATTATTCCATCATTTATATATGCACCAGTTTTAGCGGTTTTATCAAATAGTCCGTTTATGATTCAAAATGCAATAATAAAAATTAAAAATAAATAAAGTAAACACTATAAAACATCTAGATTCTTCATAAGTTTTATAGTGTTTTTTTATGATTATAATCGTTGAGAATACAAATTACATCTAAAAGGATATATCCATATCAAAGATATGATTTTTTGTTTATATTAAAAAGAATAAAATCTATTGACAATATATACTATGCAATGTATAATATAAGCCATAAGGTAGTATGAGGTGAATCTATGAAACAACAAGTAAAAAAAGGAATCCTTGAAATATTTGTTTTAGCCATGTTAATGAAGGGCGACTCTTATGGATATAAACTAGTTAATGATTTGGTAGAGCACATCGCAATCACCGAATCAACACTTTATCCAATATTGAGAAGACTAGAAAAAGCAAATGAGCTAAATACATATAATGAATTGTTTCAAGGTAGGAATAGAAAATATTATCAGATAACTGATATTGGTAAAAAGCATGTTGATGAGTTCCTGAAAGAATGGGAAGATGTTAGAAAAATATTTGATTTATTGATGAAATGAGGATCATATGAAAACTTGGCTAAAAGAATTAGAAAGAGAATTAAGATTAAGATTTTATGTTAATGAGGTATCTGACATTATATCATTTTATGAAGAGATGATTGAAGATAGATTAGCAAGTGGTGAAGACATAGATGATATACTAAGTGACTATGATGCAAAAGAGATTGCAAAATCAATGACAACTGATGTTGTCATGAAACGTGCAAATGATACATATCAAGCAGTTGCTAAAAGCTCTAAACAACTTCTAAAGTTTTTACTATCAACACCTTTGTTATTACCCATTGGATTTGCATATGTTATTATTTTAATCGTTTTTGGATCCATCATCTTTTCATTAGGTGTTGCGATATTAGCATCAACTTTCGCAATTGCTGTTGTATTAATAAATATGTTTCAAGCAGGTCTTGGACAAAATGAAATTATTGCATTTACGGGTGCTGCGTTGATTGGTTTCTCATTCATGACATTTATCTTGATTTGGATTTCAAAAGCAACCTTATATATATCAAAAGAATTAATAGAATTATTTAGCAAATTGGCTAAGAAAAAGGAGAAAAACAATGAAAGTATTTAATAGAATCATTATTTTAATATTTGTAGCTGGAGTTGTTTTAATAGCCGTCGCATTTAGTCAAGGACTTGATTTAAGAAACCTTGGAGACTTTTTCATTGATGATGAAGCATATGGTGAATCAATTAGTTATGTCTCATCAACATCAATCGATAGTTTAGATATTAATGTTGATACTAGACATATTGTCATTGAACAATCTACATTAGATCATATTCAAATAACATATTATGAAAAAGAAGATGATCAATGGACAATTGATGAGTCCAATGGCGAAATAAGTATCATACAAACAAATACCACTTCACGCTTTTCATGGTTTAATTTTAAAATACCTTCTTATAATGTTTTAACAGTTCTTATACAAATACCATCAGATCTTGTTTTAAACTATAACCTAAGAAGTGATACAGGAGAAATTAAGTATATTGATGGACCAAGTGTTGCAAATAGCATGACACTTAGCGTAGATACAGGAAAAATAAAAATAGAACATATAGATTTAAACACATTAACACTTCAAAATGATACTGGAAATATATATTTAAAAGATTTAAATGTATTAGGTGATATCCATATTAGTATGGATACTGGAAGTATATCTGGAGATGATATCAATGCTGCAAAACTAGAAGCTACCTCTGATACAGGAAATATCACAATAAATGATTCTAGTATAACAAATATATTAAAACTAGAAATTGATACAGGTTCGATTTATATAGATCAAACCAACGCAGCAACTTATAATTTATCAACCGATACAGGCTATGTTGAGTTTAAAAATACTTCAATACCAAATATGAGTTGTAATCTTTCTACAGATACAGGTAGCATTAGGGTTAATGGAGATAGTCAAGGAAGTAGATATACATCTACACAAGGAGATGTTGTGTTAAATATCGAAGTTGATACTGGGAGTATTACAGTCAATATATTAAGCTAAAAAAAAGACATCACGATTGTGATGTCATTTTTTTATTCATTTACTATAATATAGTTATGAGGCTTAACAGTAATAATAAAAGAGCTAGATAGACATATAGTAAAACATTTAATACCATAAAATTAATTAGATACGATACGATTAACGATAAAATATATCTATTCCTTGATTCATAACTAAAATGTTTTTTATAAAAGTAAAAATATTCGATGAATATAAATACTGTTAGAATTGGAAGTATAACGTTTAAGATTAAAAATGTAAGTTCAGCATCTATACCAAAAATACTAATAGGTATGATGATAGCTCCAATGATGACGATCACATGATAAATCAAATATTCTTTCCAAACAGCACGGTCACATATGAAATTAAACATTCTAAAAATTGCAATTTTTAATCCAGTTAATATGAATGCAGTTGCTGCGATCATAAGTAATGGAAAAATGGTGTTCAATAAAATTACCATATTATTTTTTCTCCCCAATTTATTTTATATATAGTATAACATAAAATTAATTAAGGTTATAAATTATTTGATATAAATTATTACTTATACGTTATAGGTTGTAGAAGATGTATCTCCGCCTGTACCTGTCCAATTGGTATGAAAGAATTCTCCTCTATTTTTATCTATGCGTTCATAAGTATGAGCTCCAAAATAATCTCTTTGTGCTTGTAAAAGATTTGCTGGTAGTCTATGTGTTGTATATCCATCAAAGTAACTCAAGGCTGCACTTAAAGCAGGCACTGGGATACCATTTAAAACAGCTTTAGATATGACTTTTCTCATACTAGGAAGTAGAGATTTAATAGTTTTTTCAAAATATGAATCCAACAATAAGTTTTCTAACTGTCCGTTTTTTTCATAAGCTGCTTTTATTTTATCTAAGAAAACTGAACGAATGATACATCCACTTCTCCACATAAGAGCAATACCACCATAATTTAGATTCCATTCATACTCTTTTGCAGCTGCACGCATTAAAGCATAGCCTTGCGTATAAGACAAAATTTTAGCAGCATATAATGCTTTTTCTAAATCATCTAAAAATGATTCTTTATCTTCTAAAACTTCTATATCAGCTTTTGGATAAACTTTAGATGCTTCAACTCTTTCTTCTTTTTGAGAAGATAAGAATCTAGAAAATACCGATTCAGCAATTAATGTTAATCCAACACCCATATCAAGTGATGCATTAACAGTCCATTTACCTGTGCCTTTTTGGCCAGCAGTGTCTAGGATTTTATCAATCAAATATGAACCATCTTTTTCTTTATATTTTAGAATATCAGCAGTGATTTCAATTAAATAACTATCAAGATCACCTTTATTCCATTTAGCAAATGTATTAGCCATTTGATCATTAGAAAGGTTTAATAAACTTTTCATGATATGATAGCTTTCTGAGATTAATTGAATATCTCCATATTCAATACCATTATGAACCATTTTAACAAAGTGCCCTGCGCCATCTTCACCAACCCAATCGCAGCAAATCCCACCATCAGGCGCTTTCGCAGCTATTTTTTGTAAGATAGGTTTCACTAGCGGCCAAGCCTCTGGTGCACCTCCTGGCATAATAGATGGTCCTTTTAAAGCACCTTCTTCACCACCAGAAACTCCAGTTCCTATATAATAAATACCTTTTTGTTTTAAGTATTTTGTTCGTCTAGTAGTATCAGTGTATAATGAATTACCACCATCAATAATGACATCACCTTGATCAAGCAAAGGTATGAGTTGATCAATGACTTGATCAACAGGGTTTCCTGCTTTAATCATAAGCATAACTTTACGTGGTTTTGTTAATGCATCAACTAACTTCTTCAAATCAGTTGTGCCTGTAATTGTATATTTTGAAGCACGTCCATTTATAAATGCATCAACAGTTTCTTGTTTCCTTGATGAGACCACAACACTAAAACCTTTACTAGCCATATTTAAAGCTAGATTCTCACCCATCACTGCAATACCTATTAATCCTATATCTGATAATTGTTTCATTAGTATAACCTCACTTCATGTATAAGTATAAGACAACTATATCTTCTTTATTATTTTAACATAGGATGATAAAAGTTATCCTATCTTTACATAGATATACCATAATTAAATATGTAAAAACAATATGACACAACCTTTCTTGATTAAATAGTTTTATTATAGTAAACTATCACTAAAGCTTATAAAAAATGACAAGAGGTATTTAGAAAATGAAAATATTAGTCGCATTAGGTGGTAATGCACTTGGAGAAAATCCAACTGCACAATTAAAATTAGTTAAGCATGCAGCAAAAAGCATCGTAGATTTAGCAGAAGAAGGACATCAAGTGGTAATTGTTCATGGAAACGGTCCACAAGTAGGAATGATTCAAAGTGCTTTTGAAAATGGTCATGATGTTAAATCAACTATTCCTTTGATGCCACTTCCAGAATGTGGTTCTATGAGTCAAGGTTATATTGGATATCATTTACAAAACGCAATAGGAAATGAATTATTATCAAAACATATTGATATAGATGTTGCGACCATTGTAACTCAAACAGTTGTTGATCCAAATGATGCAGCATTTAAACATCCAACAAAACCAATTGGTAGATTTCATACTAAAGATGAAGCAGATCAATTAATTAAAGAGTTAGGTATAACAATGGTAGAAGATTCAGGTAGAGGATATAGACAAGTTGTAGCTAGTCCGAAACCCATTGATATAGTAGAAAAAGAAATGATCAAAACATTGATCAAATCAAAAGCTATCGTTATTGCTGCTGGAGGCGGAGGCATACCAGTTGTAAAAACAGAAGGTTATGTTGGTGTGAGTGCAGTTATAGATAAAGATTTTAGTAGTGCTAAATTAGCAGAACTAATAAAAGCTGATGTCTTCATCATTTTAACTGCTGTTAATAAAGTATGTATTAATTTTGGCAAACCAGAACAAAAAGAATTGTCAACTTTAACAATTAGTGAAGCTAAAGGCTATATTAAGAACAATGAATTTGGAAAAGGTAGTATGGAACCAAAGGTAGCAGCTGCAGTTTCATTTGTAGAAAATAATCCTTTAGGTAAAGCTATTATTGCTTCTTTAGAACAAGCTTCTCTAGCTATAGCAGGAAAAGCAGGAACAACAATTACAATAGATTAATCATATAAAAAAATACCAAGCTGTTAAACTTGGTATTTTTTATTTATTAATTATAGTTTTTCCATCTGATTTAATTTAAACAATACAAACTCTATAATGACACCATAAACAAATCCTGCAAAAAATCCCATAAGATCTAGAAAGCCTGTTGCACTATAAAAAGCAAATGATACAAAAACCCCAACTAGTAACCCTCTTAATAAAGATAGTTTTAAAGATTTTAAGCTAGGTAATAAGCCAATGATGACCCCTAAAATGACTCTGTTATACCAAAATGATAATAGATAACTAAATGAAGCGTGATCCGGAAGTCTTAAACGTGCTCCTAGTATACAAAAGATTCCAAGTATTGCGCCAAGTATCATGCCGATTATTAATTTTTTATTCATAAACACCACATCCTTTAGATATATTATACATCAGTTCTTTAAGTTCATATTTACATATGCTATAATATATGTAATTGATAAGGAGGGGTTATATGGCTAAAAAAAGTGGGTATTCTAAAGTACAATTTTTTTATATGTCTAAATATAAAGCAATTAATCCAAGAAGAGCGGATAAAATGGCTAGAGTTTATAAAAAACATGCTAAGGTTGAATATGATAATCCAAATGAGACTTGGAAAGATGCTTATCATGTAAATCTTGTTAAACTTGCGCTAATGATATTGCTGTATGTTTACTCAAATGATGACGAAAAAGTAAGTAGAAAAGAATTAAAGCATATTAAAAAGCTAAATAAAGAAGAAGAGCGTTATTTAACAAAGGATGATCAAAAAGAAATATATAATTTAGCAGTTAAAAAAATGACTTTATCTTCATTTTTAGAATATGTTGAAAAACAAGATTATAAAGAAAATATATTTAATGATGCTTGTGATAGAGCAAAAAAGAGTATG
The DNA here is from genome assembly GCF_016865445.1 of Mariniplasma anaerobium. GTDB lineage: Bacteria > Bacillota_I > Bacilli_A > Acholeplasmatales > Acholeplasmataceae > Mariniplasma > Mariniplasma anaerobium. The sequence continues at coordinate 1,623,574 of NZ_AP024412.1, read as the reverse complement.
ATTAAAAATAGAGTTTATGATAGACTTTTAGATAATCTAAAAGAAGAATTTAAGCGTTATGCAAGTTGATATCAATAATCTTAAACCATAAAATCATATAAAGAGGTGTAATAAATGTTATATAGTTCGCAATTACAAAGATTTTATAAAAGAGAATATGCAACAAGAGATATAAAAAAGTCAATGAGAGAAGATAAAAATTTAAAAGAGTTTAAAGGGATTGTTAAAAGTGAAAATCCTAATGATACATGGGAAGATATATATCATAGAAATCTAGTTAAATTAGCATTAATGATTTTACTTTATGTTTATTCAAATGATGATGAAAAAATAAGTAATGAAGAATTAAAAAACATCAAACGTGTAAATAAAGAAGAAAAAAGATATTTAACTAATGATGACCATATGGAAATCTATAATCTAGCAGTTAAAAAAATGACATTGTCAGCATTTTTAGAATATATCAGACAACAAGAATACAAAGAAAGTATATTTAATGATGCTTGTGATAGAGCAAAAAAGAGTATGATTAAAAATAGAGTATATGATAAGATTTTAGCTGATCTTAAAGAAGAATTTAAAAGATATTCCAAATAAATACAAATAGAAAATATAATGTCTTATATAAAAACTCACAAACATTAGATCAAGAGTTTTATGATAAGGCATTTTTTCAATTTATGACCAAAAAAAACTTGAGCAAATGTGATATGATATAAGTAAGGAATATAAAAAAACTAATATTTTTTAAAGATATAATCATTGGCAGATGATTGTATCTATGGACTCAAAAAAAATAAGTAAATCTTTGGAGGAAAATATGTTTAATAATGTCGATGAAATGATTAGCTATGTAGAAAAAAAAGAAGTAAAAGTTATTGATTTTAAAGTTACAGATTTAATAGGAGTATGGCGTAGAGTATCAATTACTAGCCAAAAACTTAATGAAGATATCATGAAAAAAGGTATTGGCTTTGATGCGTCTTCATATGGGTTTTCTACTGTTGAAAAATCTGATATGATGATGGTTCCAGATGTTAAAACATGCTATTTAGATCCAACTGCAAAAGTTAAGACTTTAACTTGTATAGCAGATATATATCAAATTAAGAACCAGACATTTTCAAGATTTGAAGATGATCCAAGATACATCGCACAAAAAGCTGAAAAATATATTTTAGATAGTGGCTATATGGATGAAATCTTATTAGGACCAGAATTTGAGTTCTATGTTTTAGATCACATATCATATGAAAATAAAAACGAACATATGGAAGTTAAAATAGATAGTAATCAAGCTGAATGGAACATGGGAAAAAGCGATGTTCAAAATTTAGGAAATAAAGTTGGCAATCATAAAGGATATCATATAGATTCTCCACTAGATGCAAGCTACGATTTTAGAACCGATGTTGTTATTGCTGCTGAAGAAATTGATATACCTATTAAATATCATCATGGAGAAAATGGTGGTCCAGGACAAGTAGAAATAGAAGTAGAGTTTGCGTCTATCGTTGAAATGGCAGATCGAACTATGAAATTAAAACATCTTTTAAAAAATATGGCGAAAGATCAACAAAAAGTTATTACTTTTTTACCAAAACCATTTTCAAATGAATGTGGATCAGGCATGCATGTTCATATTCAAGTGAAAAAAGACCAAAAATTTATAATGTTTGATGAAAAAGGATATTCTAAATTATCTAAAATCGCACATTATATGATGGGTGGTTTATTAAAGCACGCAAGAAGCTTAACTGCGCTAACCAATCCAACAACGAATTCATATAAAAGACTTATTCCTGGATTTGAAGCACCTGTAAGCATCGCTTATGCGACAGCTAACAGAAGCTCAATTATTCGTATTCCTGGATATACATTAGATGAATCTGAAAAGAGATTTGAATATAGATCTCCTGACGCAATGAGTAATCCATATTTAGTATATGCAGCGCTTATGATGGCGGCTATTGATGGTATTGAAAATAAAATTGATCCATCTAAATTAGGATATGGACCATATGATGTTAATTTATATGAACTACCAGAAGAAAAAAGAAATAAAATTGGATCTTTGCCTAAAGATTTATTAGAATCTATTGAAGCCATTAATAATGATTATGAATATTTAACAAAACAAGGTATTTTTACAAAATCAATGATTGATTCTCATAATGTAAAACTAAGAAAAGATCATGAGGCACTAGCTAAATTACCGCATCCTTATGAATTTGAATTATACTTTAATAGATAAAAAAAAGAGGGATATTATGAATGATCGACTAAAAAAATACAGATGTGATCTACATCAAATACCAGAATTACAATTTGATTTATTTAAAACATCTGATTATATCAAACAAGAATTATTAAAAATGAAATATGAAATATATCCTACTGCAAAAACTGGATGGATTGCCTATAAAAAAGGCAAAAAAGAAACTTCAATCGCTTTTAGGTCTGATATGGATGGACTACCTGTTACAGAAAAATCTGATCATCCTAATCCTTCTAAGCATATAGGCAATATGCATGCATGTGGACATGATGGTCATATGGCAATGTTATTAGGATTTGCTTATGCAATAAAAGATATATCATTATTAAATGAATCTATTGTCTTAATCTTTCAACCTGCAGAAGAATTTCCTGGAGGTGCGAAAATCATTATTGAAGAAGGCATGTTAGATAAGTTTAAGGTTAAAAAGATTTTCGGAATTCATCTATATCCAAATTTAGAAGAATCTAAATATGGCATAGTTAAAGGCCCTATGATGGCAAGAAATGGAGAATTCAATTTAACATTAAGTGGAAAATCTGCACATGGTGCACAACCTCATTTGGCACATGATGCAATTGTAGCATCAAGCTTTTTAATTTCACAATTTCATTCAATTGTTTCAAGAAACATTGATCCATTTGATCAAAGTGTGTTAACTGTTGGAACGATACATGGTGGAGAAGCTAGAAATATTATTGCTCAAGATGTTAAGATCTCTGGAACGATAAGAGCATTTAAAGATGAAGTATACATGGATATTAAAAAACGCATGAATGAAATTATTGAAGGTATTAAAATTGGGTTTAACGTAGATATTAATTATGAGATGATAGATTTTTATCCAGTTGTTTATAATGATGAAACTATTGTCGATCATATCTTGAATTATTTAGAAAAAGAAAATTATGAATTCATAAAACCGATGATGTTTGCAGAAGATTTTGCATTCTATCAACAAAAAGTCCCTGGCATGTTTACCATGCTAGGAACAAGAAATGAAGAAAAGGGATATACACATCCACTTCATAGTTGTTATTTTAACTTTGATGAAAAAGTTTTAATCAAAGGTGTTGAACTATATTTAGAAATTGCGAAATCGTATAATTTAATATAAAAATAAAAAAGTAGTTCGTTATAATTGAACTACTTTTTTTATACTTTTTATTTAGATAACTCTAACATGTGTAATCTCTTTATGAGCTTTTAGATCTAATATAAGTTTAGAATCAACTAAATCATCAATGTCTAAAACGATAACACCATATTCTCGTTTAAAAGCTTGATAAGCATGACAAACATTTGGAGCTTCTCCAATAACATCAGATATAATTGTTTCTCTCATATCTGTTTGTGAATGATAAAGAATAATTAATCTTGATTTACATAATTTTTTAGTGAGCTCAATATCTGGATAGTTTACACTATTTCTAATAATACCAAGTTCTAAATAATCTTTAATTTCTTCAGCGGCCATTGCTGCACAATTTTCTTCAGCTTCAGCTGTTGATGCGCCTAGATGAGGAATTGCAATAACATGTTCCATATTTGCTGTTTTATAATTTGGAAAGTCAGTAACATAAGCTTTTATTTTACCTGAAGTTAAAAAATCTTCTAAGTCATCATCATTTACTAATTGATCTCTTGAAAAGTTTAGAAGAACAACTCCATCTTTCATGTGTTGCATCACTTTTTTATCAATGATATGTTTTGTATGATCATTTAAAGGTAAATGAAGACTAATAAAATCAGCAGATGCATAGATTTCTTCATTAGAATCAGCAATTTTCATAGATTCAGGAAGAATTTCTCCTTTAATCACATTTAAATCTCTATCATAACCTAATACGTTCATACCTAATGCAGCACAAGATTTAGCAAGTTTGAATCCAATAGCACCTAAACCGATAATACCTATGGTCTTACCAAGTATTTCAGTTCCAGCAAATGCTTTCTTAGCTTTTTCGATAGATTTTTGAATATCAGTATCTTCTTTATTTTCACTAACCCATGTTAACCCTAAATTAATATGTCTACTTGCGATTAACATACCAGCAAGAGTTAGTTCTTTAACTGCGTTAGCATTTGCTCCAGGTGTATTAAAAACAACAACACCTTCATTTGCATATCTTTCTAGAGGAATATTATTAACACCAGCACCAGCTCTTGCTATTGCAAGAACAGAAGAAGGAAGGTCTAGTTCATGCATTTTATAACTACGAACTAATAATGCGTCAGCTTGTTCAATATTTTCTACAATTTTATAATGATCAGGAAATGTTTCTAATCCTGACTTTGATATATTATTTAAACAATGAATCTTATACATCTAATCACCTACTTTAAATTTTCTTTTTCAAATATTTTCATATAGTCAACTAAAGCTTTTATACCATCTACAGGCATTGCATTATACATAGAGGCTCTCATACCACCTATAGAACGATGACCTTTAATATTAACTATATCGTAATTTTTAGCATTGCTAATGAATTTAGCATCTAATTCAGGATCATTTGTTTTAAAACAAACATTCATAATAGATCTTGAATTTTTTTCTACTGTACCAAAGAATAATTTACTTTGATCTAGATAATCATATAAAAGAGCTGCTTTTTCTTCATTAATTTTATTGATTGCTTTTATACCACCTAAATTGAGTAACCATTGAAATGTTTTTCCACATAAATAGATACCATAAGTTGGTGGAGTATTATACATAGATCCTTTTGAAGCATGAATATCATATCTTAACATAGTAGGAGTATTAACAGGCATATCTTCACGTATTAAATCTTCTCTAATAATAACGACTGTAATTCCTGCTGGACCTATATTTTTTTGTGCACCTGCATAAAGTAAGCCAAATTTAGATACATCTATTTCTTCAGATAATATACAAGAAGAAATATCTGAAACTAAAACCTTACCTTTTGTATTTGGCAAGTGATGAAATTTTGTACCATAAATTGTATTATTGTCACACATATGAACATAATCAGCATCATCAGATATCTTTAAATCAGATACATCTGGAATATAAGAAAACATTTTATCTTCTGAAGAAGCAATGATATTTACTTTACCAAATTTTTTAGCTTCAGCAGCTGCTTTTTTAGCCCATGCTCCAGTTACAATATAATCAGCAACGCCTTTTTTCATAAGATTCATAGGGATCATTGAAAACTGTAATGATGCTCCACCTTGTAAGAATAGCACTTTATAGTTATCAGGAATATTCATCAATGTTCTTAAATCTTTTTGAGCATCATCAATGATTTTTTGAAACATAGGTGTTCTATGGCTCATTTCCATAACTGACATACCATTATTTTGGTAGTCTAGCATTTCAGATGCTGCATCTTTTAATACTGCTTCAGGAAGGACTCCTGGACCAGCTGAAAAATTATAAACTCTTTTCATTTTTTTCTCCTTTTTTGTGAAAGATTTATATTTTTAATAAATCTAGATTCTAAATAATATCTTTTAGCAGTAGCGCTACCCATAGAAAATGATTTTCTTGGAAGCACTTTGCCTAATTGAACAAATGGAAATAAATCTTTTTTATCTAATACAGGCATATGAATGCCTAAACTATGTTGATGTTTATCACAAATACTAATTAACTCATCATCACCGTGAATATAATCAATTGTCATATCTTTATGATCAATTAAATATTGATCGATAAAGTTTTGAATTTGTTCATATGCTAAAGCTGTGCTTTTTGGAATAAAAAAAGGTTTTTTTCCAGATTCTTTTGTATAGATCCAAGATTTGACATCTTGATCAACAGCTTTTTGTAAATTATCGATAAAATCTTTATCAACATTGAACAATACACGGTTAATACCTTCAAAGTTTAAACCCTTATCATAAATGTTAACAACCTCTACTAAAGCAAATCTAGCTGGGTGATTTTTAATTTCTTTTTTAGAGAGTGTAGCTTTTAATTCGTTCCAGTGTGTTTTTGCAGTTGCAAGTGAATGATTTCCATCACCTACAATAAATAAAATAGGATCATTAGGGTCGGCTATTAAGCTATAAAAATCATTTATAATGGGCTTACAATCCTTAATTTGATAACCTGTGATATGTCCACCTTCCATATTTAAATCAAAATCATAAACAATATTAAATTGATTTCTTTTATCAAATAAATTTTCAAGGATATTAAGTTTATCATCATTTGCAAGCAACATAACATGGGTTAATTCTAAAGGTGCATGTTTTCTAATATGTACTCTAGGTGGAATTCTTGATAAGATAGTCTTTTCTGTGGTTCTAATAAACGGTTTAGCATCTAAATTGAAATCATAATACTCTAAGTCAATAGAGAGCATTAGACCTAATCTTGTTTTTCCATCTAACGTTTTTCTTTCAACTAAAATCATAGAAGGTCCAATATTTTTAAAGACACCACTATTTATAAAATGATGCATATTGATATTGATATATTTGATAGTATCTTCAGTCATAGATTCTAAAAAGACTTCAGGTAAAATCATATCATAGGTTGAAGGTTCTATACCTATACGATTTTTTAAATGTTCCCAGTACTCTGGTTGACTTGTGAATTGATCACATGCGACAACTGACCATTTTTCATAGTTGATATTATCATTGGGGAGTAAAATGTCCTTTATAGCAATTGGTTTTTCCTTTAAGCGCATATAAATAAAACCCCTTTTCTTTTAGGATATTTTTAAGATTAAAAACTGATAAAAAAAATAATCATTCATAAAATATATTTTTTAGGAATCAAATAGGTATTTAAATGTATAAATTGAATTTTGTTTCCAAAATAATTTTAACATGAAAGCGCTTTTATTACAACCTGGTTTATAATCTTTATTTATAAATAGTGCTATAATAAAAGTAACGTAAATTTAGGAGATCATAATGGAACATTTAGAACAGCACAAAAAGCAAATAACTAAATTTGGATTTTATGGATTATTAAAAAATTTAAGATTTTTTGAGCCCTATATCATTATTTATTTCTTATTAGCAGATTTAAATCTTTTTCATATTGGTTTACTATTTTCAATTCGAGAGATTATTATCTATCTATTTGAAATACCATCTGGAGTGATTGCAGATAGATATGGCAAGAAAACAGAACTTGTCATATGCTTTTTCTTTTATCTAGCTTCATTTTTAATGTTTTTCTTTGCGACTGAGTTTTATATGTTTGCTTTAGCCATGGGGCTATATGCTCTAGGAGAAGCATTTAGATCAGGCACGCATAAGTCTATGATTATGGCATATATTGACAGACATGAAATAAAAGTCTCTAAAACGAAGATATACGGGCTTACACGTTCATATTCTTTAATAGGATCAATGATCGCAAGTATCGTTTCTATAGGACTTATTTTATGGCTACCAGAAATTAAATATCTATTCTTAATTGCGATGATTCCTTATACATTAGATTTATTATTAGTATTAAGTTATCCAAATTACTTAAATGATAGAAAAGATGTTAAGTTTTCATATGGCTCATTTTTAAAACATTCTCTTGAAGGTATTAAATATACACTAACAAAAGGTAAAGTAAGAGGTGCTATCTTAAATTCTGCTTCATATCAAGCTACATTTAAGTCTATAAAAGATTATATTCAACCAATATTAATTACAGTTTCTTTAACTTTTGTATTATTCTCATCATTAAGTGAAGACGATAACACAAAAGTATATATTGGTTTAATTTATGCAGTTATATATTTAATTAGCGCTATTTCTAGTAAAAATGCATATAAAGTTAAAAGGTTTGGTCATACGCAACGTATCATTTCTTTTATGTGGTTTTTAACTGGTCTTTCTATGATTGCTTTAAGTATATTTATTAATTCTATATGGGTTGTATTTGTTGTGTTCTTATCTCTATATATTATGATGAATATCAGAAGACCTTTAATGGTAGAGACTATTGGAGATGTCAGTGATCCAGATAAAAGAGCAACAGTTTTAAGTGTCGAATCACAAATGACATCACTTTTAATTGCTATATTTGCACCATTGATTGGGCTGCTTGCTGAATATTCAATGAGTTTATTATTTATGAGTTTTGGTATATTCATGTTTTTCATATTTATTGTGTCAATTTTAAATGAAAAGAAAAATGTGAAAAACAACACAGTTATTTAAATGACGTTTGAAATTTTATTGCACCAAACCGTAATTGAAACAATTCTGAAATCTTTATGGTAATATTAGGTATAACTTAAGTAGTTTATGGGTTTATACATATAAAAGTATTAACAAATAAGGAGAAAATTATTTTATGAAAACAGCCGTATTAACAGACTCTGGTTCTAATTTACCTCAAGAGTTTATTAAAAAGCATACAAATTTGTATGTTGTGCCATTGATGATTATTGTTGATGGAAAAAGTTATAGAGATCAAATAGAAATCACTGCTAAACAAGTATATGAACAAATTGATGAAAAAGAAATGTCAACAAGTTTACCTGAAACAAGTGATTTACAAAAAACGATCGAACAAATTAAAAAAGATGGATATACTGATTTATTAGTAGTAAATATCTCATCAGGGTTATCAGGAACTTACAATTCATTTAGAGTTGAGTTAGAAGCAACCAAAGGGTTAAACATCACTCAATATGACACGAAAACCATTGGAGCTGGTCAAGGATATTTAGTAGAACAAGCTTTAGAACTTGTTGAACAAAATGTTCCAACCAAAGATATTATTAAAGCTCTTGATAAACAACGCTATGAAGATTCACTAGCTATTTATACAATTAGCACACTTAAGTATTTAAAAAAAGGTGGTCGAATTGGTAAAGTAGAAGGTACGATTGGAGATTTGCTTCATTTAAAACCAGTTATTAGTGTAAATGATGATGGTGTTTATGTTACTTTAGCTAAAGCTTTTGGCGTAAAAAGATCATTAATGAACATGAAGACTTTATTTGTTGAAAAGTTTAAAAACTTTAAAATGGATTTAACAGTGCATTATGGAACTGGTAGAGAAAAAGCAGAAGAATTAGCAGAAATGTTAAAAAAAGTTCTAAATGTTAGAACTCTTACACTATCTCCATTAACTCCTGTATTAGGTATTCATACAGGACCAGAATTCTTTTCCTATGTGGGAAGAATCGTAGAAAAATAAATATTAAAACAAAACTCCTTAAAACAAGTGTTTAAGGAGTTTTTTTATGTATTATTTGATTTTAGTGTTAAGATAAAGTAAAGAGACTATTTTTAAAGAAGAGGCATTGTAATGAATATATTTTGTTTAATTGAAGATACCCAAATTGATCATAAGTTTGGAGCTGAACATGGGGTAAGCTTTTATATTGAAACTAAACAGCATAAGGTGTTATTTGATGTAGGACAAAGCTCACTTTTTATATCAAATGCGATTCATGCCAATATTGATTTAAGTTTAGTAGATACGCTAGTTATATCACACGGTCATTATGACCATGGTGGGGGATTGAAAGATTTTTTAAGAATCAATAAGCACGCAAAGATCTATGTACAAGAAACTATTTTTAATGAATTTTACTCAATGAGAAAACTTGATGAATATACATTTATTGGCCTTGATCCAGAGTTGTTTGATGAAAAAAGATTTATTAAATTAAAAGGTGATTTTAAGATAGATGATGAGTTAATGATTATCGCAGATATAAAAAATCACTCATTTTTCCCAAATAGTAACCACACGATGTTTAAAAAAGATAAAGATGAGTATGTGTTAGATGATTTTACACATGAACATAATTTATTAGTTACTGAGGGGCAAAAGGTTTGTTTATTTGCAGGATGCGGACATAAAGGTATTTTAAATATCATTGATCAAGCCCAAAAACATTTAACTCCAAAAAGAATTTCACATGTATTTGGTGGATTTCATTTAAAAAGTAGATTTGAAGCATATCAAGAATCAAGTGAACATATCGATCAAATAGCAATGATTATGAAAAAGAAGCATATCGATATGTATTACACAGGGCATTGTACAGGATCAGTTGCATATGACCAAATGAAAAAAATATTAGATACACGACTAGCATATTTCCATCCAGGCACTAAGATTGAATTATAAATTACAAGCAAAGCTATTATAAGCTTTGCTTATTTTTTTTAATTTATCAGTTGTATAGTGTTTAAAAGATAAGTCATTTGTGATAGACTTAAATTAATCAAATGGAAGCTAGGTATTTTTTATGCCACAAATTAAAGTATCTTCTTTAAAAAAATCTTATAAAAATGCAAAATTGGTTACCGAAGTTTTACGAGGTATCGATTTTGATGTCAATGAATCTGAATTTATCTCTATTGTTGGACCATCGGGCTCAGGAAAATCTACATTACTTTATGTTTTAAGTGGTTTAGAGTCTTATGATCAAGGAGAAATCTATATTTTTGATAAGCTTTTAACTGATTATACGGATAGTCAAAAAGCTAAGTTAAGAAGTCAAGATATCGGATTTGTTTTTCAATTTTATAATTTAATGCCTAATCTAACAACCTATGAAAATGTACTATTAGCTTCAGTTTTAGGTAGCCAAAAAACTAAACAAGAAGTTATGGATACACTGGATATCGTAGGCATGAAAGACTATAAAGACTATTATCCTGCGCAATTATCTGGTGGTATGCAACAAAAAGTAGCAATTGCTAGATGTTTAATCAATGATCCTAAAATTATATTTGCCGATGAGCCAATAGGAAATCTTGATTACGAAAGCGGCAAAAAAATCATGGAACTATTTAAAACACTTAACCAAACTTATCATAAGACCATTTTAATGGTTACACATAATCTAGAATCAACATCATATGGTCAAAGAACCTTGCATATGCTTGATGGAAAGGTGATTGATGATGAAAAAAAGTCTAAATAGACTTTTATTTGCTTGGCGTTATGCTATCAAAAACTTTATCTTTAATCCAATGAGATCATTTTTATTAACCGTAGGGTTTTTAGGAATTTTTGTTGTCGTTATATTAGCATTTTCAATGAACGAATTTTTTAATACTTACTATATGAATAAATTAGAAGAGAAATATCAATCATTTGATTTGATGATGAATGTAAGTGCAAGCGGAGATGCTCGCTTTTTTTCTATATCACAAATGAATTTGAATGAAGATTTAAATGAAATGATTGAAGATAAAGCAGTGTTTTTTGAGTTTGATGTTTTATTAGAAACACAATTAGAAGATAGAGTATACGTTCATGTCTTTTCATCTAGTGAAGAAGATTTCTCTAAAATTTCAAATGTAGGTGATCCTAATTTCCAATTAGAAGAAGATGAAATGATTATTACTTCCTCATTTGCAAAGTTATATGATTTAGAAATCAATGACGAAGTTTCCTTATTTGCAAAATCATCTGAAAAAAGTTTTGTAATCATAGATATTATTGAAGATGGTCATTTGTTTATAGAAAATAGCATATTCATAGATAAAGATGAGTCTATATCCTTCTTTTTATCATCCTTGAGTCCATCTTTAGAAACCCTGCCATCAATACTCCTTAAAAACATATATAATTCAGTTTATGTAGATATCAATCCAGATTATACGTATGAGCAAGTACTAGATCAAATCCAGAGCATATCGCAGTATGAAAATCTAGAAATCAATGAAACAATTGATCAAAAAACAATTGACCAATTCGTTTCAAGAAATATATCTGTTTTTTCAATGATGCTTAGTGTCGTTTTTGTATCTATTTTATTTGTTTTACAAACAACACTTTTGGTTTATTTCAATGAAAAGAAAGGTGTGTTCTCACAAGTTAATATATTGGGTGGAAAGAAACAGTTTTCTCTAGGATTAGTTGTGATAGAGATGTTGCTATTCTTTATGATTTCATTTATATTAGCTATTTTAACTACAAATATAATATTAGATTATGGCATACATTATTTAAATGGAAATCTTGTATATGATATTAAGTTTTTAAGCATTTTATATGCTTTCATTACAGTCTTTGTATTAACAGGTGTCATGGTCTTTTATTACTTTAAATCATTTTATCAAGTCTCTGATATCAATCATTTAAAAGAACAAGGCGTGGAAGTGAGATTTAGTTTTAAGAAAAAATTTATCATCTTAGCATCTTCGCTTATAGGATATTTATTATTAGAAATTAGTTTTATTAATCAATTATTAATAGGCTATGGTGTGGTTATTAAAATTGTTTTAGCAATCGTATTTATGTTTGCATTAACAGCTATATTATTAAGATTACTTATGCTATATTTGGATAAAAGAAAAAACAAGAACGTTTTGTTTTATCATTTTTCAATGCTATTATCAAAAAAAGCATTTAAACACTATGCTTCAGTTATATTAATTGCATTTTTGACTATTATGTTATTAGTTTTTGCTAATGGCTATATGGTTCAAAGAGCAAGTAGCTATGAAAATGCATATCAAACAGATTTTATCCTGACGCATATCGTTAGTAATTATGATGAGGTGTATGAAGAAATTAATCAATTAGAAAATGTAGAACATGCAGAAAGAATTGGTTTATTTGATAGTGTTTATGTTACGAGATATGAACAAACTATTGGACAGTTGATTTCTATAAATCATACGCAAATCAAGTATTTCTTTAATCTAGAGATTGAACTATCTGCACTTGATAATTTTATCGAAGATCCAGATTTAAAAATCATTTTACCAGATCGATATGAAAAGTTATATGATTTAGAAATAGGAGATCAAATTCTTATATATGTTAATCCAACATATGAAGAACTCAGTTTTGAGATTAGTGGGTTCTTTGAAAAGCAACTTGGTGATTTAGCATTTACCAATATGCATTTTGTTTATGATGATGAAGATGTATATCAAAGTATTCTTGTTAATGCCAGTAATGATAAAACTTTATTAAGAGAACAACTTTTAGATCTATATAGTGATCAAATGATACGAATTTTGGATGTTAATCAAACATTAACTAATATTTTATTTGAGATGAGAAGAGTAACGGTTTATATTACGTTTATTTTATCTTTAATTATAGGTTGTTTTATCATTGCGATGATGAATCATGCACATCTTTTATTCATACAAGTTAAATCAAATTATATTAGACTTTTTGTGATTGGATATTCAAAGAAGAAAATGATTATCACTTTAATTAAAGAAGGCATACTTTTATTATGTGTATTTTTCATAACATCTACTATAGGTTACATTGCAGTTGCAAGTAATTTTGCAGATTTAGGAGTTCTATTTGGTGAGTATGAACCTATTAAATTTAGTGTGACACCTATATTATATGGAAGTATCATAATTACATTAGTATTTGGTATACAATATGCAATCTATATATATCAAGTTTTGCATATTAGAGTATCTGAGGTTATAAAAGCCTATTAAGCTTATGTAAAGAAAATATTATGGGGTTCAAATGAATTGCTATTTTTATTACGAAGTAATATAATAAATATATCTTTACAATTAATTTTGTTTTTTCACATTTCTAAAAAATGTTTTATATAAAAAAGGAGGATACAATGAAAAAAATAGTTTTATTACTGGTCTTTATATCGTTTGTTTTCGGACTTGCATCATGTAACAAAGAGGTTGATTTAGATTTAGAATCACCTGCTAATGTTGCAATATTAAATGGTGTAGTAAGTTGGGATGATGTAGATCAAGCAGATTCATATATTGTTTTTATAGATACAACTGAAGTTGCTGTATCAACAACTTCTTATGATTTAAATGATCAAGAACTTGCAGCAGGTAGTTATTCAATTACTGTTGTAGCAGTTAAGGATGATAAGGTGTCTGTACCATCTAGCGTACTTACATATGTTGTAGAAGCAGCTGTTTCTAGTTTACCAGCTCCGACAAATGTTGCAATAAATGATGGTGTACTTACTTGGGGCAGTGTAGTTGGTGCTACTAGTTATGTCGTTCATGTTGGAACACAAAGTTTCACAGTAACAGCTGCAACACTAGATTTAAATAGTGAATCTATTGCAGTAGGTAGTTATAGTGTTTATGTAACTGCTTCTGATGGAACAAATGTTTCAGTTAATTCAGCAACAGTTAATTATGTAGTTGAATTAAATCTAAATCAAGATGCAATCGCATTAGTGTTTATTCAAAGAATGGATCCTACATTTACTCTAGATTTAGAAGAAGATGACTTTGAGGATGTTTATGAATACAATAATTATTTAGTAGCATTAGATATGGCTCAAGCATTTTCAAGTAGTGCAGTTAGTATGGGGATGACTCCAACCAGAGCTATTAATCTTATTAATGATGCTAATGATATGGTTGCAGGTATGTCAAGAGCTACTAGTTTAGATGACATGATGATGGAATTAGAAATATTTGAAGATTATGATATGGATGCTGCTGATTTAGCAAACGTATTATATGAACTAGCATTTGTACTTCTTGATTCAAGAATTAGAGATATTGAATTAACAGCAATGAATAGAGTAGAAATGATTTCAGGGTTTGAAGATCAGATAACATTAATTACAGGAAACGCTGATTTTATTGCTGTATATGATTACGTAAAAACTTTTGCAGATCCTAGTGAATATGCTGCTTTAGATATGTTATTCTCAGGCGAAAGCTATGATTTAATAATGGTTTTAATGGATATTAGTGGTGGATATACAGTGAATCCAATGTACTATACACATTTAAGTGATGAAGAACAAGGATATATACTAGATTTAATTTCTATTACGGATAGCATGAATGCTGATGTAGCTGGTGCTTTATTCTTAGCAAACATTTACAAACAACAAAATAATTTATATGATCTAGAAATGTATGTTAGCATGATTGAAGATTTTGACATGTATGGTGATTCTAGTTTAGAAGAAATGGCTATGTATGAAGATTTAATCATTTTATTTACTGATAATAAAGATGATGTTATTGATTCGTTAACAGTTGTTATTGATTTTGCGTTAACAGTTAAAAACACTGTACCTCAAAATTCAATTGATTTAATTGATGAATTTATGTCAACTGGAGAAATTTCAACAACTGAAATGTTTACCATAAAAGATGAACTTGTATTAGTTTTACAAAATGCATTACCTGAAGCTACAGATTTTGAAACTATATATAACACAATGTTTATCATTGGCGGTAGTTTAGCTGACTATGATATGACTGATTATATGGATTATGCGGAATTATTAGGACAATCACAATATTTATCAATGAGTTTAATGTTAAATTTCATTGGTGATATTGATGAAGCTCTTATGACTGATGCTATAGATATCTTAATGGACGCTCAAGATGAATATGGCAATATGGATTTTGAACAAAATCCAGAAGTTGCAATTGACTTTGTATTATTTGTAGTTGATTACCTACAAACATTCATGATTGATAATGCAGTTCAAATCACTGCTTTAGAAGCACTTGTAACAGATGAATACTTAGAAGAAATATATGTAATGGTATTAGATTTAGCAATTGATCAAATCGAAAATGATCAGTATATTAATGCGGATTATGCGATGATGATGACAGATTTCTTAGAAGATATGAAATTAGAATTTGATACTTATAAAGCTTTAGTTGATATGTTTGGTGACACTGCTACAGACGTTTTATCATATATGATTGACTCAGAAGCAAGATTACTTAAAATAGTAATTAATTTAGGTCAAACTCAAGAACCTACAACAACAGAAATTTTAATGGACCTTACATTGATTATCAATGAAGTAAATAATATTGATATTGAAATTTTTGATGAATTAGATGACGCTCAACTTCAAGTTTTATTTGATGCAGCTAGACTTCCTTTAAAAACTGCAGTAGAAGCTAGTGGATCTGATCTTAATTTTGATACACTATATGCATCATTAACACCTGAATTAAAAACAATCATTTTGAATGTGATTTCTCTACAATCTGATTTATTAGCTGAAGCAGATGATCTATCCTACTTAACATTGTTACCTATAGTTACAAATACATATCTAACTTCTCCAGAAATGGGAGCATATGTGGTTGCTATCATGGTAGCAAGTAACACATTTACTACAGTAAACGAAGCATTAGTATTTGATACAATTGATATTTTATTTGATGATCTATTATCAAATAGCGATGTATTAGCAGCTACAAACATGATTCAACAAGATGTTGTTTATATGAAAGCTGATGTAGTATCTGAATTCCAATATGTTATTGATGAATTCCAAGCACTAGGATTACTTGATTTTGATAATTTAACTTTAAGTGATGAAGAAAGAATAGAAGATTTCTTCTTATACTTCCAAGACTATTTCTATTCTGAAGAAGTATATCGATAAGAACATTTAAATAAAACAGTTGGGAAATTTCCCAACTGTTTTTTTTTAGATTAAGATGTTTTCAAAAACTTAAATACTTTTGATAACCAATGTAGGTGAAATGAAATGATAGGGCCTATAACTATTGCTAATACAAAGGAACCTATATTCACTGCACCAAATTCTATACCGGCAATAAATCCAATATTAATGGCCAATATAATTGCGAAAAGCTCAATCATAATGCGCATTGTAAAAAATTTCTTTACTCCTAAATGTCTCATCATTACAAGCGTAAGCTCTTCATAAACCATTGCCGGATATGTTGAGATCATCATTAAAGCCAGACCTAAAGTGATAGTGAATGATCCAACTATAAAAAATAGTAATTTAACCCAAAATAATGTTAATACTATATCTTCAAAAACAAATATGTTCCAAAAATCTATTGCAAAAGCTAATCCAAATATAGGAAGAAGAATCGAAAAGTATTTTAATTTTCTTCGAAATGAGATTACAAATAATAAAACTAATACATTTACAATTGCACTTGCGGTACCTACAGAAATGTTTACTAAGACACTTAAATTATATGCAACAGTATCCCAAGCACCCAAACCCAGTGTGCTAGCTATTAAAATGTTTATACCTAAAGCAATAGTCAAAATGCCAGATATATATATGATGGTTTTTAAAATGTGATACTTTTTCATAGATCCTCCAGCACATTCTATGTTAGTTAATTTACATAAGGTGTCAAATGCGCGCAGCCATATTATAACATAACAAGACTTGTTCTTATCAGAGCAATACTTTATTTCGCATTCTTTCGATACTTTAGCATGAAAAACAAAAGATTATATGATAAAATGATAGCAAAATATAAATTACAATAAGAATTTTCATGTATTTTAGGACATCAAAACATAAGGTGTTAATATGAAAAAGATATTCAAAGAAGGACATATGGCAACTGTATATGTTGAAAATGATACAGCGTATAAAGCATACGATGATTTTTACCCTGAAGAATGGATTGATAAAGAAATTTATATTCATGATATCTTATTAGAAAAAACGAGTTTGAATGTAACTAAGATGTATAAAACTGGTGCACATGAAATTAAAATGCCATTCTTAAATCAAAACACATTAGACACTGGAATTGATGAGAAATTTGATAATGTCAAACTTATCGATTTTGTTCATTTACAAACTCAAATTAACGCTTATATGGCATTAGAATTAGAAAATGCACATGTTGTCTTTAAAAGATGGATATTAATGTCACAGTTGGGTAAAGATATTAAGAATATCGCACTTGATGTCTTAGATAATTTGGAATATAAAAATCATCTTTGTCATTTTGATTATCAACCAAGCCATGTTGTTTCATTTGAGAAAAAATACTTTGTTGTAGATTGGATACACGCAAAGCTTGCGAATCCAATTTTAGATATGGCGAGCACATATATTATATTAAGATTGAAATCTTATAAACTTGCACATCAATATTTATATAAAGTCATTGATATGACAGATTCTAAACTTGAGGATATCTTTAAAGTTGTTCCATTGATGGCAGCAATCAAAATGATAGAAACAGATGATATATTTAAACATAAAGTCTTAACTACGCTAGTTTTTGATCCAAAAAATAAGGTTATTATATAATGAATATGTAAAAAGGAGGCAATTATAAGTGGATGAAATCTTAACAGTAAAAAACCTTGTAAAATCATATAAAGAAATATTAGCAGTTGATGACATCTCTTTTTCAGTAAAAAGAGGTAGTCTTTTTGCTTTTTTAGGACCTAATGGAGCAGGTAAATCAACAACTATAAACGTTATCACGACTCTACTAAATAAAGATAGTGGACAAGTAATGATTAATGGAAAAACAGACGAAAAATATTTTAGAGAGAAAATAGGAGTCGTCTTTCAAAACAATGTTTTAGATGATGTATTAACAGTCAAAGAAAACTTATTATATAGAGGTGCACTTTATTTAAAAACAAAAGAAAAAGTATTAGAAAGATACTTAGAATTAGCAGAATTTTTAAATTTGCATGAATTTGAAAATCAAAGATTTAAAACTTTATCTGGCGGACAAAAAAGAAGAACAGAAATTGCAAGAGCGCTTTTTGCTAATCCAGAGATTTTATTGTTAGATGAACCAACAACCGGCCTAGATCCAGAAACTAGACAAATCGTTTGGAAAGTTATTGAGCAATTAAAGGAAGAAAAAGGCATTACTATATTTTTAACTACGCACTACATGGAAGAAGCAGCCAATGCTGACCATGTTGTTATTATCAATAAAGGTAAGATTATCGTTGAAGGAACTCCAGCATTTTTAAAAGAAAAACATAGTTATGATCGATTTAAAATTGTTCCTTTTGATAAAGAAAAATTAAAAATAGAATTAAAGAAATTAAAAAAGGATTTTGTAAAAATTGCTGATCAGTTTATCATTAAAGTAGAAAACACACAAGATACACTTAATTTAATCGAAACTTTAAAAGATAACATTAAACAACTTGAAGTTGTAAAAGGATCAATGGATGATGTTTTTGTAAATGTTGTTGGGAAGGATTCTTTATATGTATGAGTTCACATCGTTAGTTAAAAGACACATGTTGAAGTTTTTAAGAGATAGAACAGCAGTTTTTTTCTCATTTTTGAGTGTTATTATATTGTTAGTCTTATACTTTTTATTTATAGGTGAAAACTTTGTATCTGAATTAAGAAATCCTCTATATGCGAATCTAATCGATCCTGGTCTTATTGATTATATTAAAATAAGCAATATGATGGGTGGTATTTTAGTCATCAATACAATTTCGCTATCCTTAGGTATTATGGGAAATGTCATTAATGATTTGGAACAAAGATCACTTGATGCGTATTTAGTGACTCCAGTTAAGCGATATAAAATTATATTCAGTTATTATGTAGCTGCAATTATCGTAACAGCTTTTTTTACAATTGTTATGTGGGGATTTACAATTATTTATCTAGGTATTCTTAGTGGATATTGGTTTCCCATATCTACTATATTTTATACAACTATACTATTAATCTTCTTTACGTTTATATCTTCCTCACTTATGATTTATTTAGTAACATTATTAAAATCAGTTTCTGCTTTTGGTGCCCTATCAGGTATTTTAGGAACTGTTATTGGATTTACCTGTGGTATTTATATGCCGCTTGTTATTCTTTCACCTGCTATTCAAAGTGCTGCGTCAGCACTCCCATTTACACATATGACGATATTACTTAAAAATGCATTATTAAAAGAACCTATGAGTCTTTTAACTGCAAGTCTAGGAACAGAAGATGCGGTTAACCAAATGAAACCATATTTTGGAATGAATGAAATTGGTTTATTTGGAGCAGATGTTAATATGTTTTGGTTAATGCTTGGATCAAGTGTTATTGCAGGTATACTTTTATATCTAGGATATAGAAATATGAGTAGAAAAATTAAGCAATAAATCCATATATCAATATGATTTTTGTTAAACTATATATGAAATCAATCACGTGAGGTGTTTTATGTCTAAATTATATATGCTAACAAAACCGAATTGTCCAAACTGTAGTAAATTAAAATTATATTTAAAAACAGCTTTACATGACCAATATAAAGATGATATTACCATCATTGACAAAGAGGAGAACTACGATTTATTTTTTAAGATGGTCAAACAACATATGGTACTTGCATTACCAGTACTTATTAAAGATGATGATGTATTAATTGATGTGAGTCCTCAAAAAGTAAAAGCATTTCTAGAAAAATATACAAAAAAAGCTAATGAGTAATCATTAGCTTTCAATTTAATATGTATCTAAGAGACTTATATGTATAAGTCTCTTTTTTTGTAAAACACAAATGTAGAAAATGCTGTAACAATAAATACAATTAAAGATACTAATATATAAAATATATTGAAATCACCGCTCAACATATCATTTGCAGGGAAGTATTGAAAAGGAATTAAAAACTTAATAAAATCTAATTTGCCATCAACCATTGTTATGAGGATAGATAGCATAAATGTAGAAATCAAAACTGCGATGGTTATCCCTCCAGATTTTTTATATTCTTTAAGGGCTGAAGATAAAACCATGCCTAGACCTAAAAATATAATTTGAGTAAGGAATACACCAATTGATAAATTGAATAAAAAACTAAAATATTGATCTGATCGATCAAATCTTAAATAAGAAATGCCTACAACAGATATTAATAAAATATTAAATAAAACTGAATAGAATAAAGAAACTATCAATTTAGAACGAATAACTTGATCTCTTCTAATTGGAAGTGTAAATAAGTATTCTGCAGTTTTATCCCTTTCTTCCTTAGAGATAATATTACTACCCAGTAAACCTGAATAGATACACAAAGGAAGATAGATATATAGTGAAAGTATTGTAATAAAGCCTTCAGGTGTCGTGATATCTGAAACAGATGCTCCTAGTGCTTGAAATAAAACTTCAAAACTAGCCATCGCATCTAAAATATCTTGATTGCCAGCATAACTTTCAAATTCGATGCTAGCCACATACATAACAATTGACAGAGGAATTAACCATATGAGAAATGATTTTAGGTTTGCTTTTAATTCGCGTTTAATAATATTCATGATTTATCCTTTCTTTTATAGTGATGCAATATTTCTTTTTGAATACAAGAAATAACTAGCTGGAATTGAAATTATGATAACTGCTATCGTTATGATAACTAAATTCCATTGATGGTTTGTATTGATAAGAATGTAGTTTGGATCAAAATGAGCATATACAGAAAGCAGTTTAAAAATATTAAATGATAAAACTGACCCTAGAGCTGATAAGATATATAATCCAAAAGATAACCCCATAGAAAAGCTTAATACGCTACTGACTTTTTTTACTGATACAGATATGAGTAAGCTTAAAGAGAAGAAAAACAATTGAATAAAACCAAAAGAAGATAGGACAACAATTACTTTACCAAGCTCTAAAGGACTATCTCCCTTAACCAAGTATAAAGTAGCTATCGTAATAATCCACATAGAAAGATTAGTAATGAATAAACTTGTCAATGCAGCAAGTACTTTTGCTATAAATATTTCGCTTCTTTTAACAGGTTTTGTTAAAAGGAAATCTGCAGTAAATTCTCTCTCTTCAACACTTAACATATGAAATCCATAATTAGAAGCTTGAATAGCTAAAGGAATATAGATCATCGAAACAGTTAAAGAAAAATAACCTAAAAGACTAGAAACTGGTAATTCAGCATTCATACCAAAAGCTGCTAGAAATTCTTCAGGAAAACTATTCATTAAATCATCAAGAGCTCCAGTGTCTGTAGCAATTGTCGGATAAAAAAGCATATAAAATGCTAATCCCAAAGGAACTGCTAAAGACCATATAAGTGTTGATTTTTTCAACATGGAAAATTCAAATTTATATATATTCATAACAAACTCCTACTCGTAATAATGCATAAATATTTCTTCAAGTGTTGGTTCTTCTATGGAGATGTCTTTTAATTTTAAAGTAGACATTATTTTTACGATTTGATTCACATCACCTTTAAAGAAAAAGGAGACGTGATCATCTTTTTGAATTAATTGAGAAACACCAGAAATGTCGAATTTCCCATTATTAAGGTTTTTTCCAGTGATTGAGAACTTCTTATAAGAATCTTTTTGTAATGTCTTTATATCTTGAATGCTAATGATTTCTCCATCTTTAATGATAGCGACTCGATTACATAGTTGTTGCACTTCACTTAATATATGTGAACTAAATAAAACAGTTACACCGTTCTTATTTTCTTGTTCGATAAGTTTAAAAAACTTTTGTTGCATTAAAGGATCTAATCCTGTTGTAGGTTCATCTAAGATAAGAAGTTTTGGACTATGAAGTAGGCCTTGCACGATACCTACTTTTTTCTTATTTCCATAAGATAAATCTTGGATTCTTCGATTGAGATCAAGTTCCATAATCTCTGCAAGTTCAGCAATTCTTTGTGTACAATCTTTATCATAAAAACTTGCTGAGTAGT
The DNA here is from genome assembly GCF_016865445.1 of Mariniplasma anaerobium. Classification (GTDB taxonomy): domain Bacteria; phylum Bacillota_I; class Bacilli_A; order Acholeplasmatales; family Acholeplasmataceae; genus Mariniplasma; species Mariniplasma anaerobium. Next base: position 1,600,938 of record NZ_AP024412.1, on the reverse strand, counting down.
TTAAAAGATCTATAACTTTCATTTTGTCATAATAAAATATTTCAGAAGGAAGATAACCAATTTCTTTTCTAATTTCGCTACCAAACTCAATGGCATCCTTACCAAAAATAGTTGCAGTCCCACTGGTTGGATAGATTAAAGAAAGCATGGTTCTAATGGTTGTTGATTTACCAGCACCATTTGGACCAATAAAGCCAAAGATTTCTCCTTCTTTAACTTCTAAGTTTACATCCTTACATCCTTTAGCTTTTCCATAATATTTAGTTAAGTCCTTAAGTTCTATAACATTCATAAAATATCTCCTTCATAATGTTGTATTTGAATTATCTATAATGTTATTTTACACGTATTTCTTTTGTATTACAACTAGGCATTTTATATAACCTTTTTCTTGAACTTTACACCACAAAATCCTATTTACGTTTTCTTTACATAACTCTTACTAAAATACGATTTCTAATAAAGTTAATTTTCGTTATAATTAAATCGAAAAAATTAAAGGAGAACAAAAAAATGAAGAAAATTAAAGGATTAAGTTTAGTAATAATTTTAGCATTAGGCTTCATGCTTACTGCTTGTCAAAGTGATGAAACATTTAACACAGATAGTAATATAACAGTATATACAAGAGATACCACATCAGGCACAAGAGCTGGTTTTATGGGTGGTATTGGATTTGCAGAAGCAGAATCAAGTGATGATGTTTTAGTTGAAGGATTTGTAATAAAAGATAATACAGGCATCATGACTTCGATGTCAACTGATGAATATGGTATTGGTTATGTATCATTAGCAAGTCTAACTGATGACATTAAAGGGCTATCTTATGAAGGTATTGAACCAACGGTTGATAATGTAATTAATAATACATATGGATTAAAAAGACCATTTAATTGGATGGTTCGTCAAGCTGGTGATTATCCAAGTCAAGATGTAGAAGATCTAGTTGAAGCATTTGTAGCATTCTTAACAACTACTGATGCAGCAGATATTATTAATAACGCTGGAGCAGTTGCACTACCTGCGACACAAACTTGGGATGACATCAAAGCAGATTATCCTATAACTAATCAAGATAATAGCACAGTTACTCTTAGATTTGGTGGATCTGACTCCATTCAAAAAGTTGCAGAAGCACTTACACAAGCGTTTGTTGCAAAAGCTGGTAATTTTGTAGCAGATCATGACCACACAGGTTCAGGAGATGCTTATAAGAGAGTTGTAGGATCACAAAAAGATGAATCAGTAGGTAAAGATGTTGGATTTGCATCTAGACCATTTAAAGAAACTGAATTAGAAGTTGATGGAACTGCATTAGATATGGATCAATATGGACAACTTGCATGGGATGCAATCGTTGCAATCGTACATGTAAATAATCCATTAAATAATGTGTCTGCTGAAGATTTAAAGAAAATTTATGATGGAACATACCTTCTTTGGTCAGATTTAATTAGTGAATAAGAATATTGAATAATAACAACAAAAGACCTTATTGGTCTTTTCTTGCGTGTAAAGGACGATGATAATATGCAACAATTAATGAATATAAGAAAATCAAAGAATGGTAAAAACAAAATGATTGATATTATTGTTAGAGGTGTTTTGTTCTTTCTAGCAATTTTATCATCATCATTTGTCTTTATTGTAGCAGGGGTTATTTTATTTAAGGGTATTACACCATTTATCTCAAATAATGGTGGATTAGGAAGTGTTAATTTTTTCTCATTTATAACAGGAGATACTTGGCTTAGAGGAGAAACATTTAACTCAAATTTATATGCGATTGGATTTATTATTGTTAGTACTGTTTATATTGCATTACTCTCATTACTTATAAGTTTCCCAATTGGTGTATTAACCGCATTATTTATAGCAAAAATAGCTCCTAAGAAATTAGCAGAAGTCTTAAGAACAGTTACAGAATTACTAGCTTCAATCCCTTCTATTATTTATGGATTATTTGGAGCAGGTCTTGTTTTAAAAGTTGTATATGAGGCAAGTGCACTTATCGGTTATCAATCTAAGGGTGGGAATTCTGTATTATCTTCGGTCATTGTATTAGCGATTATGACAATACCGACTATTACTTCAATTTCTGAAGTAGCAATTAGATCAGTTGATAAAGAAATCATCAATGGATCACTTGCATTGGGTGCATCACCCATGCAAACAAATTTTAAGGTCGTTTTATCAGCAGCAAAATCCGGTATATTTACAGCCGTAATCCTAGGCATCGGAAGAGTTTTGGGTGAAGCAACCGCAGTAAGTTTAGTTGCTGGTGGCAGAAGATCAGGCCTATCTTTTGATATTTTAGACACAACCTCAACCTTAACAACCATCATGTTAGAAGGTATGAAAGAAACAGTTGGATTAGATTATGATATCCGCTTTTCAGTAGGCATTATCTTGATGGTCGTTATTTTATTGACAAATCTCATATTAAATATAGTTAAACGTAAGGTGGGACATGTCGATGTTAAATAGAAAAGTAAAAGAAAGATTATATAAATTTACAACTTATGGAGCAGCATTTTTCTCACTTGGTGTTTTATTAATGATTATAGGGTTTGTCTTTATCAATGGTTTTAAATTATTAAATATTGATTTAATAACCCATAACTATACAGCTGTTACTTATATTTCAGATTTGAATGATGGATTTGTTTTAAATGAATATCAATCCAATATAGAAATTGATGAAAATACATATTATTCCCAAAAATGGGGAGTTGCATTAACAGATGATACAGATCTTCAAGGTAAAAATGTTATCGTTGTTACTTATGTCCATGAAGATTCACCTTTAAATACATTAAATAATAAAGGTGTCGGATCTCTTACATTATCCCTTAGAAAAGACTATGAGATCATAAGAATAGCTTTTGATGGAGCAGCTAGTGCGCTATCTAGTAGAGGAGCGCAAAATATGATTAATCTACTAGATGCACAAGATAATATAAGAGAACTAGAGTTTCAAACAACTGGTGGAGGTATTAGAGGGTCTATTATCACAACAATTTATTTGATAGGACTCACCTTAATATTTGCACTACCTATTGGAGTTGGTGCAGCAATTTATTTAAACGAATATGCGAAAAACAATCGATTTAACAATATGCTAAGAACATTTATAGAAACACTTACAGGGGTACCTTCTATTATCTATGGATTAATGGGGTTGGCTATATTTGTTCCAATTACGATTAAATTAACATCAGCAACTGGTGGCAATCTGATCTCAGGATCTATGACTTTAGCTGTGATCTTACTTCCAATCATCATCAGAACAACAGAAGAAAGTCTTAAAGTTGTCCCAGATGACTATAGATACGCCTCCTTAGCCCTTGGAGCAAGTAAGACGCAAACTGTATTCAAGGTTATTCTTCCAAGTGCTTTTAGCGGCATATTGACCGCAACCCTACTTGCAATTGGTAGAATCATTGGAGAAAGTGCTGCGCTAGTATTTGCGATAGGGACATCAATTAAAGATGATATCTATTTAACTGATAAATCAGCATCACTAGCAGTTCATATTTGGTCAATGATGACAGATGAACCAGCAAATATAGAACTTTCATCAACCATTGCGATTATTATTTTATTTATGGTACTAGTTTTAAATATTTCCGTTAAGTTAATTTCAAAAAGATTTATGAGAAAGTATGGTGTGACTCAATGATGACAACAAATAAACCAATTACATTTAGTATTAAAAACCTAGATTTATTCTATGGAGAAAAACAAGCCTTAAATCAAATTGAATTACCAATATATGAAAAAGAAGTTACAGCTTTAATTGGTCCTTCTGGATGTGGAAAATCAACTTTTTTAAGAGTATTAAATAGAATGAATGATTTGATTGATTCTTGTGTGATTAAAGGCGATGTTTTATATCACCAAGATGATATTTATAGAAAAGATACTGATATTATTGAACTTAGAACAAAAGTTGGTATGGTGTTTCAAAAACCAAACCCATTTCCAATGAGCATTTATGACAATATAACTTATGGTCCTAAGTGTCAAGGCATTAAAAATAAACAAGTTTTAAATGAAATTGTTGAAACGAGTTTAAAACAAGCAGCAATCTGGGATGAAGTCAAAGATCGCTTAAAAGAAAGTGCGCTATCTTTATCAGGTGGTCAGCAACAAAGACTGTGTATAGCAAGAACAATTGCGATGAAGCCAGAAGTTATTTTAATGGATGAGCCAACAAGTGCACTAGATCCTGTTGCAACTGCAAAAATAGAAGATTTAATTGTAGAATTAAAAAAAGAATATACAATTGTTATTGTGACACATAACATGCAACAAGCTGCTAGAATTTCTGATAAGACTGCATTCTTTTTAATGGGAGAGGTTGTTGAATTTGGCGATACAAACCATATGTTTTCAACACCTAAACATAAGAAAACAGAAGAATATATCACGGGTAGATTTGGATAAAAGGAGAAAAAAAATGACATTAAGACAACATTTAGAAGAAATGATTGAAGAGTTAAAGAAAAATGTAGCACATATGGCAGATTTAGCACTAAGTAATTTAAGAGAAGGACTTGTAGCGTTTAAAAATGGCGATCAAGATTTAGCGAAAATAGTAATCAAAAAAGATGATGAAGTGGATCGTTATGAAGAAGAAATTGCAAAACTTGCTTTAAACATTATATGGAGAGAACAACCTCTAGCTAGTGATTTAAGATTAGTTACTGGTATTTTAAAATTAATAACTGATTTAGAACGTATTGGAGACCATGCAACTGACATCGCTGAGATGACACTACATATAGAGGGTAAGATAAATAAAAGAGTTTTACCAATTACGTCTCAAATGGCAGATATTGTTGAAGAAATGGTATTATTAAGCATTAAGGGATTGGTACAAGTTAATGAATCAATCGCTATAGAAGTTATTAAAAAAGACGATGAAGTTGATAATTTGTTTCAACAGCTTATTCTTAAGATGACAACTGAGTTAAAAAATGATAAAATTGATGCAAATGAATTGATTTATGTGCTCATGGTTGCCAAATATTTTGAACGTGTTGGTGATCACGCTGTAAACATCGCACAATGGATTATTTTCATCGTAAAAGGAACACATAAAAACACGTTATTATTCTAAGGAGGACTATCATGCCAATTGTATATTTTGTTGAAGATGATCAAGCCATACAATATGTTATAGAAAAAACAATTGAAAATGCCGGATATACAGGATATGGTTTTTCAACAGGCGAAGCTTTTTTTGATAAATTTAAGTTGCAAAAACCAGACATGATTTTATTAGATATTATGCTTCCAGATGTTTCAGGATTAGATATTCTAAAGCTTATTAGAAAAATGGATGATAAGATACCTGTCATGATGATATCTGCGCTTCAAAATGAAATGGATAAAGTGATTGCACTTGATTTGGGTGCTGATGATTATATGACTAAACCATTTGGAGTATTAGAATTAACTTCAAGACTACAAGCAAGATTAAGAAACATTCAAGGCGATCATATATATAGTTTTAAAGATGTTAAGATTGATGATCATAAGCATATTTGTTTGATGAACAATGATGAAGTATATTTGACAAATAAAGAATATGATATTTTAAGATTATTAATCAAAAATCAAAATGGTGCAACATCTAAAGAAATGATTTTTAAATCTATATGGAATACTGATTTTATAGGCGAATCAAGAACACTAGATATGCATATCAAATCTTTAAGACAAAAACTAAAAACTAAACAATCAACTTTAGAAATAAAAACCATTCGTGGCATAGGATATCAAATCAAATGAAAAGAACTATTATAAGAAAAAACATGCTTTTGCTTTTAAGTGCATTAATAGTGTTTTTTGTTATTGCAATTTTGTCAGTATATCAAATTCAGAAAAAACATCAATTATCGATGATGTCTTTTTTATTAGATGAAGTAGAAGCAAGTTATGAAAACTTTGATCAAACAGATACGGATTTTGTTCGTCTATTTGCACAAACCCAAAGACGTATCACCATTTTAGATGAAAATGGATTTGTTTTAGCTGATACACATGATGATGCAGTTGGAAAAGATAAAAGTCAAAGACCAGAAATTCTAGATCTAGGCAGTGTACAATCTAGAAAATCTGACACTATTGGTGTTGAGTTATTATATATAGCAACTCGTTTGGACAATGATTATTATTTAAGAGTATCAATTCCAATCGAGACACAAATAAGCACTTACAATCAAGCAATAATTGTTTTTGTATTAAGTATTATGATTATTTCTATGATTTATTACATTGGATTAAAAAAAATAAATGAAAATTTATTAAAACCTTGGGATAAAGTTATCAATGGATTAACATTATTAAATCAAGGTAAATATCAAATGATGACCTTAAATAGTGAATATCCTGAGATTAACAATATCTTGCATGAGATGAATCAAATTAATTATGATACATCAACAAATTTAACACATATAAAAAATTATCAGAAACAATCTAATGAAATATTAAATGAAATTAAACAGGTGATTCTTTTATTTGATCACCATAAAAATTTGATATTTTATAATTCAAATGCGAAATCATTATTTGATTTAAACGATGAACTTTTAAATAAAAATAGTTATAATTTTATAAGAGAACACAAATTAGAAACAGCCATTGATGAAGCATTAAATCTTGATCAAACATTTCATCAAGACATAAAAATAAATGATAGTTTTTATGATACATTTGTTTTACCTTTACATGTCGAATCTAGCTCAAATGATTTAGCTAAAGTATTAGTAACTCTAAATAATGTTTCAGAAGAAAGACAACTTGGACAAATGAAAAAAGATTTCATTTCTCATGCCTCTCATGAACTGAAATCACCATTAGCCGCAATCAGAGGATATGCTGAACTTATTCAGCTTGATATGATTAAAAAACCAGAAGAGATTGTTGATATATCTAGTAAAATTGTTGAACAAACAATGTTTATGAATGCATTAGTAGAAGATATGCTTATGCTTTCTCGTTTAGAAAACATTAAAGAAGAACATTTTGAAGTTATTGACTTATCAAAAATATTAATCAAAGTAATCAATTCATTAAAACAAGTTTATAAAGATAAACACATTAAACTTATAAGTGAAATAGAAGAAATAAATTATGTTGGTGATCCTATAGATTTCACAAAACTGTTCACAAATCTTATTGAAAATGCTTATAAATATTCACCAAATGACAAATCAATTTATGTTACATTGGAAAACAAAAATAATACAATGAACTTTTCTGTTAAAGATGAAGGTATAGGCATTGATAAAGAACAACAACATAGAGTCTTTGAAAGATTTTATAGAGTTGATAAAGGTAGACTTGATGGTGGAACTGGATTAGGATTGGCGATTGTAAAACATATCGTTATTAAATATAATGGAGATATAAAACTAACTTCTGTTTTGCAAAAAGGAACTGAAATTAAGATTATCATATAAAAAAAAGAGCATGCAAATGCTCTTTCAAATTTATAAATGGCAGGGATAACAGGATTTGAACCCGTACTAACGGTTTTGGAGTCCTCAATAGTAAAACACCCAATAAAATGGGTGTTTTATTATTTAAGGGGGATATGATGAACTTCCAAAGAGTTAGAAAAATCATTACTACAGAAGCTGAAATTTTTAATATATCAGATTTAAGAATATACAGTTTAGTTTTAGAATGTTTAGATTACAACAAAAGTCTTGCTGATGAATTCATGCTATCTAGCCTAGGTGGATATGATGAGAAAGAATTAGAAAGAATTCATAGAATTAGAGATAACACTAACAAAAGAGTACAAAATCAGGCTTGTGCTTTTTAAATTGAACATTGTAGTCTTAATTTGAGCTATAAAAGGTACAGCCTGATAACGTATCTTTTATAGCCCAAATTAGGACTATAAATCTATATCAGGGAGGTATTAAAATGTCCAAGAACAAAAGTAATAATGTTAAACAAGTAAAAGCAACTTTGGTAAGAACAAAAGCAATCTTAGAAGCAATCAAAAAAGAAACTAAATTTAGAAAAGATGACGGACTAGAAAATCAGGAAATTCCAATTCATCCAGGACAATTAAAGATGCATTTGTTTCCAGTCTTTAATCCTGGGGTAAAATCATGATTGAAGCTATTATTTATATTTTTATTGGTGGTCTGATCGGATGTTCATTCTTTACACTACCCATGTATATCTATTACCGTAAAAATAAAAAAATATCACAAGGTGATATCAAATGATTAATTATAACGAGAGAGCAAAAATGATGAGCATAGCTAAACGAAGTATTGATGCAAAAGATAAACTAAAAGAAAATGAAAAAATATATGTATTGTTAAGTCTTTTAAAAACCTTAATCAAATATAAAGCAAATCAAATTTAGATTTCATTTTATTTTCCCCCTGGTGCTGAGCATCCACCATAAAAGGCTCAATCTCTATCTTAAATAAAAAAAGAACACAAGAATAACTCTGGGGGAGAAGTGAAAACTTGTGTTCGATATGATTATAGATCAACATAGAATAAAACTCGAAAAGATTTCTAAAACGATTGGAGTAAACGTAATATGAATACAATCAACGAAAAAGTTTATAGCTTAGCCATGGCTGATCCCATGATCATACTAGACATGTATTGTAAGAATATAGATGATTCTTTAAAAAAAGATGTCGTTAAACTTTATCAGGATCACATGGAAGTCTCTACAGCCATACTTAATGCCATGTTAATCTTTATATTAAAGTACAAAGAGGGATATATACCACACTATCAATACATGGTATCCGCATTAAATGGGTGGTTAAAACACGTCAAAACACCCGAAGATGCACTACTTAAACTCATACGTCCTAAGTCAAAGAAAAAGACCTATAAAAAGAAACAAGCAGTTTCTGAACCTGATTGGATGGATGATTACGTTAAAAGCTTAGAAAAAATGGAAACATAAACTCAAAAAGGAGTTAACTTAAACTATGCAAGCTGCACTTAATAAAACATATAAAAAATCAAATCATTTCCCTCATGTAAAAGTGCATCCGCATTATATGATGAATGGAGCAACTTCCTTTTATGCTAACTCTGATATAGAAGTATGGAATAAAGTGATCCATTTATTGATCTACATGCATAGAACTAATCCAGTGCTATTTATATCAAATACAGGTATCTTAAGACTTTTAAATGATTATGGAGCAGATACGAGCATCAACAGTATCAAACAAGCACTGAGAAAGCTTAGAGACATGGGCTTTGTTAAAGATGTAGATGAGTGCGAATACCATGTGAAAGATGCTAGTTTAGGTCTAACTAATGGTCGTATTTTGAAGTTAAATGTTCCTCTTATCTTAGATTATCTAAGAGTCACAGACTTTGATAATAAACTATATTCTAAAGGCGTTAAAAAATCACGTGAGAGACGTTTCATTCGTAAAAAGATGTATACGCTTGTTGACTGGGTAAACATTAAGAAAAACAACCTTAAACAAGCTTATAATGCATATGTAGTAATCCAACAAAAGAAATACTTTTACAAAGAAGAAAAAAACGAAGAATTAACGTTAGCATCATATAAAGCATCTGAAGAACAAATATATGCAAATATTCAAAGCATATACGAGGAAACTGATGTGGGGGTAGTTATGAACTGAATATGAAAATAAGCCTCTTATAGAGGCTGTTTTAGAGCGCATATGAGACCATAAGACAAACAAAAACATTATAAATACTCTTAGAAATAGATGATTCACCTGGTAAAATTAAGCCCAGGTGTTTTTTTATTTTATGTTGTGTATAAGTGTATACCATACAAATAAGAAACTGTATCCTAAATAAGAAAGTGTATACACAAAATGTCTATACTCTTGTATTACTACTCTTTTAAGACTATCTTAACCTATTATTTTATCTATTCTATCAGAGTATCTTTCATGAGGACCGTTATTGTGATATACAGTGATCTATATATGTATCTCGCTGATGATACCGCTATGAGATCCAAGTTACTTGGGACGATATAAAGATCAAAAGATAAAAGACCCTTAAACGAAAGACCTGTCGGTCTTAAACAGGCATGCCTACCTATCCCTCACCTACCACAATACATTTTATCCGGTAGGCATGTATCAAAACTCATGTTTATATCAAAATCCCTTAGAAGGTAAAATATAAAGTCTAATATATTTATCGAAGATATTACAATATACTATTTGTATAATAATTAAATATACTATTTACTTTTTTTATTTTTCATGATAACATGCACTTAATTAGTTTCAAAAAATAAAATAGGGGAGATAATTAAATATGTTTAAGAAAGAACCTTTAAAGAATCAACAGATTTTGGTTTTAGTAAGATTGTTAAAAGCAAGTACAAAAATGCTTGTTTTTTTAGCATTGTTTGGGCAACTGTGGAGTTTAGTACCATGGAGTGCATTTCAAGTACAAGCTGCAACGATTGAAAATCAAGAACTTATAACAGAACAGTCTTCATTTGATAGCTACCCAACAACGAATGATCCTGATTTTGATCAAAGTCAAGTAGCTATAGAATCTGAGATGATAGATGAGAGAACAGAAACATCTAAAACATTTCGCAAAGTAGATGGAACATATGAAGTAGCTATGTATAACGATGTTATTCATTATCAAAAAGATGGAAAGTGGAAGCAAATCAATAATAGTTTATATGATACTGGAAATGAGTTAGAAAATAAGGATAATAAATTTAAAGTGAAATTCCCGAAAAAAATTGATGATAATAAGTCGATTAAATTAACATTAGATAAGTATAGTATTGATTGGAGTATTCTTGATATTAATCAATCAACTGTGAAATATGATGAATCTAAAACAGAATCAAATGATATCAAAGAACTGATAAATATTAATCAATCAGTTTTATATAGTCAAGTTCTTCAAGATGTGGATATTGAGTATATATTAACCGGTAGTAAAATTAAAGAAAATATTATTCTCAACAACTATATTGAAGAATTCAGTTTAACATTTGAATATAAACTAAAAGATTTATCTCTTATTCAAGATGAAAATGGAAGTATTTTATTTTTAAACCAAGATGATGAGGTTCTTTTTTCCTTTGATGAACTATATATGATAGATGATGAATTAAATACATCATATGATGTTTCATATGAACTTAATCATATAGGTAATAAAGTGTATCAAATCACAATCATTCCAAATGATGAGTGGTTACAAACAGCATCATATCCAGTGAAAATTGATCCAAGTTTAGTGATTAATGGATCTGATAATCCAGGCATACGAGATAAATATGTCACATCTTCAAAAGCATTTGAATATGGCAGTTTTCTTATGGTCGGAAAAAACAGCATAGATAGCTATAAAAGTTATATCGAAATTTCAACCGCAGAGATTCCAGATGATGCGATTGTAAGTTATGCACATCTGCAGTTAAGAACATATTATGGAACAACTTATAATCATTGTGACTATTTAAGTTGTCAAATCAACTTAAAAAAAGTCAATTATACGTCATCATGGACCAATATTACTAGAAATACATTTAACGATGTAGACACATTTATTGAAGATTATGATTATGTGTATCCTGGAGATATAGGCATTGAGTATTATCGCTGGGATATGACAAAAGCTATGAATGATTGGTTAGAAGATAATCGCTCAGTTGGTATTGTTGAATTAAGCAAACAGACACTAGTAACTAACGATCATATGTATTTTGCATCAGAAGAATATGGAGATACAATTGGACCTAATGTTATAGTAGGTTATCAGTACACAACAGGACTATATAACTTTTGGACTTATCACAGTGCTCCGGTTGGTGATGCAGGAACCGCTATGATTAATGATTTTACTGGAGAGCTCAATTTTGTTAGAAATGATTATTTTGGAAAACATGACGGTCTTGTTATTGACATAGGCATGTATTATAGTGAAAATCTTAAAGATGTTAATATAGGATATGGGTTAGGATGGAGAACGAATTTTGATAGTTATGCATCGGTAAATGCAACAACTGGTGAACGAATAGTTACAAATTCGAACGGAAGTAAGACTTATTTTGAGTATGTTCCTGCAGATTTTGCAACCGATGAACCACTTATTAGGGACTATAATCTAACGACGTACTTAGCAGATGATGGAAGCCGAAACATTCTTGTAGTTGATGATTATAATAATGATCAAAATCTAGATATTATTGTGTATACTCCTGATAGGATTAGAAGTATCTATGATAATGGAAGACTTGTTAGAATCGAAGATCTTAAGACAGGACAGTTTTTAAATATTCATCATGATGCTAACAATAGATTAGATAAAGTTTCTGATTTTTATGGTAATTTTATATCTTTTGAATATGATTCAACAGATGATAATTTAGAATACCAATTAATTCAACTTGCTCAAACATGGGATGTAGACGGAAATTGTACTTCATATAATTTAGTTGAAGTTATAGAATATGAATATTCTTCAAATGCACTGAATAACAACAAAAACTTATCTAGTGTCACATATCATAAGGATTATAGAGGACAAGTAAGTTATTTAGATATTGTGAATTCTACATACCAAGGATTTTCAACATTTATGGCAAATGCATCTTCAGATACAGTAATTTATGATTATTATGATTCACTAGGCGGAGATGATAGACTAGATTCGATAACTTCAAGTGAAGGACTGAATCTTGAAATCCAATATGACACGTTAAATAAAGTTGATCAATATAAATATACCATGGGTAGTGACAATCTAGGATTCATTGATGTTGAATATGCGTTATATCAAACAACATTTGAAGATCATCTAGGAAATTCAGTGATGTATACATTTGATAGTTATGGACATACAGTAAATATTTTAGATGATTTTGGAAATGCTACATATTATAGATATTTGAATCCTTGGACTGGAACATTTGAAAGTAAAAATTTATTTTTAAATCATAAACTCGTTGAATCATCACTTCCTCAAAAAACTCAATTAAATCCAATTGGAAACCATAGCTTTGAGTATAATACACTTAGTACTGATACAAATTGGGATTTTGTTATTGATTCAAATGCAGGCTTCTTTAAAAATCCAGTTGGAAGTTATTTAACTACGCAGAGTTTGTTTGGTGATAAGGCGGCTTATATATTTGTTTATCCTAATCAAGTAGCACATCTAGAACAACAAATCATTCTTGATCAAGGAGATGATTATAAATTAAGTGGTTACATTTATGGAGATACTTCAGAGGACGCCTATCTTGCTGTCACAGTTGATGGGAGCACAGAATATACTCCAATAAATGATCAGTTAGGTGAATGGAAATATCTAGAAGTAGATTTTGATGTAACATCTGATAATACAATAGTTACAATAAAACTATATAATAGCGTTAATGGACGAGCTTACTTTGATAATATTCAAATTACGAATGCATTTCAAGACACTCGAGTTAATATACTGGACAATCCATCATTTGAGATGAACACAGCTGGATGGACATTGAGTAATGCAACTCGAGTTTATGATGGTATTGAAAATCAACAAGGCGATTTATATGATAGTATTCTAGGTGATTATTACATTCGAATAATTGGTGATGCTGACTTAGGTAAATATATTGAAACCACACTGACAAGTTCAGAATTTGAAGCAGGAAGTAATTATATTATTTCTGCATGGGCTAAAGGTGATGTAACACCAGATAAACATTATGATCAAAATCCAGATGGTAGAGCCTTTGGAATTTACGTGACACTTTCTGATGGAACAAATTCAGATGAGTATTACTACGAATTTGACTCAGATATCGAATCATGGCAATATCAAGCTTCAAAAATATATGTAGATAGTACTATTACATCAATCAATGTAAAAGTATATTATAGAGGTGAAGGTACAGTATATTTTGATGGTATACAAATGTATAATGAGTCTTTTGGAACCGAATATAGCTATGATGCATATGGGAATACAGAATATATTCGCACACCTGAATCAAGTGGTGTGATTTTCAATGAATACAATGAAGACAACAGATTTTTACTTGATCAAAGTACAGATCAAAATAATAAGGTTACATATTATGGGGCCTATAGTTCAGGTTTATTTAAAGATGTGTCACAAAACAATGTCGCTGCAACAATAACTTATAATGAATATAATAAGGCCTATAGAGTTGAAATTGGAGAAGATGCAAATGATGACGGTGTAGTTGATGGATCATACTATCAGAATTATTTGTATTATACAACCCAAGGTCAATACATTTCTAAAACAACAGATGAATTTGGAAGTGAAATAGAATATACAAGGGGACTGCTTAATGGACTTTTAACATCATTTGATAATGAAATAGACATAGCAACAAACTACACATACGATGAAAAAGGCAGAATAAAAACTATATCCAAAGATGATTCAACAATCACCTATCATTACACGGGTGATGTGCTTGATGAAATTCAAATGAATGGTATGACTTACAAACTAGAATATGATGATTTATATCGATTGGAATATGTTTACATTGGAACTGGAACTGAAGGGACTTTTTCTGGATCTATGCTAAAAGAATATACTTATGATACTGATATCGCTAGCAATGTAACCTATGAAACAAGTAGAATTTTTGAAGAAATTTTTGGTAATGGGGATAAAATAAAAATAACTTATAATGATGAAAATCAAATTGAGGGCTTATGGTTTTATGAAACCGATCACTATGTACAAAGATATTCATATGAGTATAATCAATCAGGTAATCTTACAGTATTGAAAGATTTAAGAGATAATCAAGAATATTATTATAATTATGACCTTGTAGGACGTATCAGAAAAGTAACAAATCAAGATGGGAATGTTATTTCGTATGATTATGATAATGCAGGAAATCTTCACATTTATACTTTTGATATTGAAGGATATAGTCGAACTACAACATTTAATTACAATTTAACATCTGGAATCTACGACAACACAGAATTTGGTGATGTAACTAAAAACTATACATTTGAAACAGATGACTTAAGACGATTAGTTGATATATCCATAACACTAAATACTACAACAATTAATACAGTTTTATATAGTTATTATGAAGGTGTTGATGTTACTTATGGTGATGTATCCAGAAGAATAAAGACAATCACTCAAACCAATGGTCATCACTATATTACACAAACCATGGAATATAATGAGCAAGGCTATATTACAAAAATAACTGATTTTTCTTCCGATATCATGGAATACTATTATGATGAAAACAACCAACTTATTAGAGAAAACAACGAAATAGACGATTATACTTTTACCTATGCCTATGATGATTATGGCAATCTAACTACGCAATCATATTATAATTTTGCTCAAGGTAACAATACATTACCTACACCATTACAAACTGAAGTATATGGTTATGATTCTACTTGGAAAGATAAAATCAGTAGCATGGTATACATAGATGTACTCAATTCATCATTAAGTTATACTTTAACTTTTGTTTATGACAATTCTGGTAATGTTACTGAAATAGATGATACCAGAGGTACATCTTATGACAAGTCATTCACATGGGAAGGACGCAGCTTAATATCTCAAACAATTGGATCTATGACTTCAACATACACATATAACCAAGATGGAATCAGGGATTCAAAAACTGTAGGCACAGTCACAACGACTTATTATTTGAATGGATCATTAGTATTATATGAAACAGATGGAACCAATGAAATCTATTATACATATGATGTAGATGGCTCTTTAATCTCTATGAGATATAATGGATCTGAATATTTTTATATGTTTGATGCGCTTGGAAATGTGTCTTATCTCATTGATTCTGATGGTTATACTGTGGTATATTATAGATATGATGCATACGGTAATATCACTGTTCAAACATCTTCAGCTTTAGCAAATGCAAATCCTTATCGTTATAGAGGATATCGTTATGATCAAGAAAGCGGATTATACTATTTGCAATCAAGATATTACAATCCTGAAACAGGAAGATTTATCAATGCAGATGGTATGTTGAAAGCAAGTGATACAGTTTTAGGACATAATATGTTTACCTATACTGAGAATAATCCTGTGATGAATGTTGATCCTAGTGGATATTGCTTAGCAAATGCTAATGGTGATTCAGTTAATCCTGAATGGAGACCAAGATGTAATCCATATGATCAATATCCTGGAATGAATGGTGGTAATTGGGGACCAGGAAATACTGATGATTTAGCGGTTGTAATTGATATCACAGGCGGACTAATTGTAGGTGGTGGCATAGCAATTGTCATTAATTTCACAGATCAGTATATTGAGATTTATCTGCATTATGGTGTTTACATTTCAGATGCGCCACTATCAATTGATATTGGATTTGTAGATAATTATGATAAACCAGGAGACTATAAAGGCCAGTTTATGTCTACATCCATATCTGGTAAATTATTAGGAGCTGGTCATGCGTGGTCTGTGGACATTGAAGTGTTAGATTTTTACATTGAAGATGGTCCAAGAACCACTTTCATAACGTTTGGCACTTCGCACTTTTCTTATACATATCAGTTATATTTGGTAGATGAAGAAGAAGTACCATACTTCATTTATTATTGGGGTGAGTAAAAAAATGAGTTTTGAATATAGTTCATATTGGATTCAATTAGTGGGTAATGCCTTAGTTTTCGCATTATTTGGAGTGATTGTATTATCGTGGGGTATTATTGTTCATATGTTTCCAAATAGATTTACATTAAAAAAGTCAAAAATAACCCCCTTTAGACGAAATAGAAAACTTCATTTATATTGGTCTATAATTAGTTTTTTATTACTTTGCATGATTTCAATAAGACATATGAATATGGATTTACTTTTTGAAAAAGAATCAGATTCTAGAAATGTAAATGGAGTTATCACAAATATAGAACCGGCAAATTCTGATTTTAAGTTATATAAAGACGGTAGTAGAGTTTTCCCAGATTATATAACTATCAATAATATTAGCTATTATATAATGGATATTGGAGAATTTGAAGTTGGAGACCAAGTCAATATCACATATTTACCAAAATCAAAGATTATTCTATCCATTTATGAAACCAATGATGAAACATAATTAAATTCACATAACCCATCCAATAAGATGTGTACAATTTTTATGATGATTATGGCAATCTAACTACGCAATCATATTATAATTTTGCTCAAGGTAACAATACATTACCTACACCATTACAAACTGAAGTATATGATTATGATTCTACTTGGAAAGATAAGATCAGTAGCATGGTATACACAGATGCTGTTGACTCATCTTTGAGTTATACTTTAACTTTTACATATGACAATTCTGGTAATGTTATTGAAATAGATAATACCAGAGGTACATCTTATGACAAGTCATTCACATGGGAAGGACGCAGTTTAATATCACAAACAATTGGATCTATGACTTCAACATATACATACAATCAAGATGGAATCAGAGATTCAAAAACTGTAGGTTCAGTTACAACAACTTATTATTTGAATGGATCATTAGTATTATATGAAACAGATGGAACTAATGAAATCTATTATACATATGATGTAGATGGCTCTTTAATCTCTATGAGATATAATGGATCTGAATATTTTTATATGTTTGATGCGCTTGGAAATGTGTCTTATCTCATTGATTCTGATGGTTATACTGGGGTATATTATAGATATGATGCATACGGTAATATCACTGTTCAAACATCTTCAGCTTTAGCAAATGCAAATCCTTATCGTTATAGAGGATATCGTTATGATCAAGAAAGCGGATTATACTATTTGCGATCAAGATATTACAATCCTGAAACAGGAAGATTTATCAATGCAGATGGTATGTTGAAAGCAAGTAATTCTGTATTAGGACATAATATGTTTACATATACAGAGAATAATCCTGTGATGAATGTAGATCCTAGTGGATATTGTTATTTATATACTGATGATGATGGAAACACATCAGAAAGTTTGTATGGGTGTGCAACTGGTGGTGGAGTAGGAACTCCATTTGGTGGAGGAGGAACACTAGGTGGAGGAGGATCTAGGTTTACTGGTTCCCTACCAGTTAATGATATTTCTCAAACTGGAATAAATTCTGGAATGGGGAATATGATTAGTATTTATGGACCAACTAATAATTGGATGACAGGAACATATATTAATGGGAATATGATGGATTCAGGTTTAAGTCATACAATTTATGGAGATAGTAGAGGTGGAGGACATTTATACCCTGGGGTAAATGGGAAAACATCATTTCCAAAAAATTGGGATCATATGGAAATTCAAAAAGCTATTAATTCAGTTGTTGCTTCTCCAAAATCTGAGCGTATAGTACAAGGACCAAGAATTGTTTATAATGGTTATTATGATAATGTATATATGAGAGTTGTAATGGGGAAAAATGGAAGATTAATTACTGCTTATCCAATTTCTACAAGGTATGAGATGAATTGATTTTGGAGGAAATTATGAGAAAAGAAAAAATGGAAGAATTAGTTATAAGAATGAATATAAATTTATCAATAAGACTTAATGATAAAAAGAGTTTATATAATAATGAAGAAATAGAATTATATAATGAACCCTGCATGGCACTTCATAGAGCAATATATGAGTTCACTAGACATGAATTAAAAATTAACGAGTTTGAATCAAAAATATTGGAGAATTTGATGCAATGGTGTAATCTCTTTTTAAGTGATTATTGCGATGCATATCAAATAATTGATTTGATAGATAATACCCTTTCTAATTGGTTGTTTGTTGATAAATATTTGAAATGAGTGTTCAGCTCAGTTTTAATAAATGCTTTATATTTGAAGAGTATATCATAGGAAAAATGAAGATTATAATGAAACAGTGATTCATTTGTGTATTTACTGGTGCAGTATCAAGTCTTGTTGGTGTTGGTCATTCTTTTACTCCAGATATGAATAATAGTTTTGATATATATATGATGAAAACGCTCCTCGAGGAAGCTTTATTACGATTTCAAATCCTGGGCTTAGTGTATCTGTAACATACTATTCTTGGAATGACCAAAGCGTTATAGAATGGGGTGATTGAAATGAGTTTTGAATATAGTGAATATTATAATGGATTTGTAGGAAGACCATTATTAGTAGTTGGAATAGCAGTAATTGTATTACTAGTCAGCTTGATTTTATTTGTTTTGTATGATCAAATCACAAGTATCTATTACATAATATCTTAAAAAATAGACCTGTGAATTATTTTGATGTTGATAATTACATGAGAAAACTTAGGGAAAGCCTTGGCATGAATAAATTGCATGCCCACATGTTTAGACATTCACTGGCTACTTTGTGGTTAAGATCTGGTGCGGATATAGTTTCAGTTATGGAAGTTATGGGACATAAAAACATGGAGACTACACAAAGATATCAACATACAGAAAAAAGGCATATAAAAAACATGTACGAAAAATATGAATTAGATTAAATCTGCAGTGATTCTATCATGTCCAATGAATCTTGAAAATTATGCGAATACAAAGAAGACATTTTTCTTATTACATTTTTATCGAAAGTTATGAATAATGACTTATTTGAAGCAATGTTATTTAAGTAACCATTGATGATTTCCATATCTATTAAGTCGTTTATATATAATTTTTGAGAATTGATGAAAATATCTTTGAGAAATTCCAAGGAATACTTTTCAACCAATTCTGATTTATTAAAAGTATATCCACCCATAGTAATGAATTTATTAGAATAGATATCAAATATTTCACTTATGCTTTTATCAATGTTAAACGATTTAAGCAAATTTACATCATTGAAATTTAAATTATTATCGACAAGTAATGAATCGAAATCTAGTGATTTTATATTAGAAAGCAAACTCTTTCTTAATCTGAAAAAAGAAATTTTCCCATCTGAAGAAGAATTAATAATTGAAATATATGGATTAGCAAAAGTCACCAAATGATTTGATAAATTTACCAATATTAACCTAAAAATGGAAACTGTTTCTTTTTCAGAAATAGAACCATTTTTTTTATATAAACTTAATAACCTTTTTTGAATTAGCCTGTCTAATTTTTGAATAAGTTGATACGTATGCACTTCAAGTGATTTCTCATATTCATCGACTCTATAGTGATTAGAATTGTAATCTGGAAAGTATAGAAACATTTGAGGTATTATACTGCATGCGAGTGTAATCACATAGGCAAATTCATAAGATATATATTTTATGGTATATTTTGTGAGTTTTGGCATCACTATAGAATAATGATCAACAGATAAAAGCATGTCAATCTCTTTATAAGTTATTTTCCCTTTTAAAAAGGCGGGACAAGCTATTAAAATATGACTAGATAAGCCATTTAGCTTATCTATAATTTCTACTTTATCTGTGTTGTTTATATTATTTAGTAGTTCAAATATACTCAGTATATTTAAAGAGATAGCACTTGTATGAGTTAGTTTTTTAAGTTTGGCAATCTTTACTTTTTTATTGGTAGATAATCCCAGTATATAATATAGAGCATTAGTATCTAGATAGAATATTTTCTTTTGGTTCTTTTCAATCATGTTCTAATCTTTCAATTACTACAGCATGAACACCTTTAAACCCAAACAAATCATTAGGTGAACATTCTAGTGTGTCACAAAGTTTCAAAATTTGTTTTGCATTTGGAAAAGACTTGCCGATTTCCCATTTCCAGTAATAAGCCTGAGTTATACCTAGGCGTTGAGCAAGTTCTCGCTGGCTAAGATTTTTAGTCTCCCTGAATTCTTTTAATCTTAGTGCTTTCATAACAACATCTCCTTTTTTAAAATAGTTGTTGACATTTTGACAACTATTTGTTATTATTTATTTAAAGATAACCATTTGTTGTCAAGGTAAATAAAATAAAATCCTAGTTTTTTAAACGTTTTGGGTGTTTAAACTAGGATGCTTGCTTAAATTGGCAGGGATAACAGGATTTGAACCCGTACTAACGGTTTTGGAGACCGCTGTGCTACCATTGACACCATATCCCTAACAGCATGTATAAGTATAGCATAATCAAGGATTAAAATGCAATTGTTAAAACAAAGAAAAAGACGAAAATTATTTTCCGTCTTTTGTATCTGTATCTATATCCTTGAATATAACTTCAGGATTTTTAACTGTAATTTCTTTATCTGCTAATCTCTTTTTGTATTGAAGATGACCCATCAGCATCTTATGGAAGAATAAGAAGTAAGTTATCACGATGATTAGTAAAATATAAATAACCATGATTCTCCAAATCGCTCCATTATAAGGTGTTAAATCATCTTGCTCAGTTACTAAATTGAAAGTAGCTATATTATCAGTACTTAAACCATCTGATCCAAAATCATCATTAATTTGATATAAATCAGGATCAATATTAAATGTGCTATCTTTTAAATAAGCTGCATCTCTATATTCAACTTTAGATCCAACAAATAAAGGGATTTCATTAAAAAGATATTCATTATCATCATTAGCTGCACCATTTGAATATTCTAAAGTAATATTTTCAATAGTTGCATATTCAGGGCTTGCATTGTCATCATCATTAGGGATTAATAAATAATTTTCTGCATCAAATAAAAATAGAGCAGGTACATTATAAATACTAAAAGGTATGAGTGGATCATAATAAACACTACCCATATTTGAATACTCATCTTCAACTAACAAAGTATTATGACTCAAATTGACGGTTATCTTTAAAACTGGATCTACAATAAGCTCGCCATCTTCCATAATTGCTAAATTATTAATTACAAACATTAGTCCATCATATGAAACATCTCCGTATGTAATGCCAATGGCATAAGACGATAGTGTAAATTGATAATCTCCAGTATCACTTACATATTGATAAAGCATAGGTGATTCTCTATAATAATCTATAGTTAATAATGTATTGAGTCCTATAAGTAAGGTTTCATCATCATTAATATTATCTCTAATTTCTGCATCATAATATTCTTGTAATTTAGCAGTATATGCATATCTATAAATAATTACAGATATAAATACAATCGCAAGGACGTATATCGAGCGTCCAATCCATTTCATCATAAAATCACACCTTTCCTAAACTATAATACAGTATATCGTAAAAATAGGCAACCAAATCAAAAAAATTACACAATTTTACTTTACAAATCTAAAATATATTGTATAATAGTAGTTGCGCAATAGACATGGCGGTTGTGGTGAAGTGGTTAACACATCGGATTGTGGTTCCGAGACGCGAGGGTTCGATTCCCTTCAGCCGCCCCACTTTTTTACAGGCCCATAGCCAAGGGGTAAGGCAAGGGACTTTGACTCCCTCATCGTTGGTTCAAATCCAGCTGGGCCTACCATTTAAAAGATATAAAAGAAATGAGAAATCATTTCTTTTTTCTTTTTATATTATTAAAAAAGTAAAATGATCAATAAAACCTTATTATGAATTAGGAGGTTAGAGATTATGAAAAAAACAATGATTTTTTTGATGTTATTCTTATTAAGTATTACAATGTTTAAGTCTAGTAGTTATGCAAATTACGAAAATTTACCAGTGGGGAGAAATTATTTTGATTTGAGTATGATGTTTAGAAGTATTGGTGTAGATGACGCATATCAAACACAAGAGGCTTTTAAAGTTAAAACAAATACCACGTATACATTTGTGATGAGTGAAGCATTTTTAAAGTATCTTTATGAAGATATTGAAACTAAAGTTATGGAAATAACAAACATACCTGGATATGAAGTCCGTGAGTATTCATACATAAAAGATGTGAGTAACCATAGAGTATATGTTGAATTTTATAATACTGCGGAGTATTTAAATATAGATATTATACATATGCCAACAAATTATATATCACCTAATTATGAAATTGTTTTATACGAAGGGGAGTATCAAGATTTTTTTGGATTTGAACCGTATTTGTCTTTAGATGATCAAATTGAACATTATGGACGCTTACTTATTAATTATGATCAACTGTTAACAACAGAAACGATATCCTCATATATTAATGCGACAAATTATAATGATGAATCAATTAGTTTGAATATTACAGGCGATACATATTCAACTAGTGATAAATTACCGGGTATTTACGAAATGATCTATGAAGCTAATTATAATCAAATAAAAAAAGCATTCTTTTTAACCATTGAAGTTCAAGACTTAACAGCACCTATAATAACTATTGATGAGCCTATAGAAGTATCACTAGTTGACAAGGTTGATCTAAATACTATAAAGTCTTATATAAGTGTAAGCGATAATGTTGATGATCTGGACTATCAAGATTTAATCATTACGCAAGATAGCTATAGTGCTGCAGATGAGATAGGTACATATCAAATGACTGTTGAAGCTTCAGATTCAAGTGGCAATTTAACAACACATACATTTGATATAGATCTTATAGATGTAGTTGGTCCTGTAATTAAAGGAACCGATGAAATATATTTGTATGTCACAGACGATACACTTACACATGCAGAAATTTTAAGTTATTATAATATAACTGATGATATTGCACTAAACGAGAGTAGTATTGGTATTACAAGTGATCAATATTTACAACAAACTACCCCAGGTGTATATCAAATTACTATATCAGCTACCGATAATGCTTCAAATACAACCATAAAGGATGTATATATCCATGTTATTGATAATAGAGGACCACAATTTAATATCAATGAAGCGTATATCATTACAGTAACACCTGAAGAGATAAAAAGTGAATCTGATATTATAAGCTGGCTTTCATTAAAATTAAAAGATGAAGGTATTGTGGCTAAAAATTTATCAATAGACCATAATGAATACTCTCTAAGATCATCTACAAAAGGTCAGTATTATGTATATCTAAATTATGAAGTAGAAGATGAAGTTTATCAAACTAGAATCTTAATGGATGTTGTGGATGAAAACGGCTTTGAATTTAAGACAATTTATTTATTATCATTAATTCCTATAGCTGCAATAGGGGCTTTGATTATATATAGAAAGAAAAAATAAAAATATCTATAAAGTTTAAAAAAAGAATTGACACTTTTATAAAAAAAGGGTATAATTCTTTTTGCGCGGGTATGGCGGAATTGGCAGACGCACTAGACTTAGGATCTAGCGCCTTACGGCGTGCAGGTTCAACTCCTGTTACCCGCACCAACTATTAAAAAGAAGCGACTTTGTCGTTTTTTTATTTAATAGGAAAATCTAAGTTGTCAATTTATTTATGTTAACTCCAGTTCAGTTTTTAAAAGTTCTCATATCTTTTTATTTGTACTACTTTAGCCACAAAAATGGTATAATGGAGACATGAATAGGAGGTGAAAAACATGAGATATAAAGCTATAAAAACAAGACTAAAGTTAGATAAAGATCAAAAAACATTTTTACTTTTATTGATGCGGGCATCAAAGAATTTATATAATGAAGCATTGTATAATGTTAGACAACATTTTTTTAATACTAAAACATATTTAACATATGAAGATAATTATCATTTGCTAAAATCAAGCGATAACTATCGAACACTTAGCACCTCACAAGCACAAGCAGTTATCAAAAAAGTAGATGAAGCAATGAAAGCTTTTTTTGGTTCTATAAATTCGAACAATAAAATGAAAGTAAGATTACCTAGATATCTTGATAAGTTTGGATATTACTCTATAATAGATAGAATGGTTTATAAACCAGATAACGAATATTATAAATTACCTCGCGGTAATTTTATAAAACGTGTATCAAAGTATTTTATATTACCAAAAAAAGATAATTATCTTTATAGTTCATTAAACATATTAGATGAATTAAATATATTAATAGAAACACCAAAATGTATAATAAATAAACAAATAAAAGAAATCACCATTAAACAAAGATTTGATGGCAAATACATTGAGGTTATTCATACATATATAGAAGAAGATGTTTTATGTGGAATTAATCTAAAAACAGAAACAATGGGAATTGATTTAGGATTTAATAATTTAGTAACTTGTGCAGTTACGAATGAAAATCATTTATTAATTGATGGCAAAAAATTAAAATCATTAAACCAGTGGTATCATAAAAGAATGAGTCATTTATCAAGTACAAGACCAAATCAAAATGTGTTAACAAATCAAATGATTAGACTTATTGATAAAAGAAACCATCAAATGACATATGGAATTAATAAAGCAGCAAGACTCATAATTAATCATGCATTAGTTAATAGTGTTGGTGAAATTATTATAGGGTACAATGAAGACTTTAAAGACATAGTACTAAGCAAACAATATAATCAAATGGCAAAGTCAATCCCTTTAGCTAAACTTAGAGATAGAATTGTTTATTTAGCAAAAGAATATGGAATTAATTCAAAAGTTATAAATGAATCTTACACCTCAAAAGCATCCTATTTAGATAATGATATAATTCCTGAATTAGATTACAAAAAACATAGTTTTAGTGGTAAAAGAATTAAACGAGGATTATATCTATCAAAAGAAGGTAAAAAAATAAACGCAGATTTAAATGCAGCGCTTAATATTTTAAGAAAAGGTAACCCCAAAACTAAAAAGTTAGGGTATAGTGGTGTGAACACGCCGAAACGTACATATCTATTTGGGTGAGTATGTTTAAATGGTTGATTTATCAACCTTTGTTCTTTGGAAGGTTAATGTTTATAATCTTTTTAATATGAAATAAATATATGTGAAATTCTGAAAAACCCTTAAAAAATAACATAAAATGAGTTATAATATCTAATGGTAAGCTCGTTTTATTTAAATGGAGGAATATGATGCTAAAAGTAGGAACAAAAGTTCAAGATTTTAGTTTGCTCGATGCAGAAAATAAATTACACACTTTAAGTGATTATAGAGGCAAAAAGGTAGTTATCTATTTTTATCCCAAAGATCTTACATCAGGATGTACAACACAAGCTTGTGCATTTAGGGATACATATGATGAGTTTAAGAAAAACAATATCGTTGTCATTGGTATTTCAAAAGATAGTGTAAAAAGCCATAAAAAGTTTGTAGAAACTTATGACTTACCATTTATCTTATTAAGTGATGAAGATATAAAAGTTTGTTCATATTTTGGTGTATATGTTGAAAAAAGCATGTATGGCAGAAAATATATGGGCGTTAATCGCTCAACATTCATCTTAGATGAAGAAGGTATTATTACTCACGTTTTTGAAAAGGCATCTCCAAAAGAGAATGCAGCTGAAATATTAAAAGTATTAATTTAGATATTTAAATCAGGAGGAAGTATTTATGGTAGCTAAAAAAGTTATTAAATCAATGGATGGTAACGAAGCAGCAGCTTATTGCTCATACGCTTTTACCGAAGTAGCTGGGATTTACTCAATTACACCATCCTCACCAATGGCACAATATGTTGACCTTTGGGCTTCAAATGGTAAGAAGAATTTATTCGGAATGCCAGTGAAGATTATCGAAATGCAAAGTGAGGCAGGTGCTGCCGGTACAGTGCATGGGTCATTACAGATGGGTGTATTGACTACAACATATACCGCTTCACAAGGTTTATTATTAAAGATACCAAACATGTATAAGATTGCTGGTCAAATGTTACCAGGTGTTATTCATGTTGCTGCAAGATCACTTGCAGCACAAGCATTGTCAATCTTTGGTGATCATCAAGATGTTATGGCTGCTAGACAAACTGGGTTTGCCTTCTTAGCATCTACATCAGTTCAATCATCTATGGATTTAGCAGGTATTGCACATTTAGCAGCAATTAAGTCAAGTATTCCATTCGTTCATTTCTTTGATGGATTTAGAACATCTCATGAAGTTCAATCAATTGAAGTTTTAGATTATGAAGTATTTGATCGTCTATTAGATAGAGACATGGTTGCTAAATTTAGATCTCACGGATTAAATCCTGAGAGACCTGTTACAAGAGGTAGTGCTCAAAGTGACGATGTTTATTTCCAAACTAAAGTACTACAAGGTACACATTATGAAGTTGTACCTGATATCGTTAATGATTATATGCAAGAAATCTCTAAAGTTACTGGTAGAGATTATGCACCATTCACTTATTATGGTGATAAAGATGCAACAGATGTTGTTATCGCAATGGGTTCTGTTTGTGAACTTGCTCAACAATCAATTGATTATCTTATAAGTAAAGGTAAAAAAGTTGGTTTATTAACAGTTCATTTATATCGTCCATTTAGTGCTAAATATTTCTTAGACAAAATGCCTAAGACTGTTAAGAGAATAACAGTTCTAGATAGAACAATGGAACCTGGCGCAACTGGTAATCCATTATACTTAGATGTTAAATCAGTTTATTACGGAACTAAAGAACAACCTCAAATCTTAGGTGGAATCTATGGTCTATCTTCTAAAGATACTACACCTGCAATGATCGTTTCTGTATTTGAAAATATGGTAGGCGAACAAAAAGACCAATTTACTGTAGGTATTAATGATGATGTAACACATACTTCATTAACAATAGATACTTCACTAGATTTAGCTGATGCTAATACAACAGAATTATTATTCTTTGGATTAGGTTCTGATGGTACAGTTGGTGCATCTAAAAATATTACGAAAATCATTGGTGACAATACTAGTTTTTACTCACAAGCTTATGCGGCTTATGATTCTAAAAAAGCTGGTGGTGTAACACGTATGCATTTAAGATTTTCTGATAAACCAATTCGTTCTACATATTTAGTAAACTATCCTAACTTTGTATCATGTTCTACAGATACATATCTTACAAAATATGATATGTTAAAAGGACTTAAAACAGGTGGAACATTCTTACTTAATACACAAACACCAAAAGAAGAAATTGAAGCTCATCTTCCAAATAATGTGAAACGTCAATTAGCAATTAAAAAAGCTAAGTTCTATATTATTAATGCTGTTGATTTAGCTTATGAAATTGGACTTGGTAGAAGAATTAATACAATTATGCAATCTGCATTCTTTAAATTAAATGATCATTTATTAAATGCTGAAAAAGCAAATAAATTAATGAAATCTTATGCTAAAAAAGCTTATGGCCGTAAAGGTGATGCAGTTGTTAAATTAAATGAACAAGCAATTGATGCTGGTTATATCAATTTAGTAGAAATAAATGTAAATCCAGAATGGGCAACATTAAAAGATTCAGTAGAAGTAATTGATGATAATCGTCCAGACTTTGTTAAAAAAATTGCAGACGTTGTTAACGCAATCGAAGGTGATTCACTTCCAGTATCAGCATTCCTAGGATATGAAGATGCACACATGGAAAATGGATCAACTGCATATGAAAAACGTGGTATTGCAAATTATGTACCAGAATGGAAGAGCGAGAATTGTATTCAATGTAATCAATGTGTATTCGCTTGTCCACATGGTGTTATTAGATCATTCTTATCTAACGAGCAAGAAGTTGCAGATGCACCTGAAGGCGCTAAATTCTTAGATGCTAGAGGTAAAGATTTTGCTGGATACAAATTCTCTATTCAAGTTTCAACACTTGATTGTACAGAATGTGGTGTCTGTGTTCAAGTATGTCCTTCTAAAGAAAAATCACTTGTTATGGTTCCAATTGGAGATCAACTTGCTCATGGTTCTCAAGAAACAGCAGATTATTTCTTCAATGAAGTAACATACAAAGATATGGGAGATAACAATCCTAAGAATATGAGTTTCAGACAACCATTGTTTGAATTCTCTGGAGCATGTGCTGGTTGTGGTGAAACACCATACATTAAAGCATTAACTCAACTTTATGGAGATCATTTAGTAATCGCAAACGCAACAGGATGTTCATCAATTTATGGTGGTTCATTCCCTGCTACACCTTATACTACAAATGCTAAAGGTTTTGGTCCAGCATGGGCTAACTCATTATTTGAAGATAATGCAGAATTTGGTTTTGGTATGAGAATCGCTTATGAAACAATAAGAGATAGAATTCAAACATTATTATTTGACCATTTAGAAGAAATGCCTGAATCACTTCAAGCATTATCAAAAGAATGGATTGAAAATAGAGCAAGTTCAGAAATAACTAGAAGATTAAAAGTTGATATCGTCAAAGAATTAGAAAAAATCGACAAAACATATGCTAAAGACTTACTTGATGTAAAAGATTACTTTTCTAAAGTTTCACAATGGATTATTGGTGGAGATGGTTGGGCTTATGATATTGGTTATGGTGGTATCGACCATGTTATGGCAAACAACGAAGATGTCAATATTCTAGTATTAGATACTGAAGTATACTCTAACACAGGCGGACAGTCATCTAAATCAGCACCTAGAGGCTCTATTGCGAAGTTCACAGCTTCTGGTAAGAAC